>JAFTPS010000011.1 GCA_017463185.1 Alphaproteobacteria bacterium
GAAATGCAACACACCTATAATCTTGCAATAAAATTGTGTACGGATTGAATACGCCAAAGTTTCCATCCCAACACAATTTACTTTCAGTATCAGGTTTTCCATCTGTGCAATCTTTGCGCCCCACATATGCATAATAACGCCGTTCAATATAGATGCAGGCATATTTTTGGGATAAAAAACTGACAATTCTGTATCTGTCTGGGTAATCTGTAAATCGGGCTTATCGTGCCGATATAAAATTATGCGATATGTATGCACATATTCTGGCATATTACGCGACAATATATCAATATAACGCCCGATGCCTGTCTGATAATTAGCATCACGCGTATCTATTTCAATAATATTGATTTGCGACTGTGATTTCTTCATTGCATATCTTTTTATTCAGAATAAGGACACGATCCATCAATTGTTTCTTGGTACGAACCAAATGTATCAGATACAGTTATTGTTGGGGTGCCCGCGGTGGCATAACATGATGTAATGCTGGTCCCGCCTGTGTTGGATTTGACGCTAAAATCATGTCCAGAATCATAACCAGAAACAGATGGACAAGCCTTGCAATATGCAGAATCACCATCTGAAACAAACGTTAACGGCGATGGCTCTTTGTTTGTGGAATAATATCCGTTTTCAGATTTGCAAGATGTAATTACTACTCCACATTGCGCATACGCATAGTACCCAGTATCAATTGCGCGGACACCATAACAAGCCTCGGCAATAAATAATGCGCCGGTGCCTTCAACAAAAATATCGCCATAAGCATTACAGAAACCCGTTGATTGATTTGAACTGAAATAATCCTGAAAATAGTCTGTACAAGGACCCACACCAACCCCAGTTTCAACTATTTCCACAGCAGAGAATCCCGAGCTGTCGCGACAACTCCCCCCATATACAACGTCGTCAAGACATGTAGCACTAGATTGACAGCACATACCCGAACCAACAGTCAGACCACTTTCAATACAACAAAGATACTGATAGGCTGAATATCCAGATTGCAGCCTAAATTCTGCATAACCTGACTTACTGCCACTATAGTAGTATGTAGAAGCGTTTCCGCTCTCTCCTGCTTCCAAAACGTATCCAGCAAGCTCACTGGCATTTACACAGTCCAACCCGCTGTGTTGCAATGCGTAGTAACCTTCGCTATTCTTTGTTGTACACATACCCCAGGATTTTAATAAATTATAACAATCACGATTGCTGTCCACAAAACGCGGATTGCCATCATTGCTATCTACTATGCAAAAAGATGACGTAAGGCCTGTTGCTGCATTGCTTGAATAACCGCCTGCCTCGGTGATACCTGTACCACAAATCGCGTTGCCAAAAAGATAACAGGTCGGACACGCTGTCTGATAACTATACGTCAATGCATCTGCACGTCCAGACACAAATATGGACAAAATCGCCCCCAACATACGAATCAATGTGCGCTTCATGTGATTACTCTCCTTTTCCTTAGAAACTTGGGGGACCGTGGGAAAACGGTCCTTTGGATTCGGCATAAAATCCCATTGACAAAGCCCCGATTTCCGCGGTAAAATATATGTGAATAAATGCCGAAAATAATGGACCGTTTGGATTCGGCATAAAAAAATCCCAGCAAACCCAGACTCACCGCGCCACGCGGCGTTTTTTTTATTATAAAAAAATGGGCAGTGTAAGTGGAGAGTAAAATAATAATAATTATATGATTCTCAATTTTCTGTTTATAACATCCACCACTGTTCACCATTCACTAAAAAAATCCCCCATTCGGGGGATTTCTTATCCAACGGTCAGGTCTTTGCCTTTTACATCTACATAGACGGAGCTACCCTCTTTTATAGCGTCGGACAATATCAGGTCAGCTATTTTATCTTCCAGTGCGGATGTTATCAGCCGCTTTAATGGTCGCGCACCAAACACCGGGTCATACCCATTATCACCCAGCCACTTTATCGCCTTGTCCGTGATATTCAGGCCAATCCGCCGCTCCGCCAGACGCTTTTCCAGGTTTTGTAATTGAATCTTTACAATTCCCGCCATTACATCCTTGCCCAGCGGATTAAAGAACACGATTTCATCAATACGATTGATAAATTCGGGTCGGAAGTGCTTTTTCACCGCGTCCATATCCGGCAGGTTGCTGGTCATAATAATAATTGTGTTTGAGAAATTCACAACATGCCCCTGGCCATCGGTCAGACGGCCATCATCCAAAATTTGCAAGAACACATTAAACACATCTGGGTTTGCCTTTTCAATTTCATCAAACAGCAATACCTGATACGGGCGACGACGCACACTTTCAGTCAGAACGCCCCCCTGTTCATACCCGACATATCCCGGGGGACTGCCAATCAGGCGCGACACCGAATGCGGTTCCATATATTCACTCATATCAATTCGTGTCATGGCCGTATCATCGTTAAACAAATATTCAGCCAGGGCCTTGGCTACCTCGGTCTTGCCCACGCCGGTTGGCCCCAGGAACATAAAACTGCCCGACGGACGGCGCGGGTCAGACAGCCCCGCCCGACTGCGACGAATTGCACGCGCAACAACCCCCAGCGCAGCATCCTGGCCCACAACGCGTTTACGCAAGGCATCTTCTATATTTAATAATTTAGACTGCTCTTCGGCATTCAGACGGTCGGCCGGCACACCGGTCCACTTGCTGACAACCGCGGCAATATGTTCCGGCAGTACCGTTTTATACTCTTTGGCATTAGTATTCATTTGACGAATATTTTCTTCCAGTTCTGGAATCTTGCCATATTGCAGGGCGGACGCTTTTTCATAGTCCCCATTTCGCATCGCAGTGGCGACCTCTGCCTTGGCGGCGTCTAATGCCGCCATCGCATCCGACAGGCCACGCATTTTTTGCTGTTCAGCCTGCCATTCGGCGGTCAGTTTTTTGGATTCTGCATCTACATTTGCAATCAAAGATTCTAATTCTTTCAGACGCTTCTTAGACTCTTCGTCTTTTTCTTTCTTTAATGCCTGTTGTTCAATTCTCAATTGCATCAAATGACGGTCAACCTCGTCCAAGCGGTCAGGTTTTGTTGCAACCTCTATACGTACACGGGCCGCCGCTTCATCAATTAAATCAATTGCTTTATCTGGTAAAAAGCGGTCGGTAATATAACGGCTGGACAACTTTACCGCCGATACCAGCGCAGCATCAGCGATTCGGACACCGTGATGCCCCTCGTACTTTTCTTTCAGACCACGCAATATTGAAATAGTATCATCAACAGTTGGTTCATCAACATATACGGGCTGAAAACGCCGCGCCAAGGCCGGGTCTTTTTCAATATACTGACGATATTCATCCAATGTTGTCGCCCCAAGACAATGCAATTCACCACGCGCCAACATAGGCTTTAATAAATTCGCCGCGTCCATACTGCCCTCGCCCTTGCCAGCACCAACCAGGGTATGCAACTCGTCAATAAACAAAATAATTTCGCCATTGGCATCTTTGACCGCTTTCAGGATGGCTTTTAAGCGTCCCTCAAACTGTCCACGGAACGAAGCCCCCGCCATCAACGCCCCCATATCCAACGACAATAATTTTTTCTTTAACAGATTTTCCGGTACATCACCCGAAATAATACGGGTGGCCAAACCTTCTACTATCGCAGTTTTACCAACACCGGGATTACCAATTAAAACCGGGTTATTCTTTGTACGTCGCGACAAAACCTGGACCGTGCGCCGAATTTCTTCGTCGCGCCCAATAACCGGGTCCAATTTGCCGTCAGCCGCCAATTTGGTAAAGTCCGTCGTATATTTTTCTATTGCCTGTTGTGGCGATTCCTGTAAATCATCTGGATTCATTTGTATGCCTCCTTAAAATTCTTTTTCCCTATATATAGTGCCACAACCAACAATTTCAAGGTACAGGAACTAATCCCCACCACCACTTGCACACACTTATTTTTTATACTATGATTCAAAAAAGGACGAAAAAAGATGCCAAATTTTACCGAAAACGATATTCAGCAAATAAACAAACACGGATTAAATATTGATACAATTGCACAACAATTACATGATTTTGAAACAGGTTTTCCTTTTTCAGATATAGTATCCCCCGCAATTATTGGCCACGGCCTGCGCCCCAGTCCAGCGGACACATACGCAAAACTATATCGTGAAAATAGGGATAAATATAAAATTGTAAAGTTCGTCCCGGCATCTGGTGCTGCCACCCGTATGTTCAAGGACTTATTTGAATACCTGTCAACAGGTGAAATGAATCAAACAACTCAAACCGTACTGGATAATCTGACCGAATTTGCATTTTATGACGATTTGAAACAAATCCTGCCGGAAAATGCAACGGCACACGATACAATAGAATACTTGGTCGGGAAATGCGGACTTAATTATGGCGCATTACCTAAGGCATTATTACAATTCCACAAATACGACGGATTTTGTCGCACGGCCCTGGCCGAACATCTGGCAGAGGGGGCGCAATACGCCAAATCAAACAATACCGTAAACATTCATTTTACTGTATCCCCCGAACATATTGACGGATTTAATAAGATATTGGCAAAAATCATCCCAGACTTCGAATCGGATTTTGGGGTTAAATATAATATATCTATGTCCACCCAGAAACCCGAAACCGACACAATTGCGGTAAATATGGATAATACACCATTCAGAAATGACGATGGTTCTTTGCTGTTTCGCCCCGCGGGACACGGCGCATTAATTGAAAACCTGAACGATATTGATGCTGACATTATATTTATCAAGAACATAGATAATGTTTGCCCGGAAACCGCACGCGCCGACACAATTTATCACAAGGAACTGTTGGCGGGTACATTGATAGACACGCAAAATAAAATTTTTGAATATCTGCGTCAATTGGATAATGGCACGGCAAATATCGCCGAAATTCAGGCTTTTATCTCAGAAAATCTGGGGATTGTTGACACACCCGAATCCGACATCAAAAAAATCCTGAACCGACCACTGCGCGTATGCGGAATGATACGTAATACAGGCGAACCCGGTGGCGGTCCATTCTGGGTACGCGCAGCGGACGGAACAAAATCACTGCAAATTGTGGAGCCTGGTCAAATCGCACCAGAAAATATAAACATATTAAAACACGGCGAATTTTTCAGCCCAACGGACCTGGCCTGTGGCGTACGCGATTGGCGTGGGAATAAATTTAATCTGACCGAATTTGTGGACAAAAACACTGGTTTTATTTCCGACAAGTCTAAAAATGGCCGCCCATTACGCGCGATGGAACGCCCCGGATTGTGGAATGGCGCAATGGCAAAATGGAACACAGTTTTCATAGAAACACCCAGCAGCACATTCACCCCTGTCAAGGTAATATCCGACCTGATAAAACCGACACACAAAAGTAATTGATAAAAAAGACAAAAGAACACTTGACTTTTGTAGTTTTTTGTTATAAATTTAGGTCCGCTAATAATTATTAAAGGTAAAAGTATTATGCCACGCGTATGTAAAGTTACAGGTAAGAAAACAGAAGTTGGGATGAACGTTTCTCACTCTCATCGTCGTACAAAACGTACGTTCTTGCCAAATCTACAAACATTAAAGTTCCACAGTGAAATCCTGGGACGTGATTTTTCGTTGCGCATTTCCACCGCTGGTCTGCGCACATTGACCAAGCACGGCGGTCTGGACGGTTACGTAATGTCCAAACCAGTATCCCGTTTGACTGCGGAAATGGCCGCTATTAAAAAAGCCATTGAAAAGAAAAACGGCAAACCGGCTGCCCCTGCTAAAAAGCCTGTACACAAGGCGAATCGCAGTGCCCGCTTGGTAAAGAAAGTTGAAGCAAAACAGGCTGCATAAATATTGCAACTTGTGCTTTGGCCCCGTGGCGGAATTGGTAGACGCGCTTGACTCAAAATCAAGTTCTGCAAGGAGTGTCGGTTCGAGTCCGACCAGGGCCACCAGATAAATAAAATCCCCATTTTGGGGATTTTTTAATTACCCCCAACAACTTATTTACTTGTTTTTACACAACGCATAATTTATAATAACGGTGAAATCAACAGGGATGTTGGCTTCGGGGACGTAAGAAATCCCATATTGAAGGAATGCGGTAATTCGCATTGTATATCCGACTGGGCAAAAAAAACTTAGCGCGGATGCGCTTTTTTTGTTTGCCAAACACCCGATGTGTGTCGGGGGGCCTGTGGTCATACAACAGCGTACATCTTGTGCGTAAAAGCCACAGGGGTCAGTCTTCAATATGATTTTCTTAACCCACCCGACCGCCAAATTTCTGGCGGTTTCTTTATATGATGATGCGCCGTGTTGTCGGTCGTGGCCCACCAACCACGCCGAACCCACTCAGCAAAAATAACACGCCGCATCATCACCAATTTTAATCAAAGGAGCCCCAAACATGAACAAATTGATACTACTTTGTTTTTTATATCCGTGTATAGCAACCGCCGAAATTGCCAGTACCAAATATGCCAGTGATGCAACAAACATCAGCAGCGGAACCGTTGATGTGAACCGTCTGCCCATTGGCACGACCGAAAAAACCGTCGCCGCCGGCGATGATGTACGATTTGACAGCATTCCCACCAGCCAACCCACCGCATCCCCCGACGAAACCCGCGCCCTGATTTGGATTGAATAGCCACACGACTGTTTTAACAGAAAATCCCCCGTTTGGGGGATTTTTTACTGATTCATTGAATTAAAGAAATCATCATTTGTCTTGGTCATACGCAATTTATCCAACAGGAATTCCATAGCCTCTAACGTACCCATTGGATTGATAACGCGACGCAACACATACATCTTGGCCAGGTTTTCTTTACCCACCAACAAGTCTTCTTTACGTGTCCCCGATTTAGTAATATCAATCGCCGGATACACACGTTTATCAGATAATTTGCGGTCCAGAATAATTTCACTGTTCCCAGTCCCCTTAAATTCTTCAAAGATAACCTCGTCCATTTTGGAACCGGTATCAACCAGGGCCGTCGCAATAATGGTTAAACTGCCGCCGCCCTCTATATTACGGGCCGCGCCAAAGAAACGTTTTGGACGCTGCAACGCATACGCATCCACACCACCGGTTAAAACTTTGCCACTGGATGGGACACAGGTGTTATACGCGCGCCCCAAACGCGTAATAGAATCCAACAGAATAACAACATCCTGCCCTGCTTCCACCAGGCGTTTAGCCTTTTCAATAACCATTTCTGCAACCTGGATATGACGAGCGGCCGGCTCGTCAAAGGTGGATGAAATAACCTCGCCCTTGACACTGCGTTGCATATCGGTCACTTCCTCTGGTCGTTCATCAATCAGCAATACAATCAATTTTACATCTGGGTAATTTGTCGCAATGCTGTGCGCGATATTCTGCAACATAACAGTTTTACCGGTACGCGGTGGCGCAACAATCAGCGAACGTTGCCCCTTGCCCGTCGGTGAAATCAAATCAATCACACGCGCGGACAGATTGCGCCCTTTATCC
The DNA here is from genome assembly GCA_017463185.1 of Alphaproteobacteria bacterium. Classification (GTDB taxonomy): domain Bacteria; phylum Pseudomonadota; class Alphaproteobacteria; order Rs-D84; family Rs-D84; genus Enterousia. The sequence continues at coordinate 7,511 of JAFTPS010000011.1, forward strand.
TTGTCATCGGCAACTTCCATCTTTAATTGCTCGTCTGGATACAGTGGCGTCATATCATCAAACGACACGCGATGTTTTAATTTTTCCGGATTATCACCATTTACGCGTTCAATCGTTTCCAGTGCAAAATAGCGTTCTGTTTCCGCGGCTGGGGCCTGAATTTGCCCCTCTACATAATCACCCGTTTTCAATCCATATTTTTTTATCAGGTTTGGCGACACATACAAATCATCTGGTCCCGCCAAATAATTAGATTCCGGCGCACGCAAGAAACCAAACCCATCCTGCATTTTTTCCAAAACCCCATCCCCAATCAGGGTAATTTTTTTATCAGCGGCAAACACACGCATCACAGCAAAGCGCAATTGCTGAACATTTAACTGTGACGGATTTTCAATTCCCATATCTTCCGCCATTTTCAATAACTGCTGAGGCGACTTGGCCTTTAATTCATTTATATGCATAAATAATCCTTTTGTGGAAATCGGGCAACGGAATCGCGCCCCATTGACCCGTCAATCCTACCGCAAATTGACAAAAAAGTCAAGTTTTTATTAAAAAAATCCCGCCATTCGGCGGGATTTTAGTTTGAATAATAACAGTTTGACGTTATCGTAGCGGTACCACTGCCCGTACTATCCGAAAAAGTATATGTCGCCCCCGATGGGATATAACAACTAACAACAGACGTTGTCCCTGTGGCCGCGGTTGTCCCATATACCCCATTCGAAGACGGACACCGCGTACACGACGTTGCTGTTCCTGCACTGGATTTATAATATCCTTCGGCACAGGCGACACAACTGCCACTACTTAAATAATACCCCGCATTACACGACGTATATGTCGTTGCCTCTAACACACAATCTGCAAACACAGACAGCGGACACAAACAGCATAACACAAAATACATACGTTTCATTTTGCCCCCTACACTTTATTACACAAACAATCATTACCTGCATCTGCTATCGCCTTTGTGTCATAGCATGCATATGTGTATGAAGTAGTGGTACATGTACCATAGGTCTTTTCATACGTCCCCTTGGCATCACTGCCGGTCTCGGCTGCACGTGAACATGTAGCATTGGCAAATGCTGTTCCGGTCCATCCATCTGGACACTTGTATCCGGTCCCATTACTGCCCGTCGGACAACAACAATACCCAGACAATAGCAACGCCGAACACGATTCCAGCGAACGACACGCTGCGTGCGTCACTGCAATTGGAACAAAAATCAGTCCCATACAAACTAATAATTTTGATATTTTCATAATGCTCCCTTTTCTGTTTTGCAAATGAACAAAAACCGCCAAACTATGGCGGTCGGGAGGTTAAGAAAATCATATATGTGAATGACCCCTGTGGCCTTTACGTGCATAAATGCCCGCTGTTGTATAGCCACAGGCCCCCCGACACAAAATCGGGATTTTTTTGCAAAATAACAGGCGCATCCGCGCCATAACATATTTTGCCACAGAGTCGGATTTCAATATCATATTTGATATCGCACATATAAAGGATTTCTTACGTCCCCGAAGCCAACATCCCTGTCGAATTCCCACACATTATACGACATCACAAACAAAAAGGCAATAAATAATCAACGCAAAAATCCCGCCAATTGGACGGGATTTTTGAATATCAAAATCTCTGTCAGAGATTATTCTGCATCGGCCGCCGGTTCAGCAACAGCAACTGCTGTTTCTTCTGTGGCGGTTTCAGCTGTTGATTCTTCGGACACTTCTTCTTCCACTTTCTTGGAACCAAAGGTCAAAGATTTACCAGCAACCAAGGCTTCAATTTCATCCTGGGTCTGGGCTACATAGATTTTAACAGGAACGATAACGTCTGGGTGCAAAGCGATTTTTGTATCAAACGCACCAACAGATTTAATTGGCGCACCCAACATAACCTGGGCCGATTCAACGGAAACATTTGCAACTTCTTTTAACATACGTGCAATGTCACGCGTGGATACAGAACCATACAATTGGCCGGTATCACCCGCCTGACGAATCATATGCAGTTTTGCACTCTTGACTGCGTCAACATTAGCCTCGGCTGATTTTTTCGCTGCTTCCTGGCGTGCTGTCAGTTCGGCTTTCTTTGCTTCAAACAAAGCAATATTTTCGCGGGTATAGCGCATTGCTTTGCCGTTTGGCAACAAATAGTTGCGGGCAAACCCGGTTTTTACCTCTACTGCATCACCAATATTACCCAGTTTTGTAATTTTTTCTGTCAAAATAACTTTCATTTTATCTGTCCTTATTTTTCTAAGTTAGGGAAAATCCCAAATATTCATTGTTTTGAGACAATTATGCGCGGTGATTTGAAGCGTTTGACGGTTTGAAGTATAGTTGACCTACACGATAACCAGCAAACGCAACAAAGCCCCCACAGAATTAGCCCAAATTGTTGCGAACGAACGGCATCAACCCCAAATGACGGGCACGTTTGATGGCGGTTGCCAATGCACGCTGGTCTTTCTGGGAAACACCGCTGATACGACTTGGCACAATTTTACCACGTTCAGTGATATAGTGTGACAATGTCTTGACATCTTTGTAATCAATAACCTTGCCCTTTAATGGGTTAGATTTTTTACGATAAATTGCTGCACGGACTGCCATTATTCTGCCTCCTCTGCGTTCTTTTTCATCATAATAGACGGTGTGGTTGCTAATTCGTCAACACGCACATTCAGGAAACGAATAACGTCTTCGTCAATGCGGCTGCGACGTTCCAGTTCTGTAATCTGGGAACCTGCCAATTCAATGTTCAGCATCACATAGTGAGCTTTGCGATTTTTACGAATGATATAGGCCAAGTTTTTTAAACCCCAGAATTCTGTGGATTTAACATCGCCACCCAGTTCTTTGATGATTTCTGTAAATTTAGCCGCTTTTTCTTTTACCTGCGGCTCGGTCAAGTCCTGGCGGAAAACCAAGACGCTTTCATAGTAAGCCATTTTATTTCCTTTGGTTTATATAGCCAATAACCCCGTGTTATTAGCAGGAACGACCCCGATTATGGCAATTTTTTTTACAGAAATCAAGTATTTTTATCTGATGCGACTTTTCAAATCATGAAACCAGCGGCCCAATCGCGACATTTGTTCACGTTGAATATATACGGGGGCTGAATCCTCGGCTGTGGTGATTTCATCACGTGGACCGATTGCATCTATTTGTGCAGCCGCTATATCCATCAATTCAAATCCCAGATTGGTATATTCATCCGATAAATTCTGGACTCGTCGGTCGGTGACAATAATATCTACCTTGACCGAAAGGCGGTCGTCTTTACTGGATTCATATTTTTCCATCACAGCCAATAAGCCACGGTTGCGCTTTTGATATTTTTTCGCATTTTGTATGGCAATGCGCAGAATATTGCGACGACGCTCTATACGATATTTTTCAATTGCATAAAATCCAGGTGTATGTTCTGTCATAGTACGCCCAGGATAATATAAAAATTATATTTGTCAACCGTTGGATAACAGGTTGCAAAATTGGAAAAAGTTCCTATATATATCATAAATTCGCGAATCGGGTTTTTGTATGGTATAATTTCACAGATAGTAAAAGGATTTGTATTATGGCACTTATTCCAATGGTTATAGAGGAATCACCACGCGGTGAACGCTCGTTTGATATTTATTCACGCTTGCTGCGTGACCGTATTATTGTTGTCGGTGGGGAAATTGAACCGGCAATGGCAAACAGTATTGTGGCGCAGTTGTTATTTTTAGAATCAGAAAATCCAAATGCGGATATTTCAATGTATATCAACAGTCCAGGTGGTGATGTATCTGCCGGTTGGGCAATTATGGATACTATGCAGTATATCAAGGCACCCGTTTCAACCATTGGTATGGGGTTGGTGGCGTCAATGGGGTCGGTACTGTTAGCGGCTGGTGAAAAGGGCAAGCGTTTCGCGTTGCCAAACACCAGCATCATGATTCACCAGCCGTTGGGTGGCTTCCAGGGCCAGGTGACAGACGTTGAAATTCGTGTAAAAAAAATGCAACGTACAAAACAGACCTTAATCAAGCAAATGTCTGAATTTACGGGACGTAAAGAAAAAGAATTGTTTGATGCGATGGAACGCGATAACTGGATGGACCCGGACGAGGCAAAAAAATTCGGCCTTATTGATGGGATTTTGGAACGCAAATAATATCAAATAATATTTAAGTCTAGGAATACGTGATATGAGTGATGATAAAGCACAAACACCAGAAAATAATCAGCAGTTTTGCAGTTTCTGTGGCAAAGCGGTGTATGAGGTAAAAAAACTGGTCAGTGGACGGAATGTCTGCATTTGTGATGAATGTATCAATCTGTGTAATGACATTATGGCCGACGATAATCGTCGCGAGGTTAGCAAAGATGCATCAAAATTACCAACCCCGCGCCAGATTTATAATTTCCTGAACGAATACATTATCGGCCAGGAAGAAGCCAAACGCACCCTGTCCGTTGCGGTTTATAATCACTATAAGCGTCATTCGGTCGCAATGTCGTCAAATGTTGAAATCCAGAAATCTAATGTATTGCTGATTGGACCAACTGGGACTGGTAAAACATTGTTTGCACAAACGTTGGCGCGTATTTTAGACGTGCCGTTTGCAATTGCAGATGCAACCACATTGACCGAGGCGGGCTATGTTGGCGACGATGTGGAAAGTGTTTTAACACGTTTGTTGCAGAATGCAAACTTTGATGTTGAACGTGCGGGACGTGGTATTATCTATATTGATGAAATTGATAAAATATCGCGTAAATCTGAAAACCCATCTTTGACGCGCGATGTTTCTGGCGAAGGTGTACAACAAGCATTATTGAAATTGATAGAAGGCACCGTTGCCAATGTACCCGCCGGCGGCGCGGGGCGCAAACACCCGGGCGAGGCGACGGTCCAACTTGACACCAGCAAAATATTATTCATATGCGGCGGGGCATTTGATGGCTTGAACCGTATTATTGGTAATCGTAAATCTGAGCGACGCGGTATAGGTTTTGGGGCGCACGTTGAATCGGCCGAAGAACGCAAGAACAAGAACTTTTTAAAAGATGTTGAACCCGAAGATTTGGTGAAATTTGGCATTATCCCGGAATTGATTGGGCGACTTCCTGTTATTACAACATTACAGGAACTGGACGAAGACGCATTGGTCAAAATTTTAACAGAACCCAAAAACGCGGTTGTTAAACAGTTCACAGCTATGCTGGAAATGGACGGTGTGAAGTTAAATATTACTGATGATGGGTTGCGCGAAATTGCCAAAATGGCGGTTGCGCGGAAAACAGGGGCACGTGGTCTGCGCAGTATCTTGGAAAAGATTTTGTTAGCCCCGATGTTTGAAGCCCCCGACAAAGAAGATTTGTCTGAAATTGTAATAGACCAAGACGTGGTAATGGGAACCAAAGCCCCAATTGAAATTATGGCCGAGGCAAAAAAAGCCGCATAAAAATCCCGCTACGGCGGGATTTTTTATTTATTGACACGGCTTTTGTAAATTTACTATGCTTCTAGTAAAAGCGAGGGGACCCTAAAAAATGACACAACACTTTCACGGCGCATTAAATCGTATGGCGTTGTTCACCGCATTACTTGCGGCTGGCGTTTTGTACTTTTTTCCCGATTTTATGCAGATTGCAATATCCAACATTTGGCTGAACGGTGTTATTATTGGCACATCCCTGTTCGGGATTGGATTATGCTTTGTGGAAATGTTCAAATTATTGCCTGAATATAAATGGTTGCACGCATACACGACGGGGACGCGTCGCAATATCGCCCTACCCCCGCGTCTGTTGCGCCCGGTGGCACAAATGCTGGCGTCGCGCCCAAAACGCATATCGGCAACAACACTAAATGGATTTTTGGATATGATTTTACTGCGATTTGAGGATTCACGTGAATCGATTCGCTATATCACAAACACATTGATTTTCCTGGGTTTATTGGGAACTTTTTGGGGACTGATTTTAACAGTTGGCGGTTTTGCGGAATTGATTGGAAATTTGAATTTTTCCGACGAAACGGTTTTAACCGCTATGCAGGCGGGTCTGTCCAAACCCTTAGCGGGGATGGCAACAGCCTTTACCAGTTCTTTGTTGGGTCTGGCGGGCAGTTTGACCATCGGCTTCCTGGGGTTGCAAGTGCAACTGGCCCAAAACACTATTTTTCATGAACTAGAAGATTACCTGTCCGCGCACACTCATGTGGCCGCCACGGATACCGTTGCCCAGATTTTGCCACAAATCAATCTGGCGACACGGGAATTAAGCAGAAGTGTACAAAACCTGGAACAAACCGTTTCGGATTTATAGGCACAACAGACAAGAGAGAGAAAAACATGATGAATATTCGCTTCAGAAATCAGACAAACGCATGGCCGGGATTCGTGGACCTGTTTTCCAACCTGGTGATTATTCTGATATTTTTACTGATTGTATTTGTGTTTCTGTGGACCACAACCAGTGTATTTAACAAAACAACCGGCGCAAAAACCGTTGCTGAATTAAAGGCCGCCAACGCTGAACAGGCCCAAACAATCCAGCAAATGGCCGCAGACGAGCAGGAAGCCAAACAACTGCTTATCCTGGCACGTGCAGAATTGGAAAATTTGGAAAACAACAACACCGAAATGGCGAACGAATTAAATGAAATTGATGACAGCATCACGGATTTAATCACCGCCTATGAAAATAAAGTTATCCAATTACAATCCCAGGGCAATGATATGCAGACAATGATTGCCAGCCTGACCCAGCAATTAAATCAGGCTAACTTGGACAAAGAAAAGACAGCCGAACTGGAACAGGAACGCAAAAAATTACAGGATGATATGGCCTTACAACGCGCCGAATTGTCCGACCAATTGGCAAAATTACAAGCCGCCTTGGACGCGTCAGAGGAAAAATCCAGAAAACAGGAAATTCAATATGTTGAAATGTCAACGCGCCTGAACAAAGCCCTGGCGGACAAGGTTGCCGAACTGAACGATGTTTCAAAATATCAATCAGAATTTTACAAAGCCATCAAATTAGCCGTTGGCGACCGCACCACGGTTCAACCAGACGGCGACCGCTTTATCGTCAACAGCGATATTTTGTTTTCCAGCGGTTCCTATACCCTGTCGCCAGAGGGAAAAAAGCAACTGCGCCTGATTGCAAATGTGATAAAGGATATGGAAAATAAAATTCCATCCGATATAAATTGGATTATTCGTGTTGATGGCCACACCGATAAAAAGGCTGTCATAGCCGGCACCCAGGGCTATAAAAACAACACCGAATTGTCATTATTGCGCGCAACCGCCGTTGCCAACGAATTGGCAAATGCAGGTGTATCAAAACGTCGCTTGGTCCCCAGTGGTTTTGGCGATATGCATCCGGTTGAATTGGGCAACGACCCAGCAACCCTGCAAAAAAATCGTCGCATAGAATTACAATTAACCAACCGATAAAAACTGCGCCCCGTTGGGGCGTTTTTTATGAGACAAGAACCAAGAGATATGAAACAGGATTTTTATTAGTAAATATTGAAGAGTAAATACTAATACCTAATGCCATCCACCACTTGCACTATCCACTAATTAAATTTTTTCCCTTTACCTTTTTTGCAATTCAATATATAATCACAAATGAATTCACAGGGATTGTGGGTTCGGGGTCGTCAAAAAGCCCGTAAACTTCCAGTGTGAGAAAATGCACACTGTAATCCGCGCACAAAAGTGGCGCTTATGCGCTATTTTTTTGTGCAAAATTCCCCACGTGTCGGGGTGCCGTCGGTGTATACAACAGGGCGTTCGCGCCCAAAGACCGGCGGGGTCATTGAAGTTTATGATTTTTTGAACACCCCGACCGCCGAATCTCTGGCGGTCTTTTTCTTTGATAATTGGGGGAAATTTATGTACAAAATAATCGCAATAATTTTAATGTGTGTATTTTCCACAACCGCGGCTAATGCGGCACCAAAATTACGCGTCAGCCAGACCATACATAATGCCTGGGGTGGTGCCACCATGAATTATTGCGGGACAAATGATATCCCAAATGGCTGTATTGGCGAGGCCGCAATCAATTATAATTGCGAGAATGGAAAAATCTATGGTGCCCGTTACAAAGAAAGCACAGGTGGTTTTGATGATGAATTCGCAAATCTAGTAATGTTGGCACGTGAAATAAACGAACATGGGGCTATGTTTTGTCCAACCCAGGCAAACGGCCAAAACAAAGATTCATTTTATGGATATGTAACATATAATGAACCAAACGGAAACAATAAATGTGTATGGCTGTGCCAGACAGGATATAGTGGCGATAAATGCAACACACCCATATCTGAATTTACCGGCGTGTGCAGCATAACGCCATTTACGCGGGAAGATTATAATGGCGTCACCGCGGTTCATAATATTCATAAAAAGTCAATCAACGCAAGTTATTCTTCTGCTAATAATATAGCAAGCCAGATTGTAATTTTTTATGCTTCTGCAAAAAGATGTTCTTATATAGACGAAGACAACAAGGTGCGCGACCGAAGAAATAACGGTCATCATATGACGCTGGCACTTACCAGATTCCTGGACAGTGGCAATGGGGCATTTGCTCGTCAAATGATTATCCAATCGCACCGAACGGGCGCAGATTCTTCTGATTTACTGATATATCCCGCATCCCAAAGTGTTGAAATACTGGTGTGTAAAAACGGATATACCGCGAATCTGACCGGTACAGATTGCGAACCAATTGATTCCGCAAAATGCACCGCCACAATCGCATCAACAAAAATGTGCACTGGCTGGTCATATTCCAGTATGAATCCAGAAATTCACGAAATCACAGAATCTGGCACGTGTTATAAATACAGATGCAAAGAATCAGGCAAGGCATTCAACAGCGCCAGCGACCAGACCTGTGTTGAATGTCCCGCCAGTATGCGTGGTGGTACGAATCCAGCAAATAATACATGTGTAAAATGTGAAACGGGAACCATATTTAATAAATCAACGGGCCAATGCAGCAATAATGTTATCGGATTATCCAAGACCGATTTAATGTACGGTCGTGGCAAAACAAAAAATTCACATGCCAAATTAAACACCCAATGTTGGCTAGATGCCGGCATTGACCTGGATACATACAAAAATTGTGTTTTAGGCATAGGTGAAAACAATTAAAAATCCTGCAATGCGGAATCTTTCCGTGCCCCCAGGAAGTAAAGAGTTGACTTGACGCCAGTGGCATTTAGCAACTCTTGGGGGGGATTAGTTATGTATTTGATTCTATTTACTGGATTGCCACGCTGCGCTCGCAATAACAAAGGTCATCATACATTTGCTCATTGCTCTTTGTAAAATAAAAACTGCGCCCCGTTGGGGCGTTTTTTTATTTCACCAACCGTTCATATAAATTCACGGTGTCTTTTATCATCTTGCGCGATGTATAGCGTTCTTTGTACCGACCGTATGACAGTATCCCCATCTTGGTACGCAGTGCCACACACTCTATCACACGCAGCATGTGGGACGCATATTCAGCCGTATCCAATTTTTCATCAGGACCTGTATTTACAAATAACCCTGCCTTGCCAA
>JAFTPS010000012.1 GCA_017463185.1 Alphaproteobacteria bacterium
AGAGGCGATGTCGTATAACCTGCCTATAATCAGCAGTGATGCAGCAGGATTGTTGGAAATGTTTGGCAAGGCAGGGTTATTTGTAAATACAGGTCCTGATGAAAAATTGGATACGGCTGAATATGCGTCCCACATGCTGCGCGTGATAGAGTGTGTGGCGCTGCGTACCAAGATGGGTATACTGTCATACGGTCGGTACAAAGAACGTTATACATCGCGCAAGATGATAAAAGACACCGTGAAATTATATGAACGGTTGGTGAAATAAAAAAACGCCCCAACGGGGCGCAGTTTTATTGGATTTCAACTAATTTTACTTTGAATACTACGGCTTTGCCGGCCAGACCCTCAACATACTGTTCTGGGAATGTGATATTGATATCGCGTTCTTCGCCCACGTTCATGCCGACCAATTGTTCTTCAAAGCCTGGGACAAATGCACCACTGCCCAGTGTCAATGGATAGTTTTCGGCTGTGCCGCCTGGGAACTGGACCCCGTCCAGATAGCCCGCAAAATTGATTACAACTGTGTCGCCATTTTGTGCGCCGGCATTGCTGTCGCATGCGCCCAGACCCAAAGCTGCACAAATTCCCATAACAGACATCATTTTTTTCATAATTTACCCCTTTTGCTGTTGTGTTGTTTTTTAATTGTTATAGACGCATCTGAAACCGTATTCGCGCATTGTTGCGCCCTCAGCCTCAATACGATAGTCAAAATATGGTGTTGGACGCATCACGTCAAATGATGGTTGGTCATAGACCATTACTATGCTGTCTGCGTTGCGACCGCAAACGCGTTTCATTTCATAATCGGCAACCGCCGCCAAAATAGTACGCGCATCACCATCCACATCCATACCGTCGGCGTTCTGCATCAGGCGCAGGCGCATTTCGCGCAAATCGGTGTTCCCCAACAGGATTTGTACGCGGACCATTGTGCCACGATATTCCTGCCACCGGGTTTCCATACGCGAGGTATTCCAGCGATTGCTGTTTTGTTCCTTTTCCGCGGCGGTCTTGGGTTTGTACGAATCAATGTTGGCGTATTGGTTGTTCGCCTGCATAAAATCACTGGTGCGTTCGTTGTACAGTGGTGCGTCCGCGCCACCCTGGGCAAAGTCGGTTTCGTTGTATGGTGCATCCTTGTCCGTGGCACAACCCGCCAGCATCAAAGCACCCAACGCAGCAAATAGAATTGGTTTTCTCATAATGGCAATCTCTCTTTTTTTTCATTTTAACAAATAAACATTTTTGATTCAAGACACGATTTATGGTAAAATCATATTTGTAATGTCTAATGTAGTATTGGAATCTTTGTTGAAACCATTGGCTGAGTTCTATGAACCTTCGTTTGTAGAAGAAATTGCCATAAATCACGCGGGCGAGGTTTGGATGCGCCTGCACGGGGCTCGTGTACCTTGGGTATCATATCAAGCAGAGGTTTTATCCAAGCAATATCTGGTTGACCTGATTCATACGGTTGCAAATATTTATGAGCGTCCGTTTAATCCAACACACGGTATACCAGTTGTTTATGCGACTTTGCCGGGCAATCACCGATTTACCGCGATTGCGGGTCCTAATGTCCAGTATGACGAGCGTGATGTCACGGGCGGTGTTGCGTTGAATATTCGTGGTGGTGGCGCACCAAATACCAGTTTTGATAATTATCACCTGCGGGCGGGACAGCCGTTGTTAAAGGTAAAGCCACGTGAAAACGTGCGACCCGACGACCCGTATGAAAGGCTGATGAGCGCTATAAATGACGGCAGTCCTATTTTAATCAGTGGTGCGACCGCAACGGGAAAAACAACATTTTTGAATCATATGTTGACATTGATTGACCCAAACAGTCGCATTATCACAGTAGAGGATGCCCGTGAAATCCGCGTACCCCAGGCTAATCGGGTGCACTTTATCCTGTCGCGTACGGAACAGAATAATGATTTTAATTATGCGCGCCTGTTAGACTTGGTGGTGCGTATGACCCCAGATGTTATAATCGGGGGCGAGATTTCAACCGATAATGCATCGGTTTTGTGGGAAATGCTGGGAACGGGGCATGACCATTTCTATACAACCATTCATGCGGAAAGTGCTGAGGCAGCCTATGCCGCGTTTGCAGACCGTATTTTACATACCCAACCCGCATACAATCGCACCGATTTAATTGCCGAGATGAAAAAGAAAATTCGTGTTGTACAATTATCGCGTGATGGTGCTTTGCGTGCCGTGACAGAGGTTGTATAACCCATCAAAAAACAAAAAGGATATAAAATGATACGCGATGATGAAATTGTGACAGAAATTGATATGAGCCTGCCAGAAGAGGAACGTAAAAAACAAGAGCAGGCAAATTTAGAGGCTAAATTGCGCCATGCGGCTCGTCGTGAACAGGAATGGCTGGAGCAGCCCAGTTTGGCAGAAAAATTTATGAATGGTATCAGCAAGATAAAAGATTTGTTTATGCGCAAGAAAAATAAGAATTTACAAGCACAACAACATATGGACCCAAAACAGCGATAGGTAGTTATTGTTTTTAGGGTATCGTTTGTTGTGAAGTGGATTAGGTGTTTTTTATGTGTATTATGTATCTTGGTGGGTTGCAGCAAGGTTTTTGCAGCGATTCCATCAACTGATGCATTTTTTTACAGTATCCATGGTTGGAATTTAACGCACCCTGTGCGTGAATATGAGCGATTTGCGCCGGGGCAGTATGTGCAGATTGCTGATAATTTAATTGCGTATCAAAATGATGATGGCGGGTGGCCCAAAAATATAGATTGGCTGGCAAATGTGCAGCCCGGCGATGTTGTTAAAAGTATTTATTTTAAAAAATTGCGCAGTACGGTTGATAATTGGAATACTTATACCCAGATTGAATATTTGGCCCAAGTATATGTGTTGACGGCTCGGTCGTGTTATAAAGATGCTGCTTTGCGCGGTTTGCAATATTTATTAAATACCCAGGATTCTCATGGGGCCTGGTGGGGAAGTGATTTTCAGGGGCCGACCCTTAATGATAATGCAACAACCGGTGTATTACGACTGTTCCTAAAGATTGTTCAGGGGGATGAGAATTTCAATTGGTTATCCCAAGAGTGGCAAGAAAAAATTGCTTTGTCGCTGACCCGTGGAATTGATTTTTTGTTAAAAAGCCAGATTGTTCAATCTGGTGTAAAAACGGCTTGGGCGCAACAATACACCATGGACGATTTACAGCCAGCTAAGGGACGTAAATATGAATTGCCCGCAATTAGTGTGTGGGAAAGCTGTAATGTGTTGGAGCTGTTGATGGAAATTCATGAACCAAGTCCCCAGGTTATAAATGCCGTAGGTTCAGCGATTTTGTGGCTGAAATCTGTTCAAATAAATGGGCTAAGACTGGAACAGGTTAAATTAAAAGAGAAAGTGGGGACGGAATATCCGTATGATTTGGTTATAATAAACGATGATAGCGCACGACCAATTTGGGCCCGGTATTATGAACTGGTTGATAATACACCGTTTATGTGTACAAAACAGGGTAAAAAAGTATATTCTTTGTCCGAATTGGATTATGACCGACGCGTTGGATATACTTGGTATGGCTATTGGCCCGAAAAAATTTTTGAAAAATATGACGGCTGGTCAATGCAATATATGACAACAAATATAAATTATAACAAATAAAATATGTTTATCGTGCGCCGTATTTACCACGGTTTATTGGGCGATAGGATAGGGCCTCGGCCAGGTCGCCCATTTCTATATTTTCCGCACCGCGCAAATCCGCAATTGTTCGTGCCAGGCGTTTAATCCGATTATATCCACGGGCCGACATTCCCATTTTTTCGGCCGCGGTATTCAAAAAAGCGGTCAATTCATCAGTCAGTTTTGCGTGAGTTTCTAATTCTGTGCCGTCCAGTGTCGCGTTTATTTTTCCCTGGCGTGCGATTTGACGCTGGCGTGCTGCGACAACACGGGCGCGAATCTGTGCGCTGGTTTCCGCGGGTGTGCCGTTATTTTTGTTCATTTCCCATGGATTTACCGCATCAACATCCACATGTAAATCAATTCGGTCCAGTAATGGGCCAGAAATTTTATTCTGGTATGCCTCGGCGCATCTGGGGGCGCGGGAACAGGACAGGGCCGCATTGCCCAAATGTCCACATGGACATGGATTCATCGCAGCAATCAATTGAAAGCGCGCCGGATATGTCGCGTTGCGTCGTGCGCGCGAAATCAGAATTTGTCCAGATTCCATTGGCTGACGCAGAATTTCAAGTGTTGCTCGGTTAAATTCCGGCAATTCGTCCAGGAACAGTACGCCATTATGCGCCAATGATATTTCACCCGGTCGTGCGTCCGAACCACCGCCCGCCAATGCAACCGGGCTGGATGTGTGATGTACACTGCGAAATGGGCGGGCTGATACCAGGCCCTGATTCCCCAATTGACCGGCAATAGAATAAATGGTTGATGTTTCCAAAATCTCGGTTGCGGTCATTTCTGGCATAATTGTCGGCAGGCGTGATGCCAACATAGTTTTTCCCGACCCGGGTGGTCCAACCATCAACATTGCATGACCACCAGCGGCGGCAATTTCCAATGCGCGTTTGGCGGCGTCTTGACCGTGAACTTCGGACATATCGCCAATAGTTTTTGTTGTTGTGGCTGGGGCAATATGTTCCGGTGTTGGCAGTGTCTGTGTGCCATTAAAATGATTTATCAGTTGTAATACATGAAATGGGGCCAGAATATTTTCGTGGCCGGCCCATCGGGCCTCTATCCCCTGATCGCCGGGACAGATTATCCCCAAGCCCCGATTATTTGCCCAAACGCTGGCGGGCAGAACGGCGTCCGTCTTTACAATTGCGCCATTAAGTCCTACTTCGCCCAGGATTACATATTTGGATAATTTATCCTCTGGTAATACGCCCAGAGCGCACAATATCCCGCACAGTATTGGCAGGTCAAAGTGCGAGCCACTTTTTTCTACATCCGCTGGTGATAAATTTACCGTCAATCGTTTTGGTGGCAGGCGCAGATTCATCGCCGCCAATACATTGCGAATGCGTTCAGCTGATTCCTTGACCGCGCGGTCCGCCAGTCCGATTATATTAAATTCGGGTTTTGCCATACCAGCCGACAATTGTACCTGGACATCAATTGCCGTTGCGTCCATTCCATTAAATATGATTGAATTCAAAGATATCATACCCGCATATTAGAACTTGAATTAAATTTGCGCAAGTTCTAATATAAATCCGAAATAATACAAAGGATTGATAATATGCCTGCAAAATCAAAGAATACCGCACGTGAATGGTTTAATACGATATTTTATGGCGCACTGATTGCGATTGTTTTTCGCAGTTTTTTGCTGGAACCATTTAATATTCCGTCGGGTTCTATGATTCCAACTTTGCATGTTGGTGACCATATTTTTGTGGAAAAATGGCCGTATGGGTATTCACGCTATTCTTTTCCATTTGGGTCGTGGAAAATGTGGAACGGGCGTTTCTGGGCAACTGAACCAGAAATAGGTGACGTTGTTGTGTTCCGTAATCCTATAAATGAATCCCAGGATTATGTAAAGCGTTTGATTGGAAAACCGGGTGATAAAATTCAGATGATAAATGGTCGCCTGCATATCAATGGTGTGCAAATTCCACGTGAAAATCCGCGCCCGTATATTGTTGCGACGCTGCCAAAGTCTATGCGGTCTGTGGGATACTATCGCGATAATATGTCAATCAAGGGGAACAAAATTTGGATTGATAACGAACCTGCGACATTTGGATATACTATTGAATACAAAGATGATGATTTTTGTCATCTGTATAATGGGGCGTGTGGTGTATTTGAACTGACCGAATATACGGAAACATTGCCAAATGGTGTCAGCCACAGCATTATTGAATATACCGATGATGCACGATTTGATAATACGCCCGTGTTCACTGTTCCTGAAAATCATTTCTTTTTTATGGGTGATAATCGTGATAACAGTGGTGATAGTCGTGGCGATGTTGGATTTGTTCCGCGTGATAATGTGTTGGGGCCGGTTTGGTTTGTTTGGTATTCGCATAATTATTATGCTCCGATGATTGCGTTCTGGTCTTGGGGAAATAAGATGCGTTGGGACCGCTTTGGAATGGGAATAGACTAATATGGTAAAATTGAATTATACTTTTAATGACCTGTCTTTGTTAGATTTAGCACTGACCCAAAGTGGTGCGGATGCAGCACATAATAACGAGCGTCTGGAATTTGTTGGCGACCGGGTGTTGGGGCTGACGGTGGCGGCATTGCTTTATAAAATGTTCCCAAATGAATCAGAGGGCGAACTGGCCCGTCGTCATGCAATGTTAGTTTCAACGGATACTTTGGCGACGGTGGCCAATGATATGGGGCTGGCGCGCCGTGTGCGTCACGGGCATATGACCGCTGGCCGCATTCAGCATATTTTGGCTGATGCGACCGAGGCTTTGTTCGGCGCAATCTTTTTGGATGGCGGATTTGATGCGGCCTGTGCGGTAATAACGGATATTTGGCGTGATTTAGCGGCGCGCGATGTAGTTGCCCCCAAAGACCCAAAAACCGCATTACAGGAATTTGTCCAGCGTGCGGATAATGGTAATTTGCCGGTGTATGAATACCTGCCGGCAACGGGGGCGTCGCATAACCCGGTGTTTAATGTGCGGGTGTCGGCTATGGGTAAATCTGCGACGGGTGCGGGGACTTCTAAAAAGGGGGCCAGTATCGCCGCCGCGGATGAATTGTTGAAAATCCTTGCAATTTAGGCTTTTCAAATATAAAATCGGCTCGTAAAGAATAAAAGATATAAGGGAAAAATATGTTTTCAATTTTATTGGTTTTATTGGTTATTGTTGCGGTCTGTATGATTGGATTGATTTTATTACAGAAATCTGAGGGTTCTGGTATGTCTGGCTCAAACGCGGCATCTATGTTTGGTGGTGCATTGACTGGTGCGGCAGCGGGAAATTTTCTGACACGTGCAACGGCATGGCTGGCAACAATATTTTTTGTTTTGTGTGCGGTATTGGCACTGATTGCGGCAAAATCTGATATGGGGACACAGCAAAGTAATTTGCGCCAGGAAATTATTTCCCAGGAATCTGCCACCCCACAATCCACAGTTCCCGCACCTGAATCAGAAACAAAATAATTCATCCCACCCGGGTTCGTCCACGCAGACGAATGTTTGTGCGGGGGTGGAGTGTCGGGCTGGGGCTGAGATAGACAAAATGCACCCTGTATGGGTGGATTTTTGTTTGTATTAAAGTATTCAAAATCTTACGATATAATTTAAGAATTCATACCAGGGGCATTGTCGGGATTTTTGTGCATAATTTATGATACTGGGGGTATCATAAATGCAGAAAAACAAACGGTGGATTTATCTGGGGTTGATTTGTGCAGTGCTTGTTTTAGGCACATATTTCATGATTCAGTATTTTATTGGGCGGCGGCCTTTTATGTACGCGGGGACTTTGGAAACGACCAAGGTTGTTTTGTCATCGCGTGTAGCATCCGATATATCAGAATTTTTTGTGATAGAGGGCGATACTGTATCCCGGGACCAGCTTTTGTTAGAAATGTCGTGTGATGTGTATAAAATTATGGCGCGTCAGATTGACAATGATTTTGCGCGTGCGGCAGCGTTAAAGGAACGCGGTCATATGTCAGCTGCTGAGTATGATGTTTTATCCCGAAACAAACAAGATAATGATTTGAAATTAGACTGGTGTCGTGTGAAATCGCCAATGGATGGTACGGTTATTACCAAATTCCGCGAGGCTGGTGAAGTTGTCGCCCCGGGTGCACCATTGATATCTATTGCCAATCCGTATGATATATGGGCATATTTTTATGTGCCGTATTCTGTGCTGTATAAATTAAAAGTGGGACAGAGCGTTGTTGGTATATTGCCAGAGGCAAATAATATGCGGTTCCCAGGGCGCATTATAAAAATCAGCGAGGTTGCCGAATTTACACCCAAAAATGTTCAAACACGGGACGAGCGTACGCGCCTGGTCTATGGGGTAAAGGTGCGGTTTGAAAACCGGGATTTGATATTAAAATCCGGGATGACAATTGAAAGCAATTTAACAGATGAACAATAAAAATATTGAAATTTCTGTGGATACGGTATCCAAGACTTTTAAAGATGCGGTTGCGTTGGATAATGTATCGCTGCGTTTTAAGTCGGGGATTTTATACGGAATTATCGGTCCCGCGGGTGCGGGCAAGACGACTTTGTTTCGTATAATGTTGAGTTTAATGCGTCCCAATAGTGGGTCGGTTATTTATTCTGATAATAATCGTGCTGTTCCATTTCCCGATATTGGGGAACGTATTGCGTATATGCCACAGAGTCAAAGTTTGTATGCTGATCTATCGGTGGCGGAACATATGGATTTTTTTCGGCGGTTATATGGGATAAATGATTCTGATTTTGAAATGCGGCGACGCGAATTAGTGCATTTGGCCCGATTAGATAAATTTTTGGACCGTCCGGCGGGACAATTGTCGGGTGGCATGTATAAAAAATTAGGCCTGATTTGTGCTTTGTTGCGTTCGCCACAAATTATGTTCCTGGACGAGCCGACAAATGGTGTAGATCCAATAAGTCGGCGCGAGTTTTGGCAATTGCTGCACACGGCGGTGGCGCAGGGGATTTTGGTTATAATGTCCACCGCATATATGGACGAGGCTGAACGTTGCAGCCATGTGGTGTTGATGGAATCGGGGCGCGTACTGGCGTCGGGCGAACCCCAGGAATTGTTAAAACGATATAATAGTGAAAACTTTGATAAACTGTTCCTGACACGCGGGGGTGAAAAGAATGAAGAAAAATAACCCCATTGTTGATGTGCGAAATATGTCGGTGCGATTTGGCGATTTTTATGCTGTGCGGGATATTTACTTTTCCGTATTTCGGGGCGAGATTTTTGGTTTCCTGGGGGCAAATGGCGCGGGCAAGACGACAACTATTCGGGTGTTGTGCGGCCTGTTGCCGGCGTCCCTGGGGACAGTGATTATAGATGGGGCGAAATTTATCCCCGGGCGCGAAGATGTAATAAAACAAAAAGTTGGATATATGTCCCAGCGTTTCACACTTTATGACGGGTTGTCGGTTGCGGAAAACTTTGATTTTGCGGCGGCGTTGCGCGGACTTGATACGGCAACATATATTAAACAGCGGACCAAATTATTGGATTTTATTGGGTTTGACCGTACCCTGTCGGTGGTGGTTAAAAATTTGCCCGGTGGAATTAAACAGGAAATCGCGCTGTGTGTGGCGTTGCTGCATAATCCAGCGATTATATTTTTGGACGAGCCCACCGCCGGTGTTGCGCCCGTTGCACGTCAACGGTTCTGGAAAATAATTCGTGACTTAGCAGCCCAGGGTAAAACTATATTTGTGACCACGCATTATATGGACGAGGCCGAAAATTGTCATCGTATCGCATTGATGCGGGCAGGGGAAATAATTGCAACGGGCAGTCCTGCCGAATTAAAGCAACGGACATTTGGGGCCAATCTGTATAAATTGACCCCACGGCATAACAATGTGCGTTCCGTTGATATGGATGTTTTTGATATGTTTGAGCCGTACGGGGCGCATTATCATGTGCGATTTCGTGATGGTGTGAATGTTGCGCGCCAGATAAAAAAACTGAGCCGTGATTTTGTGGTTGTTCAAATTCCGCCGTCCCTGGAAGATGTGTTTATCAGACTGGTAGAGGGGCAGAACCGATGAGTGTTTTTGTATGGCGTCGTGCCGGCGCAATTTTATCCAAAGAATTTAAGCATATTATGCGCGACCCATTTACGTTGATTCTGGCGTTGATGTTGCCATTGTTGATTGTGCTGATACTTGGAAATTCCATAGAATTTAATATAAAATCTATTCGTATGGCGTATATGGACCATGACCAAACTGGGGCATCGCGTGCGCTGGTGGATACATTTGGCAGTTCTTATTATTTTCGGCCATTTGTTGTGGTGCGACCAGATGATGGTTTTCGGGATATTGCGTCCGGTGATGCGCGTGCAATGATGATTATTCCACCGAATTTTGAACGCGATGTTTTGGGTGGTGGTGCGTCAAATGTCCAGATTTTATTGGATGGCACAGAAAGTTCAACTATATCGGCAATATCAAATTATTTAACGACGATAAATCAGGCGGCCTATTATAAAATTTTAGATGTTCCGTCAAATTCAATGGCACAGAATCCAACCTATATGGTGCGGTATTTGTTTAATCCGGAACTGAATTCACGGTGGTTTGCGGTGCCGGGACTGGCCGCGGTGATTATTGCGCTGGTGGCAATTATGCTGACCACACTGACAATATGTCGTGAATGGGAACGCGGGTCTATGGAAATGCTGTTGTCCACGCCGGCGACGCGTCTGGAAATTATTGTGGGCAAAGTTGTGCCATACGCGATTATTAGTTTCCTGGGGTTTGTATTAGTTTTTTTAATAGCGCGTTTTGTGTTCGGTGTACCGTTTGTTGGGTCGGTGTGGCAGATTATTTTGGGGACTTTACTTTTTATCCTGGGGTATTTAGCAATAGGGTTATTTATTTCTGTTTCTACAAAAAAGCAAGAAGTGGCTATTCAATATGCGTGTATAACTGGTTTGTTGCCGACGGTAATTTTATCGGGTTTTGTATTCCCGATTGAGTATATGGCACGGGGATACAGGGTTGTGTCATCTGTGTTTCCTGCACGTTTTTATATGGATTTAACACGTGATCAATTCCTGAAAGGCAGTAATTTTATAGATATTTGGTGGTTGTATGGAATATTGGCTTTACAGGCAGTGATTGTACTGATTTTCTGTATAGCGCGATTCAAAAGGACACTGGAATGAAAATAAAAGTGTTGGTTGGATTTTTTAAGAAAGAAATCATATCACTGCTGCGCGACCCGGTGTTGATTGTGGCGATTATGATTATGCCCGTGGTCCAGATGATTTTACTATCTGGTGCAATTACTTTTCAGGCGACGAATTTGCGCCTGGTGGTGGACAGTACGCCAAACGATTATATTATGACGCGGATTCGTGACCGGGCAATTGGTACGGGATGGTTTGTAATGGCAGATGTGGGAACGAATGACCCAATTGATGCTGTGCAAAGTGGTGTGGCAGATGTTGCAATTATTGCCCCGGCGGGTGGATTGACGCAACACCTGGGGCGTGGGAACGGCCAGGTTCAAATACTGATTGATTCAATGAATATATTAAAAGCACAAAGTATAGAGGCCTATTTGCGTGGTATTATCACCCAGACTTTACTGAATGAAACGCATACAGAAATGAATTTGCCAATCAATTTTAATGTGCGCATTTTATATAACCCACAATTAAATACTAAATTTTTTATGGTGCCGTCAATGGTTGCTGTGTTGGTGTTTTTGGCGTTGCTGATATTGGTGACCATTTCCATTACCAAGGAAAAGGAAACGGGTACAATGGAAACTCTGATTGCCGCCCCGATTTCAAAGTATGACATTATTATTGGCAAAGTTGTGCCGTATGTGTTGGTATCTTTTCTGATAATGCTGTCTGTGTTGTGGGTTGGAATGCTGGTGTTTCGTGTGCCGTTTGTTGGGTCGGGGTGGATGTTTTTGTTGGCTTTTTTGGTGTTCTGTGTACCAGCGTGTGCGTCGGGTGTATGGCTGAGTGTTTATACGCGAACCCAACAACAGGCACTGTTGGGGATTGTGATAGTGGCATTTTTGGCACTGATGTTATCGGGTGCGATTGTGCCAACGGAAAATATGCCAATTGTTTTACGCTGGATAAGTTATATAAATCCATTAAGTCATTATTCGTATCTGGTGCGAAATATTATGTTAAAGGGACCCGATTGGATGTATTTTGTGCGGCATGCGTCGGCAATGTTGGCGGCGGGTGTTGTGATTTGGGTGATTGCACTGCGGCGATTTAAGACGACTTTATAAAAAAAACGGGGGGACAGATTATGAATAAATATATGCTTGGGATTTTATTGGGTGCATTTGTGGTGTGTAATGCATACGCGGATTTATATTCCGCATTACAGGATGTATATGATTCCAACCCAGTAATAGAGCAACAGCGTAATGCGGCCCGTGCGGCGGCGGCTGATGTAAAATCGGCACATACCGGGTGGCAACCATATCTGGGGCTGACGGGTAATATGGGGACGGCGCGTACCAAAATTGGTGACTACACATTTGACTATTCGCCGGCTCAATATGGCATTGAATTTCAACAAACACTGTTCCAGGGATTTGGCACATTGGCCCAGATAAAGGGGGCGCGTGGCGCATTGGTCGCGCAAAGGGCGTTGTTATATGCTACGCAACAGGATGTTTTTTTATCGGCAATAAATGCATATATTGATGTTTTGAATTCTGGCCAGGTTTTGAAATTGAATGAAAATAATCAGCGTGTTTTGCGCGAATATTATGATTTTGTACGCGACCAGGCGTCTGTTGGACGATTGACCAAAACTGATGTGGCCAGTGCGTCCGCCCGCTTGGAAATGGCGGCGTATAATGTCAGTTCTGCGTCCGCGCAATATGATAATGCGCTGGAAACATTTCGGCGAATTTATGGCGATACATTGACCGAATATCCGGATATTAGTTTAACACCCGTCGCGGATTTATTCCCAGAATCCGTGGAAGTGGCGATGGATGTAGCATTGCAAACACATCCAACATTATTGGCACTGGCGGCCCAGGAATCAGCCGCACGTGAAAACATAGTCGTTGCGCGTAAATCTATGTTGCCGCGGGTTGATGTGCGTGGTGCGGTGCAGCAAATGGATGATTTGCCGTATGTTGATAAATTGCGCGACAGTCGTATTGGATTGTATATCAGTGTTCCAATTTATGACCGTGGTAATGCGGTGGCAAATGTGGAACGGGTGCGATATACCGTTGCCGGTATACAAGACCAGATAATAAATGCGCGTCGTGTGATTGTTGAAAACCTGCGGTCAGCGTGGAATATGTATGATGCCCAGGATGCGGCAATCAGTGCGGCGGACGCGTCCGTGCGTGCGGCAAAAATGGCCTTGGGTGGTACGCGTGATGAACAGGTGCGTGGTCGGCGTACGGTGCTGGATGTTTTGGACGCAGAACAAGAGGTCCTGCAATCCCAGGTCGCATTGACGCGTGCAAAACACGCGCGAATTGCGGCATATTTTGCGATATTGGCGGCCACAGGAAAACTGACCCCAGAAAACCTGGGGTTGGTAACCGATGAAGAATGATGTGTGGGTTTTATTGTCTGATTGTGCAAGTAGCTTTTAAAACAGGAAAAGATGACTGGGGCGGAAAATTGAATTTTTATAAAAACTGTGATAGAATATCTGTGCGAAACCAAAAAACTAAGGGAGAGAGATTATGCCAACAAAAACTAAGACTAAATCTGGGGGGCGAGCCCGTCGGGCAAGTATTGACCCTGTGGTTGCTTCGGTTCAGCGGCTGTATGATAAAAGTGCGCCACTGTTGATTTGTGAATCCATATTTTTCGCGCTGGTGGCAATATTTATGTTTGTTCGTCCGGTAATGTTTATGACCGTTTTAACATTTGCAATTGGCGCAGGATTGATAATATTCGGATTGTATCGCACAATCGCGGGATTTGTATCGTCGCGTGTGGTTGGGGGCGGATGGCTGGATGTGCTGTTTGGATTGATGAATATTGTTTTGGGTATTTTGTTCTGTATATATCCGGTTGGGGCGGTAATTAGCGTGATTTATATATTTGTAATTCTGTTTCTGTTCAAGGCTTTGCGTGCACTGATATTTGCGATAAATATGGCGCGTGCGCGTTTTGGACATTATGTGTTTGATATAATTATGTCTATAATTTTGGTCGCGTTGGCGGTATTACTGCTGGTCTATCCGTTGGCGGGGGCGGTTGCGGTGACATTCTGGTTGGCACTGACGCTGTTGCTGTATGCGGGCGCAGATTTGTATATGTATTTTGAATTGCGCAGATTAAAAAAGGTTGTTTCAGACTAAGAATTGTGATATACTTCGCATCAGAGATAGGAAAACGCGTCGGGTTTTCGGCGCGTTTTTTTGAGAGTGGGAAAGCCCGACCATATGGTCGGACTTTTTCATTTGTGTGCGGTTGACGATTTGTATAAAAATATTCCGTTTTACTTGAAGTTTTATAGTCTGTGGGCTATCAGATAAAGGATTGGACGGGCGCAGATGGTTATTACATGGCGTATTGCACGAATCGCAAGCAAGGGCTATTTTAGGGATACAAAGCCTGTGGGTGATGGGGAATCTGAAATACGTATGTTTTATTTTTGGCGCGCCCTACAGATTCCCTCGGTTGCAATGCACCCTGCGGGGCAGTCGTGACGATTTGACTGCGTTGTACTTGTCAAATCTACTCCTTGTCGAACCTTACAGGTTCTCATCCAAGGGCTGGACACAAAAATAACACCACCACAAGTGTGGTGGTTGTATTTTTGGCGCGCCCTACAGATTCCCTCGGTTGCAATGCACCCTGCGGGGCAGTCGTGACGATTTGACTGCGTTGTACTTGTCAAATCTACTCCTTGTCGAACCTTACAGGTTCTCATCCAAGGGCTGGA
>JAFTPS010000001.1 GCA_017463185.1 Alphaproteobacteria bacterium
AGAGGCGATGTCGTATAACCTGCCTATAATCAGCAGTGATGCAGCAGGATTGTTGGAAATGTTTGGCAAGGCAGGGTTATTTGTAAATACAGGTCCTGATGAAAAATTGGATACGGCTGAATATGCGTCCCACATGCTGCGTGTGATAGAGTGTGTGGCGCTGCGTACCAAGATGGGGATACTGTCATACGGTCGGTACAAAGAACGCTATACATCGCGCAAGATGATAAAAGACACCGTGAAATTATATGAACGGTTGGTGAAATAAAAAAACGCCCCAACGGGGCGCAGTTTTTATTTTACAAAGAAACGATTAAAGACTTTTTCATTTATCTTGATTGGATATTCGCGTATCAAGAATGCGTTATAATCGTCCATAATATTGGTTGCGGACATATTTTGTAATTCTTTGCGTAAATCAGTCATTTTTTTCGTGTCTAATTTTGGTGCTATTTCGCGGTCTATGTGCAGGACATAAAACGCATCCGAACCTGGTACAATTGAATTTTCGCCGACTTTATCACGGAATGTGGCAACCAATACATCCACTGGTGCGCCAGATGCACGGGAAACTGTTGCTGTTTTGCCATCCATTTTATTATCCTGGTTCAAAGTGACCAAAATTTCATTTGCACGGACATAGGCTTGTTTTTTCTGTTCCGCATGTTTCCAGTCAGAAATCAGAGATTTCTTTACCGTTTCAAATTCGGCCTTATGCGATGGTTTGATTTCATCAATGTGGAAAATGACAAATCCATCCTTGGTTTCAAGGAGTTCACTGTCCTCGCCCGATGCCATATCAAATATTTTTGCAACAATAGTATCGGTCAAAACTTTGTCTACTGGGCGATTGTCGTGGGCAAATGGTTTTAATGATACATATTTGGCCTTGTTCGCGGATGCAGCGGTGGACAGCGGTTCGCCAGCGATGATAGCATCTTCTACCTTTAACGCGATGGCATAGGCTGCGTCATAATCGTCGGGTTTACTCATATCTGCGGGAACCATTACATACGATACCGTACGCATTTCCGGGATTATTTGCGGATTTTGTTCATAAAATGCGCGCAGTTGTTCGTCTGTTGGCTCGGCCACCTTAAAATCAGAATACTTTACCGTTGCGTATTTAATATCACGTTGGGCATAGCGTGCATTATATGCTGCGGTTATGGCAAATTCTGGGACCTTTAACGGAACGGACATAGAACCCAGCACCATAGAGCGTAAAACCTGGCCACGCAAGACATCCGCAAATTCAGCCTCTGAATAACCAGAATTGCTTAAAACCGTATCAAATGCAAATGTGGAAAATTCGCCGTTTACCTGAAATTCTGGGAAATCACGAATTTCACGGGCGATTCGGTGGTCACTGACCACAAATCCCAAATCATCGGCACGATTTTCTGCCATCTGTTGGGTGGTAAGTTTGGTCATCACGCGCTGTAAAAACGCATTTTGCGTTGCAGCGTCGGTGTAAACCGCGCGTTGTTGCTCGCGGGTCATCTGGGCCAATTCACGCGATTTTTCCGCGTTAAAACGCTGGGCCGATACATCGGTGTCGCCGACATAGACCAATGCGCTGTCCCCAGTGACATTGCCAAAAATCCATTCGGCAACACCCCATCCAACGAAAGAAAACGCCAATATTGTAATTAGAATCTTGGCAATTGGTTTTTCTGATGCATTTCTTAAATATTCTAGCATTTGTTCCCCTTTTGCGATACCATAGCAAAACAAAACACAAAAAAGCAATGAAAAAAAGGGGAAAACTAATGAAAATTATTGCTGGAAACTGGAAAATGAACGGGACGCGTAGCGGACTGGAATCAATGGTGCGTGATTTGGAAACGGTTGATACAGAAAATCAAGTTATTTTGTGTGTGCCTTTTACTATGTTGGGCGTACGGTCTGATAAGGTTGCCCTGGGGGGGCAGGATGTTAGTGAACAGGCCAAGGGGGCTTTTACGGGCGAAGTTGCCGCATCTATGATTGCGGATACTGGGGCAAAATATGTAATTGTTGGTCACAGTGAATGCAGACAATATCACAATGAAACAAACAACACTGTACGCAACAAAGCATCCCAGGCACTGGCAAATGGATTGATTCCAATTATTTGCGTTGGTGAAACGATGGAGGAAAAACAGGCCGGCAAAACAATGGCGGTTATTGAATCTGGGGTTCGTGAATCCATTCCGTCCGATGTTAGCACCGATATTATTGTTGCCTATGAACCGCGTTGGGCTATTGGTGCGGGGCTGACCCCAACAGAATCCGAAATTGCAGAGGCACATACACTGATTGCCAAAACATTGGCTGATATGGGGTTGGGCGGTACGCCGGTATTGTATGGTGCGTCGGTAAAGGGTTCTAATGCCGCCGAAATTATGTCTATTCCAAATGTAGATGGTGTTTTGGTTGGTGGTGCATCCTTGAAAAGTGATGATTTCATACCTATAATAACCAGTGTAAAATAGTTTTATAGTATCAAAGAAAAATGGAAAAACTGGTATGAACGACGAAAAAGATGTAAAAGAAGTCAATGTAGAGACTGTATCCGTTGATGATACACCAACGATGGATAGTCCGGTAAATGAAGATGCACCCAATCCCGAAATTGAACAATTGCGGGTTCAATTGGCGGATATGAATGACAAGTATCTGCGTATGGCGGCGGAATTGGAAAATACCCGTCGTCGCAGTGTGCTGGATGCGGAATCGCGCGCACGCAATCGCGCGATGGGGGTTGCGGAAAAAATCCTGCCGGTGATGGATGCGGTCCAGGCGGCATTAAAGCATACGCCCGATGATGCGGGTATTCAGTCAATGGCGCGTGCATTGGAATCAGCATTTGCCCAAATCGGGATTACCAAAATAGACTCGTTGGACCAACCGCTGAATCCACAGTTTCATAATGCGATTCAGGTAGTAGAATCCCCGGACCATAAATCCAATGTAATAGTGGATGAAATGCAAACGGGATATATGTTTGGCGATACCGTCCTGCGTACCGCAATGGTGGTGGTCGCAAAATAAAAATCCCGCCGATGGCGGGATTTTTAGTGAAAAGTGAATGCAGAATAGCGGGGTAATACATTAGTTCTTGTTTCGTGTCTTAAAAAATCGCCCCAACGGGCGATTTTTAACGGGTATATGTATTGATTTTGTGGCAGATAGCGCGATATTTTTCATCCAGTTCATTATATTTCGCAATATAGTCCGCCATATCTGATTTAGCCTGGGCGGCAATGGCGTGGCCACGTTCGCCCGGATTCATATTGATTTCACATGCGGATATACGGTCGTCCAGTTTGAAAAGTTGAGCCTCTAATTCATTCCGTTGGGCAATCAATTCAGATAAATTTACGGTCGGTTTTGCCAAAGAGCGCACGATTGTATTATATGTTGCATTGAATTTTTGTGCCGCGGCCAATTGTTCCTGGGCAATTTTGCCACGATTGATTTTTGCCTGTATGCCAGATGCTTGGTATTCATAATCGGCCAAGTCCTCTTCGGCATCCTTGGACGCTTCGCGGTCATAACGATTATTGATAATATATTGATTCAGATTTGAAATATATTCGCATATAACAGGTAATTCCTGTTCGGCGCGTATTCCGTTGTTGACATCACGGTGCAGGGCAGGCGTCTTGTAATCAACAATAGATTTCAAGATATGAATTACATTTAATGATACAGGCTTTTTGGTGTTTGCCATCTTTGTCCCCCATTTTTATTTCACACTTATTATATAGTACATAAAATATGTTTTGTCAATACAGAAATGCCCCCAAAATTTGGGGGCAGGGGATGCAATGCTTTGCCGATTAGGCGTTCATTTTTTTGAACGCGCCACGGTCCAACATTTCACGTACGGCGAAATGTTTGACCTTTTTGGCAGATGTTGATGGCAGTTCTTCTTCGGTAATCGCAAAGTGTTTGACCCATTTGTACTGGGCAATTTGCACATTTGATTTTTTCAGCAAGAACGCCACACGTTCAACCGTAGTGCCGGGCTTTACCTGGAATACTGCGAATGGGACGATTTTGTTTTTGATAACGTATTCAAAGACCGCCGCGTTCAGAATTTCATCATTCTGCATGTACAAATCTTCCAGTTCATCTGGGTAAACGTTTTTGCCACTGTCCAGAACGATAACCTGTTTTTGGCGTCCTTTGACCGTCAGGCGACCGAATTTGTCCAGGTATCCGATATCGCCAGTTTTGAACCATCCTTGCTCAAACGCTTCGCTATTGGCGGCATCGTTTTCCAGGTAGCCTGGCATCACCATGTTGCCGCGTACCCAGATTTCCCCAATACCATGTTTGTCCGGATTATGAATCTGGATTTCATTGCCCAACAGTGGGCCGGCATAGTGCATAGAACCGTCAGGTTTGCGGAATGCAAAGTTAAAGTTTGCGGGACCCGTGGTTTCAGTCAGACCATAACAGTCGCCAACAACAAATCCCATGCTTTCATAGAATTTACGAATTGATGGTTTTAATGTTGCCCCAGCTGATACCAATACCCGGGTATTACCACCGAATGCATCGTGGACGGGTTTTGTGACTTTGTCAACCAGTCCACCCAGACCAATTGCACGCAAAACTTTGCGCATTGATACGATTATGCGCATTAATGTCCAGACATGTTTTTCACGGGCGGAATCAACAATTTTCTTATAGAACACTTCCCATATCCTTGGAACAGCCGGAATGACTTCTGGTTTATATTGCTTAAAGTCTTTGATAAATTCTTGGGGTTTTAAGACGGGTTGTAATAACAATTTACCCTGTAATGAAACAGGAACAATGATATTAATTACAACACCATATATATGATACAGTGGTAAAAATCCATAGAATGTATAGCCAGGCAGGATTACATCCTTGTAAAACTGGGCACCGTCATGTAATGACAACAGATTAGAATGGGTCAGACCCACAACCTTAGGATTACCAGTTGAACCAGATGTAAATGATAACTGGGCAATGTCTTCGCGTTCGGTTTTGGCCATAACGAATTCATTTTCATCGGTGTCATCATTGTTTTCAATATCAAATATTTCGCATGGTGCATCGTCTATGAATAATGATTTTTGCGCCAATATTAATTTACAGTCTGTACGTTTCATCATATTGATGTGTTCTGTGGTGTTTAAGCCAGTATCCAGCATCAATGCACGTGCACCCTGGGATGTAATAGCAAAATATGACCGTAAAAAGTCAGGGGTGTTGCCCGACAGAATTGCGACCGTATCGCCCTTTTTAATACCAAAGCGTTTTGCCAATAAAACAGCACGCTGTTTCACTTTCTTTAACAAATCTGCATATGTTTCATTCTGACGCACAAAGAAAATACTGTCTTTGTTCCGGGAACATACATCTTGCAGCATTTCATATATATTTTTCATCATAATATAATGCTCTTGGTTTGGTTAGATTTTGTCATTACCACCACGGTTATGACATATTGAATATAGTCCTTTTTCCTATAAAACACAACCCTATATTGCGATTCGCAAATCTTAAAAAAATACAATATATAGCGTCTGATTCGGAATTTTTGCACTATATTTTGTATTTTTTGATGAGGCGTTTAATACAAAAATATGTTTGGTATGGAAAGGTGGTCGTTTTACCGATTCTGTTTTTCGGCTGTAATAGGCGGAAAATCCCCCTTTGCAAAAGTAAAGCGAAAAATACAAAAAATTTTACTTTTCTGTATTGCTAGATTTTATGCAAAACTATATATTGTTAGTAAATCAAACTAATAACCACTATATATTGTAATTTAAGGCTGGAAAGATGTCAGAAACACAGATTCAAATTTCACCAGTATTGACCACACGCCTGGTTGCGGTTCAAAAGCGCAGCGGGGAAACTGTACCTTTTGATTCAAAAAAGATTTATGAGGCAATTAAAAAGGCTGTGGCTGTCACTACTGAGATATCAGATGTAGAAATTGTAAAAATTACCCAGGATGTATTAAAACGATTGGATGATAAGTTTTCGGATAAAACACCGACGGTGGAAGCGATTCAAGATACTGTTATTCAAACCTTGATGGATGCAAAAGCATACAAAACGGCCGAGGCATATATAATTTATCGTCAAAAGCGTACCGAAATCCGCGAATCTATGGTTGATGCAGTGGAAGTTATTGATGGGTATGTTGGTGGCTCAAACTGGCGTATCAAGGAAAATGCAAATGTTGGCTATTCCATCGGTGGATTGATTTTGCGTACCAGCGAACGCGTGACGGCGGAATATTGGTTGAACCTGTATCCGCGGGCGGTTGCAGAGGCACACAAGACAGCCGCAATTCATGTGCATGATTTGGGATGGTTGACCGGGTATTGTGCGGGTTGGAGTTTGCGTGAATTGTTGTATGAGGGATTTAATGGTGTAGAGGGCTATTTACAATGTGAACCGGCACGCCATATGGCAACCGCGATTTCACATATGGTTAACTTCTTGGGCACGTTACAGAATGAGTTTGCAGGGGCCCAGGCATTCTCGTCCGTGGATACGTATTTGGCACCGTATGTGCGTATTGATAATTTGACATATGCAGATGTTAAAAACGCAATGCAGACACTTATCTTTAACTGTGCGGTTCCGTGCCGTTGGGGGACCCAGACACCATTTATCAACTTTACATTTGATTGGACCTGTCCCGAAGATTTGAAAAATCAGCATCCTTTTATTGGTAAAAAGCAGGTTGATTTTACCTATGGAGACTTGCAGGCCGAAATGGATATCATCAACAAAGCGTTCTTGGAAGTTATGACCGAAGGCGATGCATTGGGGCGTCCGTTTACATTCCCGATTCCGACATATAACATCACGAATGATTTTCCGTGGGATCATCCAAATGTAAAACCGTTGTTTGAATTGGCGGCAAAATATGGGATTCCAAATTTCCAGAATTTCTTGAATTCTGATTTGAATCCGACCGATGTACGTTCTATGTGCTGTCGGTTGCGTTTGGATGTACGCGAATTGTTAAAACGTGGTGGTGGCCTGTTTGGTTCGGCGGAAAAGACCGGGTCTATTGGGGTTGTGACAATCAACCTGGCGCGCCTGGGATATATACACAAGGGTAATCGCGAAAGC
Organism: Alphaproteobacteria bacterium; assembly: GCA_017463185.1. GTDB lineage: Bacteria > Pseudomonadota > Alphaproteobacteria > Rs-D84 > Rs-D84 > Enterousia. The sequence goes on from JAFTPS010000001.1 coordinate 7,120, forward strand.
CTGTTCACCGAATTAAAACGTTTGTTGGATTTGGGGCGTGATTGTTTGGAAATCAAACGCGATATTATTTCCAAGAATATGGAGCGTGGTTTGTATCCATTTACCAAACGCTATTTGGGCGATTGGAGTCATCACTTTTCAACGATTGGTGTAAATGGCGCGAATGAAATGGTGCGCAACTTTACGGGTGACAAAGAAAATATTGCAACACCTATGGGTAAAAAGTTGGTGTTAGATGTAATGGATTTTATCCGTGAAAATCTGGCCACATTCCAGGAACAAACCGGAAATCTGTATAATTTGGAAGCCACCCCAGCCGAGGGTTGTTCATATCGCTTTGCAAAAACGGATGTGAAAAATTTCCCAGATATTATCACCGCTGGAACCAAGGATGCGCCGTATTACACCAATTCAACTCAGTTGCCGGTGAATTTTACTGATGACCCATTTGTTGCGCTGGAACACCAAGAGGAATTACAGCGCAAATATACGGGTGGTACAATGTTGCACCTGTATATGGGCGAACCGGTATCCAGTGGAGATGCCGCGCAAAAGATTGTACGCACGATATTTGAAAACTATAAAGTGCCGTATATGACGCTGACACCGACATTCTCTATCTGTCCAAAGCACGGATATTTGCCGGGGAAACACGAATTCTGTCCGAAATGCGACGCGGAAAACGCCGCTAATCAGAATAACGAACAATAATAACTGTCATAAACAAAAACGAAAGGGAGGATTTAATTATGACTACAAACTGTACCAGAACACCTTGCGAAATTTTTTCACGTTCCATGGGTTTTATTCGCCCAGTCAAGAATTTTAACATTGGCAAGTATTCTGAATTCTGTGAACGTAAAACATTTACCGAAGAAAACAGTTTGTCCGCGGGTTCCCGTCATTGTGAATTGATGAAGAAAGCGGCATAATAAAATGCGCGAAATTCAAATTGGGGGATTGGTATCGTTTACCACAATTGACTATCCGGGGAAATTAGCGGCTGTGCTGTTCTTGGTTGGTTGTCCGTTGCGGTGTGCGTATTGTTCCAACCCCCATTTGTTATGTCCCGGTGATGGTGAATATGACCCAGAAAGGGTTTTTGAATGGTTGAAATCACGTGTCGGAAAATTGGAAGCCGTTGTATTTTCCGGGGGCGAGGCTTTAATGCAGGGCGACGCCACAATTGAATATATGCGCCGTGTGCGTGATTTGGGATTCAAAATAGGTCTGCATACCAATGGATTTTATCCCGACACATTGCGTCGTGCGGCGGATGTGGTGGACTGGATAGGTCTGGATTTTAAGGCAACTCGTGAAAAATACCCGGATTTGACGGGCCAGGGTGTTGCATATGATAATATGATACGCAGCCTGGATATATGGGGGAATACCGGTAAAGATTTTGAGGTTCGTATAACCTGCGACCCACGTTTTGTTGCTAAGGCGGATTTGATGGAAATAGCAAATATATTGATGGCGCGTGGTGTAAAAAATATTGCAATTCAAAAATATATCCCTCATTTTGAGGATGCAGAACGCCGAACGGACGCACCCGCCCGTGAACAGTTTTTTAATGATGAAATATTGCGCGAAAAAATAAATTCAATGTTTACCACCATCACATGGCGCGAATAAAAAATCCCCCGAATGGGGGATTTTTTAGTGAGTGGTGAACAGTGGTGGATGTTATAAACATAAAATTGAGAATCATATAATCATTATTATTTTACTCTCCACTTACACTGCCCATTTTTTTTACAATAAAAAAACCGCCGTATGGCGTACTCAGTCTGGGTTTGCTGGGAATTTTTTATGCCGAATCCAAACGGTCCATTATTTTCGGCATTTATTCACATATATTTTACCGCGGAAATCGGGGCTTTGTCAATTGGATTTTCTGCCGAATCCAAAGGACCGTTTTCCCACGGTCCCCCAGAATTCTAAGGAAAAGGAGAGTAATCACATGAAGCGCACATTGATTCGTATGTTGGGGGCGATTTTGTCCATATTTGTGTCTGGACGTGCAGATGCGACCGTAACAATTACGACCGCATGTCCGAATTGTAAATATCGTAATGGTGCAATTTGTGACGAGAGTACCTACTATATAGAAAGTAGCACAGTGGCCAATGCCCATGTTTCTATGTGCATACGCGAATCTAATGGGGGTGATGGGTATCCCGTGATTACGGATTTGGGGTGTGTTTCAAAATTAAAAGAGTGGGGTCTTTGCACCAATGTTATGACGGCGGGCAGGTATTATCTATACAATACGGGCCTGAGTTGTTCCAGTGGCTCGTCAACCAGTTATACAACAACATATTGCGGATATACATATACAGACACCGGAAAGTCATCTAATGGCATTGTTGAGATGAGTAGCAGTGCCGCCGGGACCGGTGTCGCATATGACTATGCGTGTTGTGATGTAAATTCGGGTTTTTGTTGCCTGACACAGGGGTCGTGCATTAATCAATTTTCCGGTGGATATTGTGCCAATGAAAGTGGCTATTGTGGAATCTTGATGACGCTAAGTGTCAATTCGTCGGTTGACGGGTCCGCATGTCCACAGGCTTTGCAGGAATATTTTTCCACAGCACTCAGTACAGGGTGGTGCAGTGGCAATTCCATTTATGTAGAAGGTACCGGGGCATTACTGATTGCAAATGCGTGCTATGGAACAACGGGCTATGTGGTCAGCAGTGCACTGAATTGGGTATGTGGTTTAATCCTGGACAGTTGTAAATATGCCAGTGGTTATTATCGCACCGCCGTCGCAAATTATCCGCTGAATCCCACGGGGCTGGATGTGTATTGTGCGACTTGTCCCGCCGAGGCCAATAACAATGTTGGGCTAAGTGGTATATTGACAGTTAAAGCAAGCAGTGACAGTACCGGTATTACCAGTTGCTATGGTACACCAATTAACAGCACGGTAAGCGGGTCCGATACATCCGGTAAATACGAGGTGACAATTACCGGTGATTGTCCGTATTCAAACTAAAAGATATGCAATGAAGAAATCAGAACATAAAATCAATGTAATAGAAATAGATACACGTGATGCTAATTATCAGACAGGCATCGGGCGTTATATTGATATATTGTCGCGTAATATGCCAGAATATGTGCATACATATCGTATAATTTTATATCGGCATGATTCGCCCGATTTGCAAATAACCCAGACCGATACGGAGCTGTCGGTGTATTATCCAAAAAATATGCCCAGTCCGATACTAAATGGCGTTATTATGCATATGTGGGGCGCAAAGATTGCACAGATGGAAAACCTGATACTGAAAGTAAATTGTGTTGGGATGGAAACTTTGGCGTATTCAATCCGTACACAATTTTATTGCAAGATTATAGGTGTGTTGCATTTC
>JAFTPS010000013.1 GCA_017463185.1 Alphaproteobacteria bacterium
AACTGTGACGGGTGCAGCAGAGGCGGTTTCTGGACGTGTTGATGATTTAGAAAACGCGGTTGATAATCGTGTTTCCTATACAAATGGTACGGCGGTTGGTTCGGCGTCTGTGCCAGTGTATGTGACAAAAGATGGTGTTGCTACTAAGGTGACAAGTGTTGCGGCTTCTTTGTTGCCGGCGGCGACATCTTCTACTAAAGGTGCGGTGATAACTGGGACAAATATTACAAATGATAGTGGTACTATTTCAGTGGCTACGGGGACTCCTAGTACGTTAGGTGTTGTAAAGGTTGGTCAGATTCCGTCGGGCAGTGCCACGAGTACAACTTATGCAACCATTTGGGTTGAATAAGATAAAAAATCCCCCGAAAGGGGATTTTTTAGTGGTTAGTGTAAGTGGTTAGTGGATAGTGGTGGAAGGCATTAGTCATTGGTCATTAGTGTATTTTCTTCTTCATTGTCATCCCGTGGCTTGTTCGGGTCCCGCAAAAATTGAAATTTTTTGTGGGTGATACCCACGGGACCCAGGTCATGTATTCTTTTGTTATGATTTTTGAACAAAAATATTATTATGTGTATATCTTGGCAAGTGCCCGCAATGGGACACTTTATATAGGTATCACCAGTAATTTACCGCAACGAATATACGAGCATAAACATCACCTGACTCCCGGGTTTACCAGCAGATATAATGTAGATAAATTAGTATATTTTGAGCGTTTTGAGGATGTGAATCAGGCAATAGCGCATGAAAAACGTTTGAAAGAATGGCAACGGAATTGGAAAAAGGATTTAATAGAAAAGTATAATCCTCAATGGCGTGATTTATACGATGATTTGAATAATTTATTATAAGGCTTACACCTGGGTCCCGTGGGTATCACCCACAAAAAATTTCAATTTTTGCGGGACCCGAACAAGCCACGGGATGACATATTTTTTATCTTATCCATATATTATAAGTTTCGGTGTCTAAGAAATTTTATAGACCCTATCCCTGCCTGCGCAGGGATGACAAAATTTACTTTATAAATTTTGTAAAAAACTTTTCCCCCACCCCGGAATTCCAACGCCGATAAATCGTCGGGAATTCCGCCCGCCCCACATTCGGGCTTGCGCCCTGGGGGCAGGGGAAAGGGGACGGGTGGGAAATAATTTTTGTTGACTTTGGGGGTGGTGGGGATATCATATTGCCACCATGTTTGATAAAAATATTGCACGTTCACAGTATAACCCAGAAAATGGAGAGTATAAGTTAGATGCGATGCCTTTTGCGGCGTACTCGCCCGCATATATCGTTTCTAACGAGGATTTACGCGCTGCGATGACCGTCTTGCAACCGCGGGGTGCTGATGTTTTAACCGTTGCTGGCAGTGGCGACCAGCCGTTGTTCTATAAGTTATATGGTGCAAATGTGGTGGATACTTTTGATGTGTCCCTGTGTGCCAAGGCTATGATGGATATTAAAACGGCAATTATTGCCAATAAACCGCGTGAAGTGTACTTGAATGTATTGCGTGAATTTGATAAAAATTCAGTTGTTGCAAATACGCCCGCGTTTCGCGATATTCAGGCGATATGCCCGCCCGATAGTCGCGTTTTTGTCCAGAATATGGCTGGGTGCAAGATTTGTCGGTCGGGCGGGCTGTACACGGACAGTGTGCCGTTTGCCAGTGAATACGATATTCTGGCTAAGAATGTGCGTCGTCCGTTCAATTTTCACTGGGTGGGGTTGGATTCCCTGGGGGGACGCTTGAATCAGTCGTATGACCAGATTTATTTGTCTAATATTTTGCAGTATAAGTGTGATTTTGAATATGTGTTTGGGGTGGTGAATTCTTTGCGACCCTTCCTGAAATCAAATGGTAAAATTGTGTTGCAGGTGTCTGCGTATTTTATTGGTGACGAATTAAAAGTTTTTAATAAACTAAAAGATGCTGTGGCTGGGTGGGCACGTGTGAATGTTATGCGGGGCAAAGCCCAGGATATGTGTATATTACAGGTTCGCTAAATCTGATAAATCCGTTATTACCGTTATGCCGGACCCGCGCCAGGTGGCAATACAGGTGTCTAGTTCCATTATGTTTGTTGCGCCCAGATATATTGCTGGGGTGCAATTATTTTCGGTTGCCGTGCGTATGGCGGCCGTAATTGGGGATTGACGAACGCGGCCCGCGGCAAACCAGTTTTCGGTGTCTGCGACCCAGAAATCGGGGTCGCTGTGGGTGGCAATTGCGAATTTGTCGGTAATGATTATGTCGTCCACAATTTTAAAATTTATATTATTTGTGGTTAGATAATCTGTTATTGCGGCCAGGTCTGGGTGATATTCGCTTTCTGGGGATGTGGCGGGCGTGGGTTCTGGTGCGGGGACCGATGGTGTGTCAAATTCTATGTCGGTAAATGTTGGGGCGGCGGTAAATTCCGCACTGGGGGTGGTGGGGATGTCAAAGTCAAAATCCGTGGGTAATGGGAATGCGTCCGTGGCATCCACCGTGTCGGTCAATGGGACGGGTACGGGTTGTGGGGTTGGAGTTGTCATGTGCGACAGGTCAAAAGCCGATGCCTGAATTGCGCCCATATGTTGGCGTGCGCGCATAAATGCGCCGCGCATTTCGGTCGGCATATCGTCGGGCAGGGGATTTGATACCGGGTCGGGTTGTTCGGGTGTTTCGGCCGGTGCCGTGGGGATGGGGGCGTCTGTGGCCACCGGTTCGGGTATGTCAATCGGTGTGGGCAACATAAATTTTGGAATCTTTATTTTTGGCAGTTTGATTTTTATCAGACTTTCGCCCGTGCGGGCAACCAGGGTTGTGGTTGCAACATAAAGCGGTAATGCCGCCAGGATTAAAATTCCAAATACAAAACCCGGGAAACCGTGCAATTCCGCCCGGGCCAGGCGGTGCCATTGGACAACTGAAAACATGTTGAAATTAAATAAAAAATGCAAAATTGCCCATGTTATAAATATATAACAGACCGTCCAAATCAGGACGCTTTTTTTAGATTTTAAAAATTCCAGGACCTTTTGCATTTGATATGATTATAGACGATAAATGTGGTTTGTCAATATTTTAGTCGGGTGGAGTTTTGTCTAAAAAGTACTTTTTTTAGGTGGCTTTTTATGGCATAATTAGATAGATAATACAGGGGAGTCTTTTATTATGCAGAAAGTTTTGAAATTGTTTGGTGCGTCTTGTTTGGCGTTGGTGGCGTTTGTGGAAAGTGCGGCGTCGGTGCAAAGTTCGGGACGCGCGGCCTATAATGTGCGGGCGGCTAATCCCCAGGGAACGCAAAGTGCGCGTATGCCGACTATGCCAAAGTTGCCGATAAATACGCTGGGAAATATCGTGACCGATATGCCATCTGGCGAGGTGCCAGATATGCCACCGGTACCGCCACAGCCCGATATCCCCGATGTGCCGGATACTCCAACGCCAGAATGCCCGGATGGTGGGGTCAAAAATTCTGAATATACTGTTGAAAAATGTATGAATGATGTTTTGAACTGTGTAAATAATGGGGCGTTACCAGGTGGCTTGAACGATATGTTTAACGAAGATTTGCGTAACGCAATTGTCAATGGAATGGGGCTTTGTTCGTATCAGGTGGAACGCTGTGTGACAGAGGTGCGTCGTAATTGTGCGAATGTTTATCGTTCTGCATCAGATGTGTGGATTGACTTTAACGCGCGCAAGGTTCAGCCCGAATACTATAACTTTGTTTTGCGCAAGACCGGTCTGACACCAAATCAGGCGGAAAATACTTGTTGGTTATTGGACAAGAATACATATGGGCCGTCTTTTGCAGCGGTGGCAAATGATGGACGCACAACCGCAGAATATAATAAAAATGTTGGTGCGTATAACAGTCAACAAGGGAATATATTGATAAAAACTGCCCCACAGGGTGTAAATGTAAATAATAATAATCCGGGTGTTGATGGTCAACGTGGACACTATGCACGGTGGGATGCGACAACGGCAACTTGTTACATTCGTGTTGCGGCTTATAACAAAGATAAGCATATTACCAACAGTTGGTTGTTCGGCGCGCTGGGGGATGATAAGCCGGCCGAGGTATGGAAAGCTGCGGGTGATACGTTCAGCTGTAATAAAGATTTGTTTGGATTTTCCCTGATGAATGATACCAGCACAGTTGCCGTTGTTGGGGTTGGTGGTGGAACACTGGTTGGTGCGGGGGTTGGTGCTATTGCAGGACATGGAAAGCGTGATTTTGATTGTACGCGTGAAAGTCATTTGAAAGAACTGACCGAACAATTGCGCGCCACGGGCAAGATTGGAACATTGAACCAATATTTGGATATATCCGACCGCGTGTCCACAACCGGCGGCCAGATTACGGTGTCCCAGTGCGAAGCGATTTTGGATTTGTATAACACATATGATGAATATGCGGTTGCGGTTGAAGCGTGCCAGGATGTAGAGGTTTATAGGGAAGAAGTGTCTTTGGAAATCAGCTTGGGTTGTGAAAATTATACAAATATAGACGAAGACTGTTTTGCAGAACACGAAGTGTCAAAAGCCTGTGTCGGACACAACTTTAAATCGGCGCAAGAATGTCTGGATTTCCTGGCAAAAGAATTTATGGCCGGTGCAGGTGTGTCGGGCGAATGCACGTTTAAGCCGTTTAATCTGGATAAATTAGAGGGTACTGGAATTTATTGCAGTGCCAGTGCCAGTACCGGTTGCCGTTTGCCAGGCGAGATTCGCAAAGAACTGACCCCGTTGGATGGAATCTTTGAAAGCCTGACTATATTAAAAGGTGAAAAATCCAATATGGCAAAAAGTATTGGAATTGGCGCCGCGGTTGGTGCGGGAACGGGTGGCTTGGCCACGGCGATAACCGCGTTTGTTGAACGCAATAATATCAACTGTCGCGTTGGTGATGGTTTGGAACAGGTTGGTTTTGGTAAATCACATTCAATCGGTTCATTAAAAGATTTCTATGTAAAATGGAACTTGCGTCTGCCGGATACGGTGGCACCAACGGCGACGATTACCGATTGTGCATCGTGGAAAAATACATGTGCGACATTTACTGATTTGGGGCAGTGTACCGCCGCGCAATTTAACTATAAACCAGTTGATGCGCCAACGGTCACATTGGTTCGTTCCGCTTGTGCGGTTTCGGGCAGTGCCTGTGTTGAAAATTATCCTGTTGCTAAGTCGTATGGCGCGTGTGAATAAAAAATCCCCGAAAGGGGATTTTTTTGTGATAAGTATCTTGGATAAATTTTTTGCTAATTTTTGTTTTCTTGCGCTAATTAAAATAAGCTTATTAAACCAATTCCTAAAATTGCTGCAATAATTGCACCAATGGTCAATGGCCAAAAGTATTTTTTTACAATTGCGTTTGCGCGTTCTTGGAAAAAATATAACAGTGCGGCGATAATCGCAAAGCGACCTGTGCGGAATATTGCAGATACAGCTAAAAATAACCACAGTGGATAACCGATAAAGCCTAACCATATTGCCAGCAGTTTGTATGGAATTGGGGTGACCGCGGTCAGGACGATTATCATTATGCCGTATTTGCTGAACATTGGTTTGATTGTAGATTCTATCAATTCTGGGTTAGAGAATGTTTCAATCAGCCAGATTCCGACCGAATCGTACAGCCACATACCAATCATATATGCAATCGCACCACCGACAATGGACCCCAGGGCCGCCGCAATGGTGATTGGAATGGCGCGTTTCTTGTTCGCAATAATGGGTGGGGTCATAAATACTTCTGGTGGGATAAAAAGGAATATAGATTCGCATATGGTTAAAAAGAAAACCAACCACGAATATCCGCGTGATTCTGATTTTTGTAAAATAAATTCTGAAAATTTCATTCCCTAATCCCTTTGCTTGAACAAAAATTTACTTGATTGTAATTTAATATTTACTAATTTACAATAATAATAAAGCAAGACAGAGGCAAAAATAATGGCAAAACGTCAATTTAATTCCAATCGTGGGGAACGTGTTGCGGCCAAGGTGCAAACCCTGGTGGCCGAGATTCTGCGTGATAATTATGGAGATGACCCGGTTTGTGCGGGTGTGTCGCTGGTGGGGGCGGTGGCGCACGGCGGATTACAATTTGTGCGTTTGTTTTATTATACGCGCAACACAGATATTGCAACGGTGCAGGCACGTTTGGACGAAATTACGCGCAGTGTGCGCTTTGAATTGGCGGCGCGTATGGACCAGAAATATGTCCCAGATATTAAATTTGCATATGATGATACGCTGGAACGTGCGGCACGTATTGACCAATTGCTGAATAATTTGGATGTGGGTAATGATTAGACGGGTATTTAAGTTAGAGCGTGGATTGCTCTGGGATTGTTATTATATTGTGAATACTTTTATGGACGCTGGGTCCGGCGGGGAATGGGTGACATTAAAATATTTGGTGGATTCTGGGCAATCTGTTATGTTTGTTGATGAACGGGCAAATGGATTTGTAAATGGCTTTTTAATTGGAAATGTAAAATCAGACTGTGCTACGGTTGATAATTTATTTGTGGATAAAAAGGCGCACAGGGGCGGTATTGGGTCCGCTTTGCTGAAAGCTTATGAGGATTATTGTATTGGTGTTGGGGCGCGGCAAATAAAACTAAAATCGCGACCAACCAAGCAGGCGTTGGAATTTTATCAAAAGCACGGATATGTTAAATTAAACTGGGAATACCAAATGCAGAAAAGTTTATAAAATTTCACCTTGCGAATGCATGAATACTGGTATATCATTGCCGCATAAGGAAACTGAGTGGTTAGTGTAAGTGGTTAGTGGCTAGTGGTGGAATACATGAAATCAGTCAAGGATTTAAAAGTTTATCAATGTGGATTTAAATTGACGATTGATGTATATAGGGTTACGGCTTGCTTTCCACCGAATGAACAATTTGGGTTAGTTTCACAGATGCGTAGGGCCGCTGTGTCTGTATGTTCTAATTTAGCAGAAGGGGCGGCGCGTGGAACAACGAAAGAGTATTTGCATTTTGTGTATGTAGCAAAAGGCTCGGCTGCGGAACTGGAAGCACAAATAGATTTAGCGACTGCATTAGGGTTTGTTGAAAAGGCCAAAGCAGGACAAATACATAAAGATATAACGGAAGTTTTAAGAATGTTATCAGGATTGATTCATTCACTAACCACTAACACTAACCACTAACAACTGGTAATAACATGAAGCAATCTAATATCCGGAATTTTTCAATTGTTGCACATATTGACCATGGCAAGTCCACTTTGTCGGACCGTTTAATTGAATTTACGGGCGGTCTGCAATCGCGCGAGATGAAGGCCCAAGTCTTGGATTCTATGGATATTGAACGTGAACGCGGTATCACGATTAAAGCGCAGACGGTGCGCCTGAATTACAAGGCAAAAAATGGCGAGGTTTATCAACTGAATCTGATGGATACGCCGGGGCACGTAGACTTTTCGTATGAGGTGTCACGGTCGTTGGCCGCGTGCGAGGGGGCTTTGGTGTTGGTTGATGCAACCCAGGGGGTGCAGGCACAGACGTTGGCGAATGCGTATCTGGCGTTGGATAATGATTTGGAAATGTTACCTGTGTTGAACAAGATTGACTTGCCGTCCAGTGATGTTGCCGCCACACGTGAACAGATTGCTGATGTTATCGGTCTGGATGCGAACGAGGCGTTAGCCGTATCGGGCAAAACCGGTGATGGTGTACCAGAATTATTGGAAGAGATTGTAAATAAATTGCCCGCGCCGCATGGTGATGAAAATGCACCGACACGTGCGCTGTTGGTGGATTCGTGGTATGATTCATATCTGGGGGTTGTTATTCTGGTACGTGTGGTTGACGGTAATTTATCGCGCGGTCAGAAAATTAAATTTATGGCAACCGGGGCAGAATATGTTGTTGATAAAATTGGCTATTTTACACCCAAAATGGTAAATGTTGATGCGTTACATACCGGGGAAATAGGTTTTATTATCACGGGAATGAAAACAATTCACGATTGCAAGGTTGGCGATACAATCTGCGATTCGCGGGCGGAAAATATGAAAATGTTGCCCGGTTTTAAGCCGTCTGTGCCGGTGGTGTTTTCGTCATTCTTTCCGGTAGAGGCGGATGATTATCCAACGTTCCGTGAAAGTGCGGAAAAGTTAGCTTTGAATGATGCTTCGTTTATGTTTACTGTTGAAAAATCATCTGCGTTGGGGTTTGGTTTGCGATGTGGATTTTTGGGATTGTTGCACATGGAAATTATCAGTGAAAGATTGGCGCGTGAATTTAATCTGAATCTGATAAATACCGTGCCCAGCGTGCTGTACAAGATTCATTTGCGCGATGGCAGTGTCATAGATTTGGAAAATCCCGCTGATATGCCGGACCCAACACGAATCGCATCTATTGAAGAACCGTGGGTGCGTGCAACGATTATGATGCCCGATAAATATATGGGCGGAATTATGTCGCTGTGCTCGGAACGACGCGGAATCCAGGAAAATATTTCATATGTTGGTAATCGTGCGGTATTGGTATATCAGTTGCCGTTGGCGGAAATTGTGTTTGATTTTTATGACAGAGTAAAGTCTATTTCGTCAGGCTATGCGTCGTTTGATTATGTTGTATTCGGATATCAACCATCCGATTTAGTAAAGGTTTCTATTCTGGTGAACGAGGAAAATGTTGAGCCTTTGTCATTTATGTGTCATCGGTCTTTTGCGGAAAAGCGTGGGCGTCAGATTGTTGAAAAATTAAAAGATTTAATTCCGCGTCATCAATTCAAAATTCCGTTGCAGGCAGCTATTGGTGGCAAGATTATTGCAAGAGAGACTATTGCTGCATATCGCAAAGATGTGACGGCAAAATGTTATGGGGGGGATATAACCCGTAAACGTAAATTGTTGGAAAAACAGAAAGAGGGTAAAAAGCGTATGCGTACCTTTGGTAATGTGGAAATTCCGCAATCGGCGTTTATCAATGCATTAAAGGTATCTTAAAAGGATTTATTATGAAATGGTTTGATTATTTGAAAAAAACACCTGTGGTACAAATTGTTGCAGATTGGCAGGAATACAGAAAATTAAAACAAGAAACTAATGCAGCACGGGATGATGCGGATTCTGCATATTTGTCTTTGAGACGATTTTATCCCATTGAAGCAAATATAAACAGTGGTAATGCGTGTGTAAAATGCAAACGAATTATTGATGACTTTGATGTTCTGAATCAATCGCCGTGCAATTATTTTGTTGTATATTGTCCACATTTTGCGCCTCGGGACCAGGAAAAGAAATGTTCAAATAATTTGTGTGTGGGGTATCGGGCTAACAATCGTTATTATGATGCCAGGGTTCGGTATGATGCGTTAAAGGCAAAGTCTGATGCGTTTTGGAATAAAAAATTTGCAAATGTAAAATAAAAATACAAAGGGGGCCGAAATGGCGCACCAGTTTTATTTTAATCCGTATATCTTGGATAACTTGCCTGCGCCAAGTTCGGGGTTTGATGTTGTTCAGGATATGTCTGAGCCGCGGTTGCGTATGTATATTACCAGTCGTGGGGTTAAAACTTTCTTTGTGCGCAAACGTGTTCATGGCAAAGATAAGCGCATTTTAATTGGCAACTATCCTGATATGGATATAGAGGATGCGCGCAGTGCGGTTCCCACACTGTTGCAGGATGCGATGAAAAAGCCACCCGTGCGTCGTAAAAAAATTACATTTAAAAAATTTCTGGATTTATATTTAACGAATCGGGTTCGCCGGGGCGAGGATTCTCATACCAAACTGGTGCGGGCAATCAATCGTCATTTGTCTGATTTGTTTGAAAAAAATATTTGTGAAATATCAGCAACTGATATTCAAAATGTGATTTCACAAATTGGTGGGCCAGCCATTGCAGCGCGTATGCAGGAATTATTGCAGAGTATTTTTAACTATGCGATAGAAACTGGGTATGTGAAAAAAAATCCAACCGCCAATATTCAAAAGGTTCCACAAAATCGCCGTGTGCGTCCATTAAATCGTGCGGGCTTGCATCGCTTGATTGCAGCCATAGACCAATATCCAGACCAGACATTGCGGGCGGCATTCTTTATGTTGATTTATGGTTTTGTGCCGCGCTCAAAAGTTTTTTCTATGGCGTGGGAAGATTTAGATTTTAATCACGATATGTGGTTGGGGCGACCTTTGTCGGACCGTGCCATTGTTTTGTTGCAGGATTTACCCCAGGATGGACATTGGGTTTTCCCGGGACGGGGCGGTATGCATTTGATGGACCCGCGTACAGCCTGGCGACGCGTTGCGGTGGCGGCTGGGATTCCGGGATTGACAATGGATGATGTGTATAAATTCCTGATGCGTCAGTTGGTTTGGGCGTCCGACCGCGAGGATTTTCGTGCAAATATAAATTCATTGTTGGATGATATATTTTCCCAAAACATATAATTTACGCTTTGTCAAGCGTTTGTTATCGTTTGTTATAATTCCTTGACACGGTACCTATAAAATGATAGTTTATTAGATAATGACGGTCATGGTATGGACCAGAAAGTTTAACATAAACAAAGGAAAAGAAATATGACAACTTTTGAAAAAGTAAAAAAAATCGTAGCTGAAAAACTGGGTGTGCCAGAAGAAAAAGTTACAGAAGAAGCAACATTCGTAAATGATTTGGGTGCTGATTCTTTGGATGTTGTTGAATTTGTTATGGAAGTTGAAAAAGAATTTGACATCACAATCCCAGACGATGCAGCTGCGAAACTGGAAAAAGTTGGTGATGCAGTTAAATATATTGAAGAACACAAAAAATAATATTTGTTTCAGTATATAAAAAACTTTATCCGTCGGTGCAATTGTGCCGGCGGATTTTTTTACTGCAATTTAATTATAAAAAGTTTATTATATGCCCGTATGTTAGTTAAAATACATAAGGAAAGAATATAATGAAAAGAGTTGTTATTACCGGAATGGGTATTGTTTCCCCCGTGGGGACCGGAATTGAATATGCATGGAAAAATATTTTGGCGGGTAAATCAGGGGTTCGCAAAATAGATACTTTTGATGTGTCTGACCTGGCGTCGCAAATCGCTGGTATTCCACAGCAGGGGACAGACGAAGGGATGTATAATCCAGATGCAGTGGTTGATGCGCGTGAACAGCGCAAGTTAGATAAATATGCAGTCTATGGTATGGTTGCGGCAGATGAAGCAATCAAAGATGCGGGATTGGATAAATATGATGGCGATATGACACGCGTTGGGGTGTCTATTGGCAGTGGTATTGGTGGTTTTAATACAATTTATGATAACTGTATTGAATTGCATACTGGTGGTCCGCGTCGCGTTAGTCCGTTCTTTATTCCAAAGGGCATTATCAATATGGCGGCGGGCAATATTTCAATAAAGTATGGTTTAAGGGGGCCAAATATTTCTGTGGTGACGGCGTGTGCGACCGGTGCGCATTCTATTGGCGAAGCCGCACGTATGATTAAATATGGTGACGCAGATATTATGGTATGTGGTGGCACCGAAGGTGCGGTCAGTCGTATTGCATTGGCGGGATTTTCCGCGATGAAAGCATTAAGTACGCGTAATGATGAACCTGAAAAGGCTTCACGTCCGTGGGACAAAAATCGTGACGGTTTTATTATGGCCGAAGGTGCCGGTGTATTGGTTCTGGAAGAATATGAACATGCGGTTGCGCGTGGCGCAAAAATCTATGCCGAAGTTGCAGGGTACGGTATGTCCGGGGATGCGTATCACATTACTGCGCCCGCCCCAAATGGCGAGGGTGGCGCACGTGCAATGGCGGCCGCATTAAAGGATGCTGGCTTAAATCCGTCAGATGTTGATTATATAAATGCGCACGGCACATCAACGGGACTGGGTGATGTTGGTGAATTGGCCGCGGTTCAGGGATTGTTTGGTGATGTGCCGGTTTCTATGTCGTCAACAAAATCTATGACAGGGCATTTGTTGGGGGCGGCCGGTGCGGTAGAGGCTATTTTCTGTGCGCTGGCAATTCGTGATGGTATTGTTCCGCCGACAATCAACCTGGACGAACCAGAAGATGTCGTTGGCAACTTTGACCTGGTGCCGCATGTTGCAAAATCACGCAAGGTTGATGTTGCGTTGAGTAACAGTTTTGGCTTTGGTGGAACAAATGCATCTATTGTGTTGAAAAAATTAAAATAAGAATAATCGTTTTTTAATTTTTTATCCCCCAGAAATTTTGGGGGATTTTTATTATTTCTGATTTTCTTTCAGTCTGTAAATTATATTGAATAATTGTGCGGAATTGTCGGTCGTTTGAATTTTGCCAGTAATACGTTTTTCTGCCATATCTAGTGTCTTAAAGAATTTAGGTGAACGCACGCGTGTAATAAAGCGTTTCAAATCGCATTGTGTTTTATCCAATGCGCTGCCGACTTCGTGTTTTGTTCTTTCGTCCAATAAACTGTGTTGCGGATTTAGTGATGTGCCGCGTTGCAGGCTAATATGACCCTTATATTTCATTTTTGGATATGTTCCAATTTTATATGGTGCTTTACAGGTTGCGCTGATAATCAGGCAATATGGGTAATCGGCCAGACCGCGTTTTGTAAATGTGTAAAGAATATCGTCGTTGCTGATATATGCGTCGGCTTGTGTGTCTTTGTCCATGATAAATGCGATTGCGATATCATAAATTTCGTTTTTCATTTTTTAACCTCTTATTTGTTATTCCTGTGATAGGTATAGCACAAAAAACATTGTTTGTCAATAGGTAGGTTTTATAATTTATTTTTCCTTGTTTTTATGGGGCGGGTTTGGTAGAATTTTCTGTGAAACCATCAGGGATTGTGGTTTCGGGGCCTTAGAAAGCCTACTTTGCGCCGACACGGTGTTTGTGTCGTTCCCTACGCATAGTATGGGGCGCATTGTGCGCCATTTATTATGCACTAATCACCCGGACCTTTGTGTCGGGGTGCCGCCGGTGTATGCAACAGGGCGCATGCGCCCAAAGACCGGCGGGAACATGCAAAGTGTTTTTCTAACACCCCGACCGTCAATTCCATTGGCGGTTTTGTTTTTTATACAAAGGGGTGAAATATGAAATGTCAAAAAATGCTTGTGGGACTGGCGTTATCATTGGTTGTGATACCGGCGTTTGCCGCGGCGAATATTGATGGACTATGTGGACTGATTGCCGAAATGCAGGGAATTTTCAAAATTCTGCGGACATTGGCATTCGCGGGGGCGGGATTTATTCTGGCCAAATATGCGTGGGAAGCAATCAGTACTGGTAAATTAAATGGTGAAGCAGAACTTATCAAAGGGGTACAGAAAACAGGTATTCCAATGCTGGTGGGGCTAATTTTGCTGTTTATGATTGGCACTATATTACAGGTGCTAAGTTCTGCTTCTGGGGCCAGTGTGTTGGGGTGCAGTGACGAGTTGTTTCAAGGATGGTAAATAAAGGGGGGTAAAATGAGAATTACATATGAACATAAAAAGTGTATAGTTTATTATGTTGCCGTCGTTGCAATATTGCTGTGCGGCGTTATGATTGGAATAGGGTATTAAAAATCCCGCCATTGGCGGGATTTTTTTCAGTGGTTAGTGTAAGTGGTTAGTGAATAGTGGCGGAATACATAAAAAGTTATTAGTGTTTTGTTATTATAATGTGTGATACGACCATCAACACTGGCATAAAATTAAAATCGCCACAGGGGCGATAAAAATGTGTCGTGCCTGGGCTGTAATTCCCACCACTTTGTGGCGGGCCCCTTTCACTTCGCGTGCAAGCACGCCTCGTTCCGAACCACACATTATTGCATAATGTATGATACGACCATCAACACTGGCATAAAATTAAAATCGCCACAGGGGCGATTTGAATTTTATGGTCGGAGTGACTGGGTTCGAACCAGCGACCTCTACGTCCCGAACGTAGCGCTCTACCAGGCTGAGCTACACTCCGTTAAACAATGCGGACCTGATTATGCAATTAAAATTTATAAAAATCAATCTTTTTTGTTGAATTTTTCCCTTGTATTTTTGCCTTTATCGCACCATATTTATCTTTGCATACAACAAAAAAAGGAATAAATATGTTTGCATTACGTTTTTTACAAAAAAATAAATTTGATAATTATGATGATTATCGTAAAAACGCAACGCCAACTGTTCCTGATAACTTTAACTTTGCGTATGATGTTATTGACGTTATGGCAGACGAGACGCCAGACAAAGTTGCATTGTTATGGGTCAACGACAGTGGTGAAAAGAAATCAATCACATTTAAGGCTTTGTCACGAATGTCAAATGCTGTGGCGAATTTTTTAAGTGCGCGTGGTTTGAAAAAGGGTGACACGGTTTTATTATTTTTGCGTCGTCGGTGGGAATATTGGGTTTTGATGATGGCGATGCATAAATTGGGGGTAATTCCAATTCCGTCAACCAATCAATTAAAGGCCGAGGATATTGAATATCGTATTGATACCGCGGGTGCACGTGCAATTATTGCGTTTGATGATGGTATGGTTGTCGGAGAAATCAAATCTGCCATTGGGGACCGTGATGTCCAGCTGATTGACTGTGCCGAGATTTCAGACGCAGCCGAAAATGGAAATCCGAAATTGGAACGCGTGCCGAATGAAACATTGGATACTATGGTGATTTATTTCACCAGTGGCACAACCGATTTACCAAAAATGGTGGCGCATAATTTTGCATATCCATTGGGACATATCAATACGGCTGTGTTCTGGCAAAGATTGACGGATGATGATATTCACTTTACATTGTCTGAGTCAGGTTGGGCAAAATGTTCGTGGGGTAAAATGTATGGCCAGTGGTTGGCAGGTGCGACTGTGTTTGTGTTTGATTTCAGTCGTGTGTTTACTGCGCACGATTTGTTGACCGCAATTGCAGAAAATCGTGTGACGTCGTTCTGTGCGCCGCCGACCGCGTATAAAATGATTATTCATGCGGATATGAGTAAATATGACCTGTCGTCGTTAAAGAAAGCCGATATTGCGGGTGAAGCCCTGAATCCAGAAGTTTATGAACGTTTCCTGGAAAAGACCGGTATCAAGATGCGCGAAGGTTTTGGTCAGACAGAAACCTGTGTAATGTTGTTTAACAATGAATGGATTGAACCAAAACCAGGGTCTATGGGTATGCCTGCGGCCGGTTGGGATGTTCAATTATTGGATGAACGTGGTCGTCCGGTTGCTGATGGTACGGTGGGTGAAATCTGTGTTTGCCTGAAAGATTCACGTCCGATCGGATTGTTCCAGGGGTATCACAAAAATGAAAAACTGACCGCGGCGGCATATCGCGATGGTTATTATCATACGGGTGATGTCGCATACCGTGATGCGGATGGGTATTTCTGGTTCGTGGGGCGCAATGATGATTTGATTAAAAGTTGTGGATATCGTATCAGTCCGTTTGAGGTGGAAAGTGTTCTGTTGGAACATCCCGCCGTCCGCGAGGTTGCCGTCACCGGTGTTCCCGACGCGGCCCGTGGTCAGGCGGTTAAAGCAACCATTGTTTTGAATAAATATTTTCAGCCGACTGATGTTGTAATGCGTCAATTACAGGACCATGTAAAATCCCGCACGGCGCATTATAAATGTCCGCGTGTGATAGAATTTGTGGACAGCCTGCCGATGACTATCAGTGGGAAAATTCGTCGTGCGTTGATTCGCACCCTGGACAGTGCCAAGGAAACAATCGTTGACCCAGTTAAAAATACGATTGGCCTGGGCAAGAAAGAGGAATAAAATCCCCCATTTGGGGGATTTTTACTAGTGAATGCTGAACAGTGAAAATGGAATTTATAAAATATCGTCATATCAGCGCGGGCCTCTATCCACTAACGACTCGCCACTAATTTTATTTGTGGTTGCAATTTGGCTTTGTTTTGTAATAATCCATACACTATGGCACGCAAGAGAGAGATTTTTCCAATTCGCGTTTTAATTCAGATGATAGTTATTCCGGTGCTGATTATAGTGATTGCGCTGGGGTATATGTTTTGTGTTCAATCAACGGTTAAAAACGATTCTGTGTACAGTATTTCCCGTGGTGATACCGTGTCGGGGACGGCGACGCAATTAGTGCGGCGTGGGTTGGTCGATTCGGAACAGGTTTTCAAAATGTCAGTGCGCCTGAATGGTGGTCAGATTCAAAGTGGTGAATATGATATACCTGCCGGGGCCAGTAGTTGGCACATTGCGCGTATGTTTGCACAGGGCGATGTTGCCGCCACAACGGTCGTTATACCAGAGGGCTTGACCATAATCCAAATTAAAAATTTATTGTTAAATGCGCCTGGGTTGTCTGGTGGGGTTGAATGCGCGGCGGACAATATGGCATTGGTGTGTGGTCTGCGCGATGGTGATATTTTCCCGGATACTTATCGTGTGGCAAAGGGGACTGCGCGTTTGGCGGTGCTGGAACTGGCGCGTAAAAAAATGGTTTCTGTTAAAGAAGCGTGGGGAAAAACGAATCGCAGATTGCCAAAACCACTGCGGGATTGGAATGATGTTATAACATTGGCGTCTATTGTTCAGAAAGAAACACCCCAGGCGCGTGAAATGCCAATTGTTGCCAGTGTTTATTTGAACCGCTTGAATAAAGGGATGCGTTTGCAAGCCGACCCGACCGTTGTTTATGCTTTGACGGGCGGTCTGGGGGATATGCAGGGGGCACCACTGTTGCGGGGGCATCTTAAAATTGAAAGTCCTTATAATACATATAGAAATGCTGGTTTGCCACCAGCACCAATTGCTAATGTGGGCCAGAATGCGATTCGTGCTGTGTTAAATCCTGCAGATACAAATTATTTGTTTTTTGTTGCCGACGGGCAGGGTGGGCATAAGTTCGCACGCGACTATGAAACGCATATGAAAAATCATAATGACTGGCGTGTAATAAAAAAAATAAAAAATAAAAATTGAAAAACCGTCACTTGATTAAAAATAATAATTATTAAAAAGTATAACGAATTATAACAAATCTAAAAAATACCCAGGAAATCTGGGCGTTTGAAAATATTATGGGATTAAAATCCGATTCGCGTACGCGTGGGATAGTATCATATTTTTTTGGGTTTTGCAAAAATCTTTGGTGTTGCGGGCGGGATTTTGGTCCTGGTAAAATTGTAATAACTAGACCAAAAGCATCTAGTGGTTTAATCTTAACGAAAGGAAAGAATATGAAAAAATTAGCTTTAACATCTTTATTGGCTGTATTTGCGGTATCTGGTGCACACGCGGCAAACATTATTGATGGTAATCCATTATACCGCCCAGGTGAAGGTCGTTTTTACAGCAATTTTGCGGTAGAATCGCATTCAGAGGCAATTGAAGATTGGGGCATTACCGAAGAATTTGGCTATGGTATTACAAATGATTTGGCTGTATTTATGAAGACAGGGGTGTCAGAAGCAGAAGGCTTTGATGCAATGTCTTGGGATGAATTTACAGTTGGATTAAATTATCGTGCGATTGATATGGGCAACTGGAAAGCTGATGTGTATGGCGTGTACAGTTTGGACCCTGTATGGGGCGACCATGTTCCATTCTTGGACAAAGATATGACGGAATATACATGGACGTTAGGTATTCGTGGTGGTTATGTCGGTGAAGGTTGGACATTGGCCGGACATGTAGACTTTGACTATCTGAACAGCGAATCGTTCAACTGGGGTGACGATGGTATGCATAAATTGAGTGTCGGTGTTGATGGTCAGTTGGTGCTGTGTCCAAAATGGAACCTGATTGCAGGGGTTGAATATACCGGTGTTCTGGATGATGAAACACCAGCAGGTATTGAAATCAAAGACGCTGGTAAATGGACCGGTAAATTTGGCGCCAACTATAACCTGGACGAAACAAAATACATTGGTGCATATGTCATGGGTGAAATGGAACATTCTACCGGTGATTGGGAATGGGTTGATGGATTTGGGTTTGGTGTCAACTTTGGCATTGAATTCTAAAAATAAAATCTAATGGCGTGTCTGCGTCAAAGAACCGCAACCTTATGTGTATATTGTACACTGTGGTTGCGGTTTTTGTTTGCTGCTTTCTTTTGAATTTTTTACTAGTGCCGGATGCCGTGTACACCGACCGCTCTAAATTATTTTTATTTATTTTCCCAAGGCAGCGGTTTAATTTGTATAATAGCAATTGTTGCTGAATTCATATGTGCCGCTGGTATCTTGTATGGATTGTGCGGATGGTATATAGCAGGAAGTTATTGAAGTCGCGCCACCAGATGCGGTTGTGCCATATACATCGCCGGATGATGGACAACGTGCACAAGTATTGCCGTTTTTATAATAGCCTTGGTTGCAACTAAATGTTGTGCCGCCATCACAGGTTGCGTTACTGGGGCAAATTGTGCAGCCTGTGGATGAAGATGTGGGGCTGCCATAATATCCGGTTTCGCAGGTGTAATCCTGTATTGTGTATGTGGTGCATTCGGCTGGTGTGTTGTAATCCTCTTTTTCTGGGCAGGTCGTAAATTCAATTACGCGCCAGTTTGATGTTATAACATGTGAAGAATAATTAGTTGTTGTGGATGTTGGAACACCGCGATAGGGTAGCCATTCTTCACATTCCATCATACATGGGTCGTCCATTGTATACCAACCGCCTGAATCATTGATTGGTTGGCAGGCGCTGACGTCTACATAAGCGCACGGATTTATTGGGTAAAGGTTGGAATATTGAGCGTATATGTTTTTTGTTGTAATACAGGCAATGCAAATATACGCACTTGTGATAATTTTTTTGTTCATTTGTTCTATCTCCTGTGTTTTTTGATTAAAAGCAAAAAACCGTCAATTTTTTTGACGGTCAGGAGGTTAGTAACAATCCATAGAATTGCGTGCTTATTTATGTATATCGCAACCCTCCTGACCGATGGTCAGGAGATTTTTTCGTCACAGACAATAAAAAAAGACGCGTTTTTGCGCCATTTTAAGTCTTGTTTGTTGACGCTATGGCAGAGGTTACTACGCCTCATCGTCAGAATACCTGACGACGTTTCTATTCTATCAAATCAAGTTTTTTTATGCAATATTGAATTTAACAAGGGATGTTGTACGGATTAAAAATTTGTCATTGTTGTGAGTAGGGTAAAATCCTAATTTTTCGCGCTTTTCAAGCGGAAATCTTATATTTTTTTCCTAGTTTTTTCTTGACAATGCGGGGGGCTGAGTTTATAGTATGTTCGCTTTCCGTGTAAATAAGGAAGGTATAAAATACAGAAACCGCTTTGATTTTACAGATTTATAATCCGGCGTTAAGTCGTTGAAATAAGTCTGATAGGCGGGGTTTGTGCAGACTAAAAAACGAGTAGAAAAACAAAGAGATTTTGAATGCCAACAGTAAATCAACTGATTCGGAAACCTCGTAAAAAAGTCGTAGTGAAAAGCACTGCGCCTGATATGATGGAAAACCCACAGAAACGTGGGGTTTGCACTCGTGTTTATACGACGACTCCGAAAAAACCTAACTCGGCGCAGCGTAAGGTTGCCCGTGTAAAACTGGCAAACGGCCGCGAAGTAACTGCTTATATTCCTGGCGAAGGTCATAACCTGCAGGAACACAGCGTTGTTATGATTCGTGGTGGTCGTGTAAAGGACTTGCCTGGTGTTAAATATCACATTATCCGCGGTGTTTTGGATACCAAGGGTGTGGATGCACGTAAACAGGGTCGTTCTTTGTATGGTGCCAAAACCAAGAAATAATAAAAAATAACCACACGTATGTAATGTACGTGAGTAATTCGCACATGCGGATGAAGTGAAAAAGGAAAATAAATATGTCAAGACGTAAAGCTGCAACTAAACGTGAAATCTTGCCAGATTCCAAATATAATAATCTGGTTGTTGCAAAGTGTATAAATGTTGTTATGTGGGACGGCAAAAAAGAAGTTGCCGAAAACATCGTATATGGCGCATTGGATAAATTAAAAACATTGGCCAAAGATGGTAAAAGTGAATTGGATATGTTCCTGGAAGCGGTTGATGCTTTGAAACCATCAGTAGAGGTCAAAGGTCGTCGTGTAGGTGGTGCAACATATCAGGTCCCGGTTGAGGTAAGACCGGCGCGTCAGCAAACAATGGCCCTGCGTTGGTTGGTTATGTTTGCGCGTAAACGTGGTGAACGCAGCATGGAAGACAGACTGTTTGGCGAATTGCGTGATGCCTTGAATGGTCAGGGGGGCGCATTTAAAAAGAAAATTGACACACATAAAATGGCAGAAGCGAACAAGGCGTTTGCTCACTTCCGCTGGTAATAAAAACAAAGGCAAAGGAAAGATACAATGTCAGTCGGAAAAACCGCACCTTTACATATGTACCGCAATATCGGCATTATGGCCCATATTGACGCGGGTAAAACAACAACTTCTGAACGTATCTTGTTCTATACGGGTAAAACATACAAAATTGGTGAAGTGCACGATGGTGGTGCAACGATGGACTGGATGGCCCAGGAACAGGAGCGCGGTATTACAATTACATCTGCAGCAACAACTTGCTTTTGGCGTGACCATCGTATCAATTTGATTGATACCCCGGGGCACGTGGACTTTACAATGGAAGTGGAACGTTCTTTGCGCGTTCTGGATGGTGCAGTTGCGGTTTTTGAATCTGTGTCCGGTGTTCAGCCACAAACAGAAACAGTATGGCGTCAGGCCGACCGTTATGCGGTTCCGCGTATTTGCTTTGTAAATAAAATGGACCGTATTGGTGGTAATTTCTTCCGCTGTGTGGATATGATTCGTGAACGCTTGGGGGCAAATCCATTGGTTCTGAATTTCCCAATCGGTGCAGAATCTGATTTCCGTGGCGTCGTTGATGTTATTGAAATGAAGGGTATTGTCTGGGAAGATGATATGGGTAAAGAACCACATATTATTGAAATTCCTGATGATTTGAAAGAAAAAGCCCAGGAACTGCACGACAAATTGATTGAAGAAGTCGTGACATTGGACGATGAAATTATGGAAGCATATATGGAAGGGAATGTTCCAGATACAGCGACCATTAAAAAATTGATTCGCAAAGGTACAATTGGCCAGAACTTTAACCCGATTTTGTGCGGTACCGCGTTTAAGAACAAGGGCGTTCAGCCATTGTTGGATGCGATTGTAGATTACTTGCCAAGTCCATTGGATATTCCTGCTATTAAAGGTACAAAAATGGACGGTGAAACGGCCGATGAACGCAAGCCGGACGCCAAGGAACCATTTAGTGCATTGGCATTTAAGGTTGCAAACGATCCATTTGTTGGAAACTTGATGTTTATCCGTATTTATTCTGGTAAATTGGTATCGGGTTCGTACATTTATAATTCCAACCGTGATAAACGTGAACGTGTTGGTCGTATGCTGTTGATGCATTCCAATAACCGCGAAGAAATCAAAGAAGCATCGGCTGGTGATATTATCACATTGGTTGGTATGAAAGAAACAATCACAGGGGATACACTGTGTGATGAATCTAGTCCAATCTTGCTGGAATCAATCCACGTACCAGAGCCGGTTATGAGCATCGCAGTTGAACCCAAGACCAAGGCGGACATTGAAAAAATGTCTTTGGGGTTGCAAGCGTTGGCCAAAGAAGACCCGTCGTTCCGTGTATCGGTTGACGAAGAATCTGGTCAGACGATTTTGTCGGGTGTTGGTGAATTGCACTTGGAAATTTTGGTTGACCGCCTGTTGCGTGAATTTAAAGTTGATGTGAACGTTGGTGAACCACGTATTGCATATCGCGAAGCTTTCCGCAAGCCGGTCACAGAAGAATATACACACAAAAAACAGTCTGGTGGTTCTGGTCAGTATGCCCAGGTTAAAATTGAATTTGAACCATTGGAACCGGGCCAGGGCTATGAATTTGAAAACAAGATTGTTGGTGGTGCTGTTCCAAAAGAATACATCCCAGGTGTTGAAAAAGGTTTGAAGATAGCGCAACAGACAGGTGTTCTGATTGGCTATCCAACAGTGGATTTCAAGGCTACATTGGTGGACGGTAAGTATCATGAAGTTGACTCTAATGTATTATGCTTTGAAATTGCGGCGCGTGCTTGCTTCCGCGAAGCGATGAAGAAAGCATCACCGAAATTGCTGGAACCGATTATGAAACTTTCGGTCAACACACCGGAAGAATACGTCGGTGACATCATTGGGGACTTGAACAGTCGTCGTGGTCAGATCAATGGTATTGAAACACAATTCGGTAACCAATTGATTTCTGCGTATGTACCATTGGCAAATCTGTTTGGGTACGTAAAAACATTGCGTTCTTTGTCGCAGGGGCGTGCAAATCCGTATATGGAATTGTCACACTATGACGAAGTCCCGACAAACGTTGCTGACGAAGTAATCAAGAAGCTGACGAAATAAATAACAAGAGTTTTAAACTAACAAAAACAAGCCTAAGGAGAAAACTATGGCAAAAGAAAAGTATGTAAGAAGCAAACCGCACGTCAATATTGGTACGATTGGTCACGTTGACCACGGTAAAACAACATTGACTGCTGCTATTGTTCACTACTATGGTGTTGGTGCTGATGCTGCAAAGGGCGTTGACCAGATTGACAATGCACCAGAAGAAAAACAGCGTGGTATTACAATCAACACTGCCCACGTTGAATACGAAACAGAAACACGCCACTATGCGCACGTTGACTGCCCAGGGCACGCGGACTATGTTAAAAACATGATTACCGGTGCGGCACAGATGGACGGTGCTATCTTGGTTGTTGCGGCGACTGATGGTCCAATGCCTCAGACACGTGAACATATCCTGTTGGCACGCCAGGTTGGTATTCCAAAAATCGTTGTTTTTTTGAACAAATGTGATTTGGCAAATGACGCTGAATTGTTGGAATTGGTTGAGATGGAAATCCGTGAATTGTTGTCTGCAAATGACTTTGACGGTGATAATGCTCCAATTATCCGTGGTTCAGCTGTTTCTGCTGTTGAAGGCAAAAACGACGGTTTGGGTAAAGAATCCATTGATGCTTTGTTGAAAGCATGTGATGAATACATCCCAATGCCAGAACGTCCAGTTGACAAACCATTCTTGATGCCAATTGAAGACGTGTTCTCTATCACAGGTCGTGGTACAGTGGTCACAGGTCGTGTAGAATCTGGTGTTATCAAAGTTGGTGACGAATGTGAAATCGTTGGTCTGCGTCCAACACAGAAAACAACAGTTACTGGCGTTGAAATGTTCCGCAAATTGCTGGATCAGGGTGAAGCCGGTGATAACGTAGGTTTGTTGTTGCGTGGTACCAAGAAAGAAGATGTAGAACGTGGTCAGATTATCTGCAAACCAGGTTCCATCACACCACACACAGACTTTGAAGCTGAAGTTTATATCTTGACGAAAGAAGAAGGTGGCCGTCATACAGCATTCTTCTCTAACTATCGTCCACAGTTCTTCTTCAGCACAACAGACGTAACTGGTACAATTACTTTGCCAGCAGACAAAGAAATGGTTCTGCCTGGTGACAACGTTCGTATCACAGTGCAGTTGATTGCACCTATTGCTATGGACGAAGGTCGTCGCTTTGCTATCCGTGAAGGCGGACGCACAGTTGGTGCAGGTGTTGTATCAAAAATCATTAAATAATTAAACAGTCGTGGGCGGTGTAACTGAATTAAAAGTGTCAGTGATTACCGCCCAGACAACTATAAGGAAACGAATAATGGTACCTGCATCTAAAATTCGCATCAAGTTGACGGCATTTGACCACAGAGTCTTGATGGAATCGGTAGAAGAAATCGTTAAAACAGCCAAGCGCACCGGCGCAGATGTCGTTGGGCCAGTTCGCTTGCCGACACTGATTCAAAAATTTACGGTAAACCGTTCACCACACGTTGATAAAAAATCACGCGAACAATTTGAAATCCGCAATCATAAAGCGGTCGTAGATATTGTGAACCCAACCCCTCAGACAGTAGATGCCTTGATGAAGTTGGATTTGGCGTCCGGTGTAGATGTAAAAATTAAATTATAAAAAAATAATAAACTGTTAGTGTTGGTGGGGAAGTATTCTGAGCCCCGCTAACCTCTGACATAAACAAAGGCATAAAAAAATGAAACGTAGCGGATTAATTACAACAAAAATAGGTATGACGCGTTTGTATGATGATGGCGGCGTCGCACATCCAGTCACAGTTTTGGCGGTTGGTGATTGCGCGGTCATTGGAAATCGTACGCAGGAAAAAAATGGATATGTTGCGAACATCTTGGGTTTGCGCGAAGCCAAGGCAAAACATGTTGCAAAGCCACAATTGGTTGCAGCGGAAAAGGCAGGTGTAAAACCGTATCGCAAGGTAGTAGAGTTCCGTGTATCTGACGATTGCATTATCCCAGTGGGGACTGCGTTGTCGGCGTCTCATTTTGTTGTCGGTCAGTTCGTTGATGTCCAAGCGACAAGCAAAGGTAAAGGCTTCCAGGGTGCTATGAAACGTCATAACTTTGGCGGTAAGGAAGCAACACACGGTGTTTTGAAAGCACATCGCTCTATTGGTGGTACTGGTATGCGTGAATGGCCGGGCCGCGTATTAAAGGGCAAAAAAATGGCGGGGCAGATGGGTAATGAAACCGTCACCGTCCAGAATTTGAAAGTATTTGGCACAGACGAAGCAGAAAACTTGATTTTCGTAGAAGGCGCAGTTCCGGGTTCTAACGGTACTTTCGTCTTGGTCACAGACGCAATCAAGAAAGAACACAAAGATTTGCCTGTTCCGACAAAATCTGTATCCACAGACCCTGTTGAAACAGAAACAGCAACCGAAACAGAAGCTGTGGCGGAATAATATAACAACAGCGACAGCAAGAGTGAGGTAATTAAAATGCAATTAGATATTATAAATTTTGATGGCAAAGCAGTCGGCAAAGCAGAATTGTCCGATGCTGTCTTTGGTTTAGAACCACGTGCTGATATTTTACACCGTGTTGTGACATGGCAACGTGCAAAACAACGTGCCGGTACACATGCTGTTAAAACTGTTTCTGATGTAGAAGGCAGCGGTAAAAAAGCCTTTAAGCAAAAGAAAACAGGTAATGCACGTCAGGGTGAAAAGTACAATGTTCATATGCGTGGTGGTGGTGTAGTTCACGGACCAGTTGTTCGCGATCACAGCATTGACCTGCCTAAGAAAGTACGTAGCCTGGGTCTGAAAATGGCTTTGTCTTCTAAGGTAAAAGATGGCAGCCTGATTATTATTGATTCTGAAAAATTGGCGGCGGCGAAAACAGGTGCATTTGCAAAACAGTTGAAAAAATTGGATATTGTATCTGCTTTGTTCGTTGGTGCAACAGAATTGGATGAAAACTTCAAGAAATCCGCGGCAAATATCGCAAATATTGATGCTTTGCCAACAATCGGTTTGAATGTACTGGATATCTTGAAGCATGAAAAATTGGTTTTGACAGCCGATGCAGTCAAAGCGGTAGAAGCAAGATTGGCGTAATCAATCAAGAATTGAGGTAAGCAAAATGGCAGAAAAGAAAGTAAGTGCAGAGAAAAAAATCGTTGCGACCGCTGGTATTTATGATATACTGCGTCGTCCGATTATCTCGGAAAAGGCAGCAAAACTGTCTGAAAGCAATGGTGTGGCTTTTGAAGTTGCAGCAAATGCAACCAAAGAAGATGTTGCCCGTGCGGTAGAGGCAATTTACAATGTAAAACCAACCAAGGTGAACATTGTTGTTGTTAAAGGGAAAGTTAAAACTTTCCGTGGTCGTGGTACAGGCACACAGCGCACTGTTAAAAAAGCGTATGTATCTTTGCCGGCAGATGCAAAACTGGATTTGTCCGCAAATATATAGTATAATAAACGGCCTTGGCAGAGAACCCAGAATATTTGGATGCTAGTGTCAAGGCATAAACAAAGGTAAGAAAAAAATGGCATTAAAGCATTATAAGCCAACAACACCAGGTACACGTGGTTTGACACAGGTTGACCGCAGTGAATTGCACCGTGGTGCGCCGGAAAAGGCACTGACAGTTGGTTTGAAGTCCAAAGGTGGACGTAATAATTTTGGTCACGTAACCGTTATGCATCAAGGTGGTGGTCATAAACGTAAATATCGTTTGATTGACTTTAAACGCAAAAAGATGGATGTCCCTGCGACAGTTGTGCGTTTGGAATATGACCCAAACCGTACTGCTTTTATCGCATTGATTGAATATACAGACGGTGAACGTGCGTATATCCTGGCACCGCGTGATTTGAAAGCTGGTGATGTTGTTATTGCGGCTGCACACGCTGATATTAAACCAGGTAATGCTATGCCATTAAAAAATATGCCAATCGGTACAATCGTACATAACGTTGAATTGAAACCTGGTGCTGGTGGTCAGTTGGCTCGCAGTGCAGGGTGCTATGCTCAGTTGATGGGTAAAGATGGTGTTTATGCACAGATTAAAATGAACAGTGGTGAGTTGCGTAAAGTTCATTCCGAATGTTTGGCAACAGTTGGCAGCGTTTCCAATCCGGACCAACGCAATGTCAACTTGGGTAAAGCTGGTCGCGCACGTTGGTTGGGCATTCGTCCGTCCGTACGCGGTATGGCTATGAACCCTGTTGACCATCCGATGGGTGGTGGTAATGGTCATTCTAAGGGCCACGAACCGGTATCACGTACAGGTATTCCAGCCAAGGGATATCGTACCCGTAGCAATAAACGTACTGCTAAGATGATTATTCGCAGCAGACATTTGGCGAAAAAGAAATAATAAGAAATAAACGGAGTAAATGATGTCTCGTTCAGTATGGAAAGGTCCTTATGTTCATCCGTCTGTTTTGAAGAAAACAGCAACGGCTATTGAAAAAGATGACCGTAAACCAATTAAAACTTGGTCTCGTGGCAGCACAATTGTGCCACCAATGGTTGGATTGACGTTTGAAGTGCACAATGGTAATAAATTTATCCCTGTGTCTATCGTAGAAGATATGATTGGTCACAAGTTGGGTGAATTTGCGCCAACTCGTACTTTCAAGGGTCACGCAGCGAATAAAAAAGCCGCAGCAGGCAAAAAATAATAAGGTAAGCAGTTATGACAGCAAGATATGGAATTAAAGAAAACCAGGTTCGTGCATTCAATAAAATGATTCGCGTTAGCCATCAGAAGTTGAATCTGGTTTGCGATTTGGTTCGCGGTTTACCAGTTGAACGCGCGGTTGATGTCTTGAAATTTTCCAAGAAACGCGTTGCTGGGGAAGTGTTGAAGACTTTGTTGTCTGCGGTTGCAAACGCAGAACACAACAAAAACCTGCCGGTTGATACTTTGTATGTCAAAGAAATTTGGTGTGGCAAAGCGTTGACGATGAAACGCATTATGGCGGGACCACGTGGCAGTGCACGTCCGATTTTGAAACCATTCTCAAACTTGACAATTGTTTTGGAATCTGGGGTTGCTCCTTCTAAGAAGAAAGCCGCAAAAAAGGAAACAACAAAATAAGGTAAGATGTGTGGGGCGGTATGGAATGAAATTTCCTGAATAAAGTCATCAGACTTCAAGAACGCCCCCATTAAATTTAAGGAAAAAGAAAATGGGACAGAAAGTATCACCTATTTCATTGCGTGAGTTTATCAACAAGATTACAGATTCACGTTGGATTGCAGGTAAAAAAGACTATGCGGCATTGTTGGCAGAAGACGTTAAAATCCGCAAGTTTATTGAAAAGAAATTAAAGAAAGCCGGCTTGGCCAAGGTTGTTATTGAACGCTTTGCCAAAAAGGTTGTCGTGACTATTCATACCAGCAGACCTGGTATGATTATTGGTAAGAACGGTGCTGATATTGAAGCTTTGCGTAACGATATCAAGAAACTGGTGAAAAATGACCAGGTTGTCGTAAATATTTACGAAGTTCGCCGTCCGGACCTGAATGCACAGTTGGTTGCGCAGAATATTGCGCAGCAGATTGAAGGTCGTGTTTCTTTCAAACGCGCTATGAAAAAAGCTGTGCAAAATGCTCAGAAAGCTGGTGCCCAGGGTATCAAAGTTATGTGCAGTGGCCGTTTAAACGGTGCTGAAATTGCGCGTAGCGAACAAATCCGTGAAGGTCGTATTCCATTGCATACTTTGCGTGCGGATATTGATTATGCTTCTATCCAGGCAAAGACAACATACGGTGTTATCGGTGTTAAAGTTTGGATTTATACTGGTGATGTTGTAAACAAGGATAAGTTGGCCTCTGAAATGGCGCGCCCGACCGAATATGCCGGCAGCAGCGAAAGAAAACACAAATAATAATTGTAGAAATTATTAGAAATAAAAGGTTTGTATTATGTTAATGCCAAAGAAAACAAAATTTCGCAAACAACACAAAGGCCGTATTCACGGCGTTGCGAAAGGTGGCAGCGAATTGGCGTTCGGTTCTTTTGGATTGAAGGCTATGTCACCAGAACGTGTTACTGCGCGTCAGATTGAGGCGGCACGTCGTGCAATCACTCGTCATATGCGCCGTATGGGTAAACTGTGGATTCGTGTATTCCCGGATGTTCCCGTCACCAAGAAACCAGCCGAAGTTCGTATGGGTAAAGGTAAAGGTGCGGTTGAATACTGGATTTGCCGTGTAAAGCCAGGTCGCATCATGTTTGAACTGGATGGTGTAAAACCAGAAGTTGCATATGAAGCATTTGCGTTGGCGGCGGCAAAACTGCCGGTGAAAACCAAAGTTGTTGAACGCAAAATAAACTAATGGAATTGCGCACCCGGGGAATAACCCCGGGGCAGGGCAAAAAAGGTAGTTAAAATGGCTGAAAAGAAAGTTGAAAACGAATTGACGATGGAAGCACTGGAAAGTAAATTGGCTGATTTGAAAAAAGAACAAATGAACCAACGCTTTCAGCACGCTGCTGGTCAGATGCCAAAAACACACGTTATGCGTCAGACCCGTCGTGAAATTGCACGCGTAAAAACAAAATTGAACGCTGCAAAAAAATAAAAAAATTGCTGATTTTTGTTGAGATTTCTAAAATTTTAGATATTATAGGCAGGGTCAGAAAAGTAAAAACAAGGATTTAGTCCGTGGGTTTTGTGCCGTAAAATATGAAATTTGGTGCTAAAATCCGCGGGTTAGATAAACAGTATAAGGGACAATAGTTATGCCAAGACGTATACTGCAAGGAACGGTTATCAGTACAGCAAACGATAAAACTGTCGTTGTAGAGGTGGAACGTCGTTTCCGTCATCCGCTGTATGGTAAGTTCGTAAAGCACAATAAAAAATACAAGGCGCACGATGAAAACAATGAATATAAAATTGGTGAAATCGTAGCGATTGAAGAACATCGTCCAATCTCTAAGACAAAATCTTGGGTTGTAAAGGGGCGCGTTGGTGTTTCCAAAGACGATGCAGTTGAAGTAGTTGACTAATAATCAACGGGTTCTTTGAGGTCGGTTCGGGAAAGTATAAGGCGACAGTCGGAACCCATAACAAAGCGGTGGGGGATTGCTCCGTGCGCAGGTAAAGGATTAAAGTTATGATTCAAAATGAAACAGTTATGACGGTTGCAGACAACAGTGGTGCGCGTAAAGCAATGTGCATCAAGGTGTTGGGCGGTTCTCATCGTCGTTATGCAACAGTTGGCGACAAAATTGTCGTTGCCATTAAAGAGGCCATTCCACGTGGTAAAGTTCAAAAAGGTACTGTACAGCGTGCTATTATCGTTCGTACAAAGTTCCCTGTCAAACGTCCTGATGGTTCCATCATTCGTTTTGACGACAATGCGGTTGTTTTAATCAATAAAAACAATTTTGAACCAATTGGAACCCGTATCTTTGGGCCGATTGCCCGTGAAGTTCGTCGTAAATACGATGTGCAGAAAATCGTGTCTTTGGCACCGGAAGTAATCTAATAACAGATGGAAGGCATAAAATGAAAATTAAAAAAGGCGACGAAGTCGTAGTTATTTCGGGAAAATACAAAGGCGTTAAAGGCAAAGTTCTGGAAGCGCGCCCGTCTGAATCACGTGTTGTTGTTGAAGGTGTCAACCGTCGTAAATGGCACATCAAACCCACACAGGAACAGCCTGGTCATATCATTGACCGCGAAGCACCGGTTCATGTATCCAATGTTGCATTGGTTGACCCAAAAACCAAAAAGGCAACACGCGTTGGTTATAAAGTAGAAGCCGGTAAAAAGGTTCGCGTTGCAAAGAAATCTGGTGCTGAGATATAAGTAAAAAATTGTTGCCCGCTGTTACGGGGACACAACAAAAGGAATAAAGAAATGCAAAGCAGATTGCGTGAAATTTATGAAAAAGAAATTGTGCCTGAATTGAAAAAAGAATTCGGATACACAAATGAGTTGGCGGTTCCAAAACTGACCAAGATTGTTTTGAATATGGGGGTTGGCGAAGCTGTTTCTGATAAAAAGAAATTGGATTCCGCAGCGGCTGATTTGACCGCGATTGCAGCCCAGAAATCAGTTATCACACGTGCGAAAAAATCCATCGCGACATATCGTCTGCGCGAAGGTCAACCTATTGGTACCAAGGTGACACTGCGTGGAAAACGTATGTATGATTTCTTGGATAAACTGATTACAGTTGCTTTGCCACGTGTAAAAGACTTCCGTGGTCTGTCAAAATCTAAATTTGATGGTCGTGGCAATTATGCGTTCGGTATCAAAGAACATCTGATTTTCCCGGAAATTTCCGTTGATAAAATTGATGCTATTCGCGGTATGGATATCGTTATCGCGACAACAGCAAAAACAGATGACGAAGCACGTGCATTGCTGACCAAAATCGGCTTGCCATTGGTTTTGAAATAATAAAAAAGGTTAAAAAAGATGGCGAAATTAGCTTTAATCAACAAACAAAAAAGACGTGAAAAACTGGTCGCACAATATGCCAAAAAGCGTGAAGCGATTAAAGAAAAAATGTCTGTCAATGCAACACCAGATGAACGTATGGATGCAATGAAGAAATTGGCAAAATTGCCACGTAATGCAAACCCAACACGTCTGCGTAATCGTTGCAGCGTGACCGGCCGTTCTCGTGGGTATTCCCGCTTGTTCGGTCTGTGTCGTCAGCAGGTTCGTACAATGGCAAGTGAAGGTAAATTGCCAGGTGTACGTAAATCTAGCTGGTAAAATAAAACAATCCAACTGTGGACAATGCAGTTGTGGAAACAGTGCAGGGCGTTGCCCTGTAACGTAAGGAGTAAAAGATGTCATTATCACACCCAATCGGCGATATGGTTACCCGCATCCGTAATGGTCAAAATGCAGGTAAAGAAACAATCGTCGTTCCAAACAGCAAATTGCGTCAGGCAGTTTTGTCTGTGTTAAAAGATGAAGGTTTCATCACAGATTTCCGCATTGAACAAATTGACGAACATCGTTCTAATTTGGTCGTTGAATTAAAGTATGTCGGCGGAAACGGTGCAATCCAGGAAATTTCCGTAGTATCCAAACCGGGGCGCCGCGTATATTCTGGCAGTGCAAAAATGCCAAAGGTATTGAATGGCTTGGGTATTGCGATTGTCTCTACACCAAATGGGGTTATGACTGACCACAAGGCGCGTCTGATGAATGTCGGCGGTGAAGTATTGTGCAAGGTTATCTAATTAAAGTGAGGATTTAGTTATGTCTCGTGCAGGAAAATATCCAATTAAATTGAAAGACGGCGTATCGGTCGCAATTGTGGACAATGCGTTGGTCGTCAAAGGCCCAAAGGGTGAATTGAATTTGCCACTGAATACAAAAAACGCTGGCTTGGTTGATATAGCGATTGAGGCTGACCAAGTTGTTATCACACCAAAAGATGCCGAGGATAAGGCTTCTCGTGCAATGTGGGGAACAATGGCGCGTAATGTTCGCAGTGCAGTGGAAGGCGTTTCAAATGGTTTTGAAAAACCTATGTATATGAAGGGTGTTGGTTACAAAGCATCGGTGAAGGGTAATCAGTTAGTTTTGGTTGCTGGCTATTCTCATGATGTTGTTATGGACATCCCAGCGGGTTTAACCGTTGTTATGGGTGATGCGCCAACAGAATTTACTGTCAAGGGTATGGACAAGTGTTTGGTTGGTCAGTTTGCGGACAAAATTCATAAGGTACGCAAGGCAGATCCGTACAAGGGTAAGGGCATCTTCTATAAGGGCGAAAAGATCCGTCGCAAAGAAGGTAAAAAGAAATAATTGTTAAACTTTGATTCCCGCTGTTACGGGAATCGGAAAAAAGGGAAAAAGAAAATGTTGAAACATTTGAACTCGGAAGAAAGACGCACGTTAGCAAATCGTGGTGCGTTGAAAAGAAAAAATCCTGGCAAGATTCGTTTGTCAGTTTTCCGTTCTGGCCGTCATATTGAAATCCAGGCCATTGATGACACCAAAGGTCACACAATCTGTGCTGCATCTTCTAAGGAAAAGGGATTTGCTGGTAAAGGTTGGAATGTTGCCGGTGCTGAGCTGGTTGGCAAGGCGTTTGCTGAACGTGTAGTTGCGGCAAATGTTGCTGACAATTGTTATTTTGATCGTGGTGGTTATCGTTATCACGGTCGTGTAAAGGCACTGTGCGAAGCAATCCGCGCTGGTGGCGTTAGAATATAATTTGAATAAGACGGAGTATTATAATGGCACGTTTTGATGATAAAAAATTGCAGACGGATAATTTGGTAGATAAGTTGGTTTCTATCAACCGTGTATCTAAGACTGTAAAGGGCGGTCGCAATATGTCTTTTTCGGCCTTGGTTGTGGTCGGTGACAAAGCAGGTCGCGTTGGTTTTGGTAAAGGTAAAGCATTGGAAGTTCAGTCCGCTGTACAGAAAGCGACAAAAGCTGCCAAGGCTAAAATGATTCGTGTTCCTTTGAAAGAAGGTCGCACATTGCATCACGATATTGCATCTAAATATGGTGCAAGCAAGTTGGTTGTACGCAGTGCTGTTCCTGGTACTGGTATAATTGCTGGTGGTGCGTTGCGTGCGGTATTTGAATGCTTGGGCGTCCAGGACGTTGTTGTAAAGTCCCAGGGGTCAAATAATCCAAACAATATGATTCGTGCAGCTTTCTTGGCGTTTAATAAAATGAATTCGCCAAAAACAGTGGCGGCGCGTCGTGGTAAAACTGTGGCTGAAATCATTGCTGGTCGTGATGGCAAGAAAGTAGAAGTTGCCGAAGAAGCAAAATAATCTGGGTAAAGATAATAGGAGTTTTAATTATGGCTAAAATAGTTGTAAAACAGGTTAAAAGTACTATCGGTCGCCCAGAAGCACAGGTCAAAATAGTGAAAGCTTTGGGCCTGGGGCGTATCGGTAAAACCAAGGAAATTACAGATTCTGAATCTGTTCGTGGTATGGTTGCCAAAGTTTCTCATTTGGTTGAAATCGTTGAAAAATAAAAATTAAACCGAGTATGTAAACAACACTTGTTTATATGCGACAAAGAACTACATAGGTAGTTATAGGAGTAAAAGAAATGAAATTAAATGCATTGATGGATAATTTTGGTGCCCGTAAGGATGTTAAACGCGTTGGTCGCGGTATGGCGTCTGGTTATGGCAAGACAGCAGGTCGTGGTCA
This sequence comes from Alphaproteobacteria bacterium, assembly GCA_017463185.1. GTDB lineage: Bacteria > Pseudomonadota > Alphaproteobacteria > Rs-D84 > Rs-D84 > Enterousia. The sequence continues at coordinate 33,559 of JAFTPS010000013.1, forward strand.
CAAAGGTCAGAAATCGCGCAGCGGTTCCCGCAAGCAGGCGACTTTCCAGGGTGGTCAGATGCCGATTTTGCGTCGTTTCCCAAAATTTGGTTTTAACAATCCGTTTGCTAAGGAATATGTAACTATCAATCTGGGCGATATTGAAAAATTTATTGCGTCTGGCAAGATTGATGCAAGCAAAGATATTACTGTTGATTCTTTGTTGGCTGCAAAAGTTATCAATCGTAAAATGGATGGTTTGAAAGTTTTGGCTAAGGGCGAAATCAAAAACGCTGTAAATGTTGTTGCGGACAAGTGGTCCAAAGCAGCAGAAGCCGCGATTGTAAAAGCCGGTGGCACAATTAAAAATAACTAATTGTTTTATATTTGCACCTGGGGGAACCTGGGTGCAAGTCAATGGTTAAAATTCATAACGCAATGAAATTCTTAAAAAACTTTTTCGGTAACCTTAGTGATTTGCAGAAGCGTATTCTGTTTACGTTGGGGGCACTTATCGTTTATCGTATTGGTTCGTTTATTCCGTTGCCTGGTGTAAATGCATCCGCTGTTTTGCATTTATTCAGTGGCGATAATGGAATGATGGGAATGTTTGATATGTTCAGTGGTGGCTCTCTGTCACGTATGTCTGTTTTGGCATTGAACATTTTCCCGTATATTTCCGCTTCTATTGTTTTGCAGTTGTTGACAGCAACCAGCAAATCTTTAAGCGAATTACGTAAAGAAGGTGAATCTGGTCGTATCAAAATAAACCAGTATACACGTTATTTGGCGGTGTTTTTGGCGGTTGTACAGGGATGGGCCGTTATTCGTGGGCTTGAAGCGATGGCCCCTGTCAATGGTGTTTCTGCGGTTGTAAATCCGGGTTTTGCGTTTGAATTATCCGCTATTATTGCATTGGTTGGCGGTACAGTATTTGTTATGTGGCTGGCCGAGCAGATTACCGCACGTGGTATCGGACAGGGTGCATCTTTGCTTATCTTTGCGGGGATTATTGCCGAAGTGCCGGGTGGACTGGCCAAGGTTTTCTCGCTGGGGTCGGTTGGACAGATTTCACCGGCTATGATTGCATTGATTGTTGTGTTTGTGGTTGGCATTGTAGCGTTGATTGCGTTCTTTGAACAGGCTCAGCGTCGTATCCAGATTTTATATCCACGTCAGGTTATGGCAAATGGTGTTATGAATACTAATGCATCGTATTTGCCAATTAAAATCAATATGTCTGGCGTTATGGGACCGGTGTTTGCTTCGTCTATTATGATGTTGCCCGCATTTGTTCAGCGTTTTGTGCAAAGTGAAAATCTGTGGGTTCAGAATGTTATGGCATTCTTTACCTATGGTACGTGGTCATATATTATTACATTTACGGTATTGATTGCGTTCTTTGCATATTTTCAGACGGCGGTTATTTTTAATTCTGAGGAAACCAGTAATAATTTGAAAAATGCTGGTGGTTATATCCCGGGGGTTCGTCCGGGCGAACAAACAATTCATTATCTGGATAATGTTGTTTCCCGTACGACGGCGATTGGTGTGGCGTATCTGATAGTTGTGTGTGTGTTGCCTATTATTTTGAATACCCACGCGGGGATGCCTTTGGCAATTGGAGGAACCAGCGTTTTGATTGTGGCGGGCGTTGTGCTGGATACAATGAATCAGGTTCAGTCATATTTGGTGGCAAAACAATATAGTGGCGTTATCCAAAAGGCACAAAAGAAAGGTCGTTTCCGTGGCTAGGTCCGTGGGACGATAAACAAAGATTTGACTTTTGTCGTGTTTTGTATAAAATTATGCGGCAAAATAAAAATAGCCCACGATAAAAAAATCTTGGGTTTGGGTATCGGGGTGCGGGTGGACTCGCGCTTCGCAGTTAAATAAAAAGGAAAATAAAAAATGGCACGTATAGCAGGTGTTAACATTCCGACAGAAAAGCGCATTGAAATTGCGTTGCAATACATTCACGGTATTGGGCCAGCAAAAGCGGCACAAATTTGTGAAGCGTTGAAATTAAAAGACGGTTTGCGCGCAAAAGATTTGACGGACGCGGATGTTATCAAAATTTCTAATTACATAGAAGAAAACTTTAAAGTAGAAGGTGATGTTCGTCGTGAAGTTACAATGAACATTAAACGTCTGCAGGATTTGAAAACCTATCGCGGTATTCGTCATCGTAACCGTTTGCCGGTTCGTGGTCAGCGTACACAGACAAATGCTCGTACCCGCAAGGGCAAGCGCGTGGTAGTCGCTGGTTCCGCAACCAAGGGGAAATAAATTTAATCTAATGTCATATCTGCTTGTTGGTGGCTCGCTCGTGTAGCATTTGTACACTTCGCTCGCCAACAACGGCGCATCTATAACATTATCTTAAATTTAATAATAAGGTAGAGATTAACACCATAGTTAATTGAAGACATCTAGAAAGGTAAAATAAAATGGCAGTTACAAAAGCTAAAAAGAAAGTTGTAAAAAAAGTATCGCACGGCATTGCACACGTTGTTGCGACTAATAACAATACACGTATTACAATCACAGACCAGTCTGGTGCCGTGTTGACCTGGGCCACCGCTGGGGCAAATAATTTTAAGGGCGCGAAAAAGTCCACACCATATGCCGCAACAATCGTTGCAGATGCAGTTGGTAAAAAAGTCGCCGAAATGGGTATGAAAACAGTTGATGTTTTGATGCGTGGTATTGGTCAGGGTCGTGAATCTGCTGTACGTGGATTGGCAAACGCCGGTCTGATTGTGCAGTCCATTACCGATACAACGCGTATTCCGCACAATGGGTGCCGCCCAAAGAAAGTGCGTCGCGTGTAATAAAAATCCCGCCAACGGCGGGATTTTTTTTATCGTCATTCGTTATTAGTATATTCTTTTTTGTCATTGCGAGCGAACGCGCCTGCCATACGAAGCCTTGGCGTAGTGTGGTGGCAAACCAGTAAATTAGTGTAAGTTGTTAGTGGATAGTGTTGAAATTCCGGGGTGGGGGGGGGAAAAGATAGAAATACCAATCCCCCACCCAGGTTTTACTAATTCACTGTCGTTCATAAGTAAAACCGTCCCGCCCCACAAGGGGGCAGGGAAAATCCCGCCATTGGCGGGATTTTTGATTATTTACATTTCCCGGCAACGACCTGGACATTTACACGGCGACAGCTTTCGTCGTTTGGTTGCGGATAGGTTGCCTTTGGACATTCGGTCTCGCCCGCGCCACTGGTTTGTATATTGGCGGCAGGGATGGTGTTATTCTTGATCAATACATTTTTGACTGCATTGGCACGGGCCAGGGACAGACGGGGGTTGTTCCAGGTGCTGTCCTCTTTGAATTGTGTACGGTCGGTATGTCCCGTGATTTTAACACAATAGTCGTTATTCTTTAACAAATCGCTTTGTTCCGACAATTTGTTATTAAAGTCATCTAAGAATGCTTCGGCTTTGTTGTTGCTTATCTTTGCGCTGCCACTGGCAAAAGTCGTGTCGGCCTTGATATTAATTTCAGCAATAACATCGTCTTTGGTAAGTATAGTGGCGATTTCTTCACACGTGCCGTTGTTATCCAAATCCTGATATCCGGTTTTGCAGACGCATTTATTATCTTTGATTTCTTTGTTTTCAGCGGTACTGCAAACACATTGTGCATTATCTTCAGTAAAGCCGTTGTTATAATCACAGTCGCAAATATTTTGACTGTCCGCCACCGCATATTGCGCACAGGTACAATCGGCACTGGTTGGATTTTTGACCAGGCCCGTATAGTTGCATTCTTGGGCTTTTTCAATGCATTGGCCATTGGACTTTACGCGTGGAGGCGTGCATTCACAGGCATCTTTATTTATGTTTACCGTGTATCCATTGGTACAATCCACACAACCCTGTTCCATATTGAAATATGCATTTTCGTTTGTGCAAGTACAGTTTGGTGCGGTGCCAGACCCCGTTGTACCAGTAAACTCAGAACACTTTTTCACGGGCAGGCTGCGCTGTTCCTGTTCAACCTGTTGGAAAATTTGTTTCAATGGTTCGTATTTTGCCAGAATTTCATCTGTTTTATCTTGTTTGTTTTTTCCGGAATTGATGGCCAGGTTTCCCGCCAAAGACGCAACCGCGCCTGTACCCGCAATGATTAAACCGGTCTTTTTCTTGTCCGCGGTGTCGGCCTTTTGTTGTGCCCAAGCCACCGCGTCCGCCGATGTTTCATCCGACAGTGCGCGTGCCAATGATGTGTATGCACCACCCGTTTTTCCGGTCGCGATATCGTCATAAAGACCGGTTTGTGTTTTGTCAAATACTACCTCGGATTCAATGCCGGGGCGCATATCCAGTGCCGTTTTGCGAATTTTCAAATCGGATGCCAATTGTAGATATTCGGCGTATAATGGTGTCAGTTCATTGCCACCCGGTAATTCAACCGCCATTTCACCGCCAACAATGTTTTTCCCCCCACCATAGTTGCAATGCATTGTGGCCAGGTATGCTTTCATATCTTGTTCGGCATCTTCGTCGGCGGATTGTTCGGCGGACGCGGACATAGTCTGCATCAAACCAATACCGGTTGCGCCCATTCCAACCGCACCCAATAATTTATTTTCGGTGGATTGTTCCTTGTCCTTCATTTTTTGGGCGTTTTCACGTAATTCGGCAATTTGTTTTTCCGAATCTTCTTTGGATAATTTAGCCTTAGGATTCTCGGTGCATGATTTTTTATCATCGCTGACGCTGTACCCGCTTTTGCATTCATCAATTATGCAGACTTCTGAATTGGATGCGGTGTCAAATTCACGATGTGCCTTTTTGGCGTTTTCCGGTTTGTCAGCGCAGTCGCCCCCAATAGAAATACATGCGCCTTTTGATACCTCAAAACCACTGGCACAGGCGGTGGCATAACATTTACCTTTCTTTAATTCACCGGCGGTGGCGTTTTCAATTGCCTTTACCTGGGATTCAGAGCAGGGACCTTCGCTGACCTCGCACTTGGTGCCGTTATTATCAGGCAAGTATCCGTCATTACACTTTTTAATTACGCAGGTCAGTTTATTATTGACCATTTCGTATTTAGCCGTTTTGACATTTGGGTCATCGTGGGTGCATGTTTCGCCCGATAACTTTTCACATTTGTTTGTGGTTTCGTTTAATTTATAATTATCGGCACATTTGGTAATTTTGCAATATGTTTTGCCGTTATCACCGCAGGCCTTGGTTGCGGCAACTGCATTCTTGGGCAGTTTGGGTTTTGTGTTGCTTGTGCAGGCTGTGTCGGTAATTGTCACACATTTGCCAGATTTAACTTCGTAGCCGCATTTACATTCGGTTGCGATACATTGTTCTTTTTCATCAATCCCGGTTTCCACCGCATTTGGATGCTGCTTTTGTTGGTCTGCGGTACAGGATTTTAATTTTTCAATACATGCATCGCCATTTTCGTCTGGTTTCCAGCCTTCTTTACATTCCAGTACACGACAGGCCTCGTATTGGCCATTGCAATAGCGTTGGGTTTTTGTTGCGTGTTCTGGAACACTGATGCATTTTGTTCCCTTGTTGCATATACCATTTTTTAGGTCGTATCCACATTCGCATGCACTGGCAACACATTTTGTTTGTTCGCCAACCATTTGCCAGGTGGCAGCGGTTGCGTTGCTTGGTTTTTGATTACTGGTTATACAGTTCCGACCAATATTGCTGGCTGTGATATTGACTTCATTAAGTGTTATGACAGTTGGTTTTAATTTAATTGATAATTTTGTGCTGGGGGATACAGTTGTAGTTTCATAACCCATATAGGATATTGTTATTTGCTGGTCCGCGGGGAAGTTATCCATTTTGAAAAAGCCGTTTACATCGGTGGTAGTGCCTATCTCCGTTGTTTTTTCCGGAATAACGTGTGCACCGATAACTGGTTCACTGTTTTCGTCCAAGATAGTACCCGAAATAGTCATTGTTTCGGCAGATGTCGCCGTGTTGGCCGCATTTATAGTTGCAGAATTATTTTGACCAAATATTTGTTTGCACGCTTGGTCAATCCACTGTGTTTTTTCAGCTTCTGATACGTCTAATATTAACGTGTGGATATCATTATTCTTTGCATCACATGCAATTTGCCCGTATGCGGTGGCAAAATCATTCCGTCGTTGTTCTGTAATCAGTACATCCATCGCACAGGGGGCGCAATTTTCGGGCAAATCACCAACACTACATGTATATGATTCATAGTTACATGTAAATTTATGTTGTTCTGTAAACGGTTTATTAAATTCTGCACGCAGTGGTGTTTTGCAAGAATCAGGCAGTTTGCTGTACTTAAAGGCGAGAAATCCATCTGTCTGTCTATTTTTTACACATTCGTCTGTATACGCCATTGCGGGCAGGGTAGTAATACCGAATATTGAAAAGAAAACTAATAATTTTTTCATTTGTGTACCAACTGTTGTTATGTTGTTATTTTATCGTGTCCCCAGTGTGCGTGACCCCAGGTTGAAACTTGTGCCACCTGTTCCACCCAAACCAGACGATGGTTTTAATGTCGTGTTTAGCTTCAAGGTGCATTTACCATCTTTGTATTCTTGTGTTTGTGGGTCGCATTCACATAACATTGTTTTATTATTCCATTTACCGCCATTTGTACAGTCACAGGTATAAACATTCCATATCCCCTTAGCAAGTTCACAAGCAGTCTTTTGGGAACTGATATCTGCTGGTTTTTCACCATCGGCATATTCTTTACAGGTTTGTGTCCAATCGTCCCAACGGGCATTATCACCGCATTGTGGGTCTTTGCAAATGCCGTCTTCCCATTTGCCTTTGGCTTTTTTGCAATTTTTCTGGGCGGTTTTATCATCGGGACGGTCGGATGAATCATTGTCTGTACCCCCCCCTGAATCCTTTGATTTTACGCATTTATTTTTTGTGTTATCCCATGTTTTGTTGTTGTCACATTGTGCGCCAGTACATGTGTTAGTGGCAGAATCCCATGTTCCCTTTGCTTTTTCGCAACGCTTTTGGGCCTTGTCTGGTTTGTTATCGTCTTCGTCGTCATCGTCGGCGTTTTGGTCACTATCGTTGCCACTTGCGTCGGATGCGCCGTCGCCATAGTTTTCATCATATTCTTTTTCGGCTTTTTTCAGGGCCTTTTCAGCCTTTTGACGGTCCAGTGCGCGGTCTATTGCGCCCGATGTTATCGCGCCCACGCCCATACCAACACCGGAACCCAACATTGCCGATGATGCCGCCGTCTGGGACCGGGTCAGACGATATGCGTTTTCTTTGAATGTTGTTACATCTATGCCAAACCAATTTTGGGTGCAATCAAATGTTGAACCGGCGTATGCTTTCTTGGATGCAAACAGTGTGTTATCATCGCCAGCATAGAAATTCACAGTGTATACGCAATCCAGTGTACGTTCATCAAACGTTGCCCCCAGGCGTTGGCAGACCGATGCCATTTTATCGCGCAATTCATACAGGCGTTTTTCATCGGCTGCGACCTGTTTTTCCGCATCCAGGCGCAGTGTGCCAAACACATTCATTGTACGTGCGGCCAGGCCACTGTCTTGTTCGCGACAATCGTTGGCAATTTTTTTACATTTTTCAATTGCTGCATCGCCCGCCTTTTTCCCCAGGCATTTTGAAAATGTTGTACCACATTCGGTGACGATACAATCGTTATAATTATTTCCACAATCAACAATTGCGTTATATGCGGAAATTTTTGCATTCATATCGCGGTCAGCCTTGATTTCCGCTGCAAAAATCGCGTATTCGTGCCCAGTACAGGTTAAATCACGACGGCACGCATCCATTTTTGTGCCCCACATAGTATCGGTATCGCCCGCGCATTTTGAAAAATCGTTTCCACATTTTGATTTCATACATGCACGCAACCCGGAATCACAGGAATTTGCGCCAGCGGCCACGGTTGATTTTTTTGCCGCGTCTGTTATGGATTGGGCATCCAATGCTGCACGCTGATTTCGTACCATTTCGGCCAGGGAACTGGCCCCACCGTCCGTTCCCGATGATGTTGTTTTATCCAGAACGGTATCAAATTGGTCGGTTTTATCCTCTATTATAACTTCTTCGGCAACTTCTGTTTCCTCAACCTCTGGTTCGGTGGTGGTTGTCGTTGTTGTGGATGCAGATGTGTTATTGTTTGCCTTGTTCGTGGTGGTCATTGTTGGCATACGCGATGCGGCGGATGTATTGCCACGCGATACGGCAACGCGCCCACGCTGGGCCACAGCGGCATCAGATGTGCCGATACAAATCGTCCACACCAGGCCACAAATGGCAATGCGGGCGCAACTAAATAAAACTTTGTTAAAAAATGTTTCTGGTCTGGTCATAGTGGTTCATATGCCTTTTGTATTATTTAATTGTTCCGCAGGCAACTTCATAGAATTTGCACAGCAGTATTGCCATTGATTTTTCAGCCTCAAACCCGGGGGCGCATTTGTTTATCATATTGCTTTCGCATACGGTTTCAACGCATGCGTCGCGCGTGCCATTGTCCGCACAGCCCGATTTGATGTCGGCCAATTTCTTGTCACGGGCGGATTTGTATGACGCTGCCAGGTTGGTGATGTTAGCCTCTGCATTCTTTATTGCGTTATCGCGGTCGGTTGATAATTTTGTACGAATATCCGCCAGGTACGCATCGCACCCCGTGGCGGCAACACTGCATTCAGCAAAGAATTTATCAAAATCCGCGTTTTCACCGCACGCACGATAATCGCCGGTACATTTATTATCCTTTATCAGGCAAGATTTAACCTCTGACTGACAGGCGGATTGGGTTTTTGCCTTTTTCGCGGCCTTGGCCAAATTGGCCATTTCTGCCGATATCCCGGCGGCCTTGCATGATTGTTCAATCAAACTGTCGTATGTTTCGGATACATCGTCTGCGGTACAACCTGTGACCTTTTTAATACATTGTGCGGTTGCCCACGCATAGCGTTCGCCTGGGTCATCGGGTGCCTTTTTTAAATCCTTGGCTGAAATGTTATATTTCGCAGACGAGCCAACGGATACACTGCGCATACCGTTATCGGTTGGCGGTGTGCCCGCGCCGGATGTGCCGCAATACTGGCACCGGGCGGCCGGATTTGTTGATACGTTTATCGCACACGCAGAATCCAGGCATCGTGTCAAATTTGCGCGTGAACATGTCGCTGCCGCCTGGGCCGTAGCCACGCAAAGCGTCAACAGCAAAGCCATAAAGGCGGTTTTGCAATCAAAATGTAGTTTTGTGTTTTTCATATTCTCTCTTGTGCCTGATTATATCAAAAAAGCAAATGCAGCGCAAAGGAAAAACAGAACAACAAAAATTTTTATCAAATGATTGACAAATGACAAAAGTTTGTCTATATTAAAGACATAAAACCAATAAAAAGGATTATAAAAATGGCAACACGTAGTAAAAAATGGTGGATTATTCATTGCGGTGCTGGGGTTGTGGCGGCTGTTTTGTTGGCTGTCAGCATAACACAGTGCAGTGGTAAAAAATCCGAACGTCACGAGAAAGAAAAAGCGCAGACAGAAGTTGCAGGTGCGGCTGAAAAATTAAATAAAGCGGCGGCAAGAATTGACAGTTTGTTAAATGTCAATCGTGGCTTGGGTCAAGATAATCGTGCCAAGGCGGATACAATTCGTATGCAACGTGATTCTATTGCGACATTGAATGATTCAATTGTTGTGCTGAATGATTCCTTGGGGGTTGTGAACGGCCAGTTGACTGATTGTCGCAATGGCCAAAGAAAGCCGACCAAGCCGACTAAACCAACAAAGCCATGCAAACCATGTCGCCCGGCTAAACCAACAAAGCCGGTTGTGGTAAAGCCTGACACACTTGTTGTTGTGGTCGGTCCCGATTCTGTTGCACGTGGTGGCAATGTGCGTGTGGAAATGGACAATTCCCGCAATAATGGCAATGTTGTGATTGCGCCAACAAATGTCAATCAAACAGAAGTTGTTTTGCGCGACGGCAGTGTAAATAATGGCAATATTGTTGTTGGCAACAATAACAATGTTGTTGTGAATAATATTGCTGATACTTTGCGTGCGTACCAGTCATCTTGTGCCAAGATAAAGGTGACAAAACGCATTGTTCGCGTCAAATAATTTATTCATTGTTTGTCCTTTGTTTCGGTCCGCAGTTTTGCGGACTTTTTTTTATGCGTTTTTTATCTGGACAGATAACGGGGGCTGTGATAACATTTATTTGTATAGAGAGAATATATATGAAACGTATCAAAATTTTTCTGATTTCATTATTTATGGCGACGGCGGCTAACGCAGCTAGCGGTGATTTTATGATGGCGGCGCAATTGTTGGCAGCGGCTAAAAGTGCCGATATTCAGCAGGTGCAAAGCCTGGTCAATAATGGGGCGAATATAAATTTTGTGGATTCAACGGGGCTGTCTATTGTTTGTACGGCGTTGATGAACAATGATGTGCGCGCGGCACAAATCTTGCAAATGTATGGGGCGGATGCGTCTAGATGCGACAGTCAAATCAAACAGTATAATAAAAAAAATAAATCAAAGGGCAGTGGTGGATTGTTTAGCGGACTGTCGTCTGCCCAGACCATAAGTTTAGCGGCGGCGGGGGCCGCCGTTGTTGTAGGGGGACTGTTTTTATTGACAGATGTGTTTGATCCGGGTAATGACAACGAATCGGGGACGTCTGGTGGAAATCGTCCAGATAATAATAATGGTGGTGGTTCATCTGGGGGGGCAGGAACAGCTTTTGTGACTGTGCCATACAGTCCGGCATATCTGGGGACTGATGGTAATGTGACGACCAGTGATGCCACATATCAGGCGAATTTATTGGAATGGGACCCTTCTGCGGGCGGTGTGCGCGAGTGGGACTTTAATTATTTTCGCCCCACGGTTCAGACAGAAAATAATTATTTGGTGGATGGGATAAAATTACCAATGCAGAACTATTTGCTGATGATGCACGGATACGCTGCGTTTGCAAATGAATATCTGGGCCAGAAAATATTCCGTAATGAAATAACCAATAATCCTGTATTGGTGGCGAATGACGCCGGTGGTGGCGTGCCGGTGATTGTGGGATTGGTGACGGCAAATGGTGTAAATGCGACGGGGGCGGCCGCACGTGGTGATGGAATAGAATACGCAAACAGTGCAGCGGCTGATGCGACGACTTATTTGCTGGATAAATATTTGAATTATAATAATCCCTCGTCCGGTGTGCTGGGGGCGGAAATTGCGGGTTTTGATTTTTCGGGTTCTGGGACCGCGATGAATCCGTTCGCGTCTGCATATGACAGTGCGCTGGGGAAAATCGTTGCAGGTTGGAACGCGGGCGGTCGCTCGTACGGTGATTTATTTGGTTTTGTGCCAAATGGTCGCCTGGGGGTGTACAGAACCGGTGGTGGCACCGAATGGATATCCATTGCTGACCCAACGGCGGGGGGCGCGGTTGGGACCCTGACCGATGTTGATGGCACCGCCGGCGTGATAGAGGCTGGTGATACAATCACCATAAATGGTATAACATATAATATAGAATCTGCATTGACCGATACCACGGTCGTAAATCCAACTATTACGGTCAATGGCACAACATATAAATTGGCGGATGGTACAAATATGTTAAAGGGTGTCTGTACCAGTGATACCGACGGGGCATGTGATGATGTTTCCGATATTGCGATTTATGTTGGTGTGGAAAGTGCGGGTAACAGCAAGTATTATTATGTAAATACCACCGGTGGTGACACGGTGGATGCTGTTTATACGGTAGATTCTAATAATATTTACAAACAAAAAGAATTGGTTGATTCCGATTATAAAAATTTCCAGGCTTTGTATGCGGGACGTTCGGTCAGTAATGTGTTGGCAAATGTTTCTGTAATAGAACCATCACGTGATGCTAATTATTTGACTGTGAATGAAATGCCGGCTTTATTAGCGTTAAGTTCCGCCAGTGACACCGAAACATTTATGGCACAAATAGATTCCGTTTATGACCGCAATAGCGCGGATACTATGACCCAGGGTGCATATGCAAATTCTATGTTTAATGGATATGGGGCGTCTTCTCCAATTTTGGTTATGCCGGCCGGTGAATTTGAATTTGGCAGTGGGACTGGAAAATCTTTGTCCGTGTTGGATGCTACTTTTGAAAATTATGCACCGGTAATATATGGGGCAAATTTGGAACATAACTTTATGACCGTGGTTGCGGTTCAGCATTCAGTGGGTACCACGGCGGCTGGTTCAATTGGTGCGTATGGTAATGGAATTGGGGATAATTATGGGCCACTGTATTTATCTATGTGGACCGATACCCAGGGTACAGATAATACCGACGATGATGTTTTATATTCCGCGCGTAAATGTGGTGTCGCTGGATTGGGAATAAATGGTATTGACCCGTGGTGTTTTTCCGCCGCCGGTGCGACATCTGAAATGGCCACCGCCAGTGCCGCTGGTGCTGTTGCCGCACTGAAAGGCGCGTTTGATTATATGAGTAATAAACAAATATTTTATTTAATGGCCCTGACCGCTGACGGTTGGATGCTGGGGACGGATGACAGTGGCACGGCATTTACATCCGATACTTTGGCAAATTATTTACAGGCTATGTATTCTTTGCCACCCGAATATTATGCCGATACACTGGATTCAGAAGCGTATCTGGCCGCCTTTGCAGAAGTGTATGGTTATGGCCTGATAAATCTGGACCGCGCAATGCGCCCCAATCACAAGGTTTATTATTATAATGGAACGGATATTGTTTCGGCTGATGGAAATGCATATTGGCGGGCCGCTTCAAATACGGCATTTCGGTCGTCGTCGGTACTGAATCCACGCGGGGTATCTATTGCGGCACCGTTCTTTGATATTTTGGAAAGTGTTGATGGCAAAATGTCTTTGCCACGCGTGTGGGAAAATTCGTTTGCGCTGGGGGCGGCTGATGCGCGGGCGTTATATATGGGTGATGTGTTGGGCGAACTGACCACGCGTCGCGATACGGCGCGTCGTGTTCAGATCGGAAATATTGGTTTTTCAATGGCTATGTCTGAGCGCGCATATGTTGATAATATGAATGGCTTGGATAATATGTCGTTGGATTATCGTATTGGTAATTGGAATTTTGGTGCGTCGTATCAGCATTACTTTACCGATGGGGTATCGCGTTTTACGGGGTTGTCTAATCCTGTGTTGGGATTGGCGACGAATGTTGTGACATCGGACGTGGCATATAACTTTGGTAATTGGACTTTTGGAACGCGGGCGTTTTCTGGGGCTATAACGGACGAGGGTTTATTAGAAAATGATCCGACTATTTCATCGCAGTATATGCCAGCAAAGTTAGGTTTGATGCAGGGGGCGGAATCTAATGTTGGGTGGAAAAACGATAAATTTATGTTTTCAGCATCTGTTGGTACGGCTGTGGAATCCGATACCCTGTTGGGGGCGCAAAGTGGTGGCCTGTTAAATCTGGGGACGGGTGATACGACATATGTTGATGCGTTGGCAAAATATAATGTCGCAGATGATATTACACTGACGGCGCGTGCAACATTTGCGCGCACGGTGTCCGATGCGTCGGGTGAATTTATTCTGGGGTTGACGGATATAGAATCAAATGCATTTGCTTTGGGGGCCAGTATTGGAAACTTTGATTTTGCCGTGTCGCAACCGTTAGCGGTGCATCGCGGGGCATTGCGCTATGCTGCGGCCGACTATGAAATTGTGGATGATTTGAATGGGGGGTACGAATTAAATATTGTTGATACACGTATTGCGGATTTATCCCTGCGTCCGGAAAGTCGTGAAATGCGGTTTAATATGACTTATCGCCATAATTTTGGTGAATTTACCGATGGGGCAATTGGATTTATATATCGCATAAATCCAAACCATACGGATGAATTTGGTAATGAGTCTATATTTATGATGAAATTGACACATAGGCTCGGAATATAAAAATCCCCCGAATGGGGGATTTTTATGAAAAGTTGTGGAAAATAATTTTTATTGTCTTTTATTTATTTGGGTATATTATTGTGTGACAATAAAAAGGATTTTGTATGAATTTTACAATAGTTGTTGATTATGTAAAAAATTTATTCCCGGGTCGCGCCCCGGTCGCCCCCAGTGATAATCCGGTGGCGGATGCCAATGTTTTAGCGCATTTGTCAAATAATATGTTTTATACCGTTGCGTCAAACGGTAATTCATATTGGTATTATTTTGTAAATGATGATAGCGATTTGAATCTTGCTAAATATATCCTGCGCAGCAATGGGATAAGGGTTGAAAAACATAACAGTCATTATTTCTGGGGTGAACGCCAGCCTGTATTGCGTGTGCGTCGCTATTTGTTGCGTGGCAATATTGGCGCCCAGAATTTTGTGGAACGGTTGATGACGATAAATACGGCCAGCCTGGAACAAAAGGCAATAGATTCCCGTATTGCAGCAGTGAAACAGAAATTGAAATAAAAAATCGCCCGTTTGGGCGATTTTTTATTTGAATGAGCAAAGAGCAATTAAAAATTCTGTTTATAGTATCTATCACTAATAACAAATAACCAATAACTAATGCACTATTGTATTAAATTTATGATTGAAAAAGTGGGGGCGGGGTGCTATAATGCGAGTGTCAACGGGATTTTTCGTTGATGGGGTGTGAGAACCCGGGCAACAAGCGTCTATGGATGAAGTAAGGGGCGCGCCATTTTATGGGCGTGTTTTTTGTGTCATAGATGAACAGAAAACTCCTGACCACTGGTCAGGAGGGCTTGCGATATATATAAATAAGCAGCACAATACTTGTTGATTGTTCTCAACCTCCTGACCGTCTGAAATTATTCGGCGGTTTTTCTATTGGGGGAAATAAAATGTTGAGAGTATTTTTATTTGTACTGTTTACCGTAATGGGTGCACACGCTGAATCTGTATCTATTGCAGGGACCTCGTATGTTGATACGGCGGTATCAAGCAAGGTTGACACCGCCGCAACTGCGAGTCAAGAAATGGCCGGCTCGTACACTGTGTCGGGGACGTTGGTTGTTCCCACCCCACCGTTGCCCACCGCAGAGTAAAATAACAGGAGTCGGCCACCTATGAAAAAGTTTATAATGTTTTGTATCGGTATATTTACCGTATTATCTGCGTATTCAGCACAGATAGTGAATGTGGAATATATCCATAACGCGATTCAGAATAAATGGGATATAAGCCTGCCTTATAATAGTGAACTAAGTGAACCGCGCGTTGCGGCAAATATGAAATATTTACTGACCGCAGTTGATGTAGCGAACCAGGTAGTAAATGGAGCCGCGATTACGGACTATGGCAATGGAGAATATGCGACAATGGTTGCTGCTGATACGATTGCGACGAACGCGGCTGTGGACGAGTTGATAACACAAAGTGGTTTAACATTTCGTACCACGTCGGACGCAACCAGTTTTTCTATTACTATATCGGCCACAGGGAACTTTACAATTGGATGGGGTGATGGTGTTGTAGAGACAATAGAAAGGACCGATACCACCGCCACCACATATTCACATACATACGATACTGCCAAAACCCGTTATGTGAAACTGAGTGGTATGGCCACGGGGTATAATGTTAATGGTTTTGTTGCAAGTGTAAAAATTGGTACACCAACAAATATTGCGGGATTGTCAGGTTCATTGGGTGGGGTATTCCCAACATTGGATAGTGGTGAACAACCCAGTTTTTATGGTACATTTGGGGGGACAACAAATCTGACCAGCAGTATTCCCGCAGATTTATTTGATGGGGTCAAGGGGGCACCCCGCGAATATATGTTTGCAACATTATTTGATAACAGTGCAATTACTGGCTCAATTCCGTCAAATTTGTTTTCAGGGATTCAGGGCGCACCCGCCAAAGGTATGTTTGAATCAACTTTTCGTAATGCGTCGGGGTTGACCGGCTCAATCCCAGAGGATTTATTTGCGGGAATTTCCGGCAAGGCTCAGGATTATATATTTAATATGACATTTCGTGGTTGCAGTGGTTTAATTGGTTCTATTCCAGAAAATCTGTTCGCCGGGATTACTGGCGCACCAGGGGTTGCGTTTTTCTTTGCGACATTTCGTAATTGCAGTGGTTTAACTGGTTCTATTCCAGAAAATTTATTTGCCGGTATTGATGGTGCACCACAGGAATCATGTTTTGCGGAAACTTTTGCATATTGTAGCAAGTTGACCGGAAAGATTCCCGAAAATCTGTTTGCCGGGGTCAAGGGTGCGCCCGCCGTTCAGATGTTCCACAGTACTTTTGCTGGTAATCGTAGAATGAGTGCGCCTATACCTGAAAACTTATTCGCCGGTATTGATGGTGCGCCTGCCGGCAGTATGTTTGCACAAACATTTGCGCAATCGGGAATATGTGGGGCGTTGCCCGAAAAACTGTTCGCGGGGGTAAGGGGGACGCCAGCACCAGCTATGTTCTATCAGACATTTGTTGATTGTGGTGTATCGTCCATTCCAGCGGGACTGTTTGCCGGAATTCAAGGTGCACCCGCCAGCCAGATGTTTTATCGTACATTCCATTGGAATTATGACTTTAATACAATTCCGGCGGGGCTGTTTGCGGGGATTGAGGGTGCACCCGCCAGTCAAATGTTCCAGGGTACATTTGATACCTGTCCAAATGTGACATCAATTGGTGCGCCATTATTTGGAAATATATCGGGGGCTGCGGCATCAAATATGTTCTATGGAACGTTCAGTGGGGACAGTGGCCTGACCGGGGCGTCGGCCCAGTTGGCGGACGGGTCGTATTTGTACGAGAACTGGGAATTTACATCCGACCAGAATACATATAACGGCGCAACAAAATTGGATGACTATGAGAGTATGCCTGCGTATTGGAAATAAAAATCGCCCGTTTGGGCGATTTTTTAGTCTATTTGTACGGGGACTATGGTTTGGCGTTTAGCTGTGTCCAGTGGGTGGTACTGGAATGGGACCGTCGCAAAGTCTATGTTTTTCATATCAATGCTGCGAATCGTGCGATTATACATTGTGTGATAATAAATAACCTTGTTTGCCAGGTCCGTCGCCACGGTCCACTGGGTTGCCGATGGCATATTGTTTGGTGCACGGCCAACTGCAAACTGTACGCCCAGTGGCACATCAAAGTTATTCAGGATATGAAACGCCTGTTGCATGGTGTCATATGCGTTGTCTTGTTGCAGCGAATATGTTTTGAAAAATGCTGCACGGACAAAACGTGATGGTGGTGTAAAGTCCCCTGGTATCCCCAGAAAACCAGACCCAGATCCGAATGCACGCAGGGTAATTGGACCGAATTGGGTTGGACCCGCGCCACCCGGGTGCAAATTGACATAGTTGTTCAGATTGGTTATTTGCCATTGGAATCCGGGCGAGTTTGTCAGGACACCTATTTCATTTTCATAAAAGTTTGGAACGCCGTTCACGATTTCCATTACGACCTGGCGACCCGATGGTTCGGTGATACGCCAATGTACGGTTGATGCGGATGGGTCTATATTGATAATGCGGATATCGTTGATTGCTGCTTTTACTTGGTCTATGCTGGAAAAGCGTGACAGAATCCAGGAAACGACCTGAAAATCTGCCAGGGATATATCTTGGTCCATTTCATCGTACGGTTTGTATTCGCCATAGTTGGGGAAATAGAACAGGGCGGCGGACAGGCCTGCTTCGTTTGTGCCATCAACAACAAATTCTGGTTGTTGAACCGCCATACCGACATATCCATACAGGGCCTTGAATTTAAGGCCGCCGGCCGTACCATCGGGCAGTAAAGATTGCTGTTCGTGGTCGCGTGGGACGATTGCGTAAATGTTGTTCATTTCTGTGCCGGACCAGTCTATGGTTCGTGCGACGATGACATCATTGTTTTTGGATTTTAATGTGATGCCGGTACAGGCATCTGCGGATTGAGCCATTGCTACGCACGCAGCAACGACGGCAAAAAATCTGAATGTGTGCATTATTATAAGCCTCCCTTATGTATCAATTATTTATATTTTGATTGGATTATGCACTAGGACAGATTTCGGGAAAGATATGCAAATACAAATCGTCGCACCACATTCCAAAAATTAAAACGCCCACATGGGGCGTTTGAATCTTTGGTTGGGGCAGCTGGATTCGAACCAACACTGACGGAGTCAGAGTCCGGAGTTCTACCATTAAACTATGCCCCAATGCCCGGCTATTATATGCATGACGATTACATTTTGCAAGCACAAAATTTAACACTTTTCACGGAAATTCACTAAACCCAACGGACACGACAAATTATTCACTGCTTTCCTGTGGATTTTTTGAAACCAACCCCTATGCTGAATTTATAACCAAAAGGACATTCAATGACAGAAAAATTACTCACCCCAAATCAACTGGCAGAAAACCTTGGGATCAAACCCTTCACCCTGTTGCAATACAGAATGAATGGCAAAGGGCCAAAATATATCAAATTGGGACACCTGGTGCGAAATAGGACTCGCCCCCAGTAACAACATGTCGCACTGGTTCACGTCTGCCGGCATAGAACCCCAGCAAGAACAGAGCTGGAACGATTAAAAGCACGACTCTGTCTTTCATCGACTCCCACATAAAAGACCACTCAACAAAGTGAGTGGTCGGGAGTTGAACAGTTCAAGAACAGAACTCCGTGCTTTCGGGATAAATCCCTATGGTATGGCAACGGCATCCCGACCAGAGTCGGGACATTAGAAGTTAAAGTTCTTGGGTGTTCAAACCCGTTTACACTTATAATGTCGCTTGTGCAATAAAATGCACAAGAACATTCTACTATAAAATATTAAAAAATCACCCCTGACATATTTTCTATTTTTATCAAGATTTCTTTGGTTTTTATTCATATAAAGTTTGTTTTTACCCCGTTTTTATGATACAATATTTGCCGACACAGGCGACTGTGTTGGGCGTTACAACCCATAACATTAGGTGTCCGTGGGGACACAAAAAACCTCTAACCTTTGGTTGGAGGGCGGCGAATATACCGAATAAGCCCGCTATTTCCTAATGTTATAGTTGTAAACCTCCAACCACCAAAGAATGCCTGTGTGGAATTAAACGGAGAGTAGCATGACAAAACAGAAACAACCCAGCAAAACAATGACCCTGCCAAAAACTCTGTGGGGATTTTATTTTAAGCACGCAATTCACGGTAATGGCTGGATGATTCTGGCAGGTGCAATTTTATCATTTGTTGTTGCTTTTGACCGAGTATTACAACCACTTATTCAAAGTTGGACGGTGGCAGAGTTGCTGGAAGAACTGCGACCCGCGATTGAGATAATACCAGACAATCACATTAAACTGCGAATGATGGGGGGTACGTACGGCTCTGCGTAGGCCACCTGAACAAGCAAATACGAATTCTGGAACAAGCACTCGGCAAACCAACATTTGTAGATATAAAGGCATAGATATGACAGACAAACCAAAAACACTTTATCATGGATCGCAACATGAAATTACAGATGGTTTTATCAGAATGAAACCTGGACGTATTGACGGTATGCGCACACCAATAACTGCGGCTTTTGCAACCCCAAGTTACAGACACGCACGATTGTATGCCGTCATGCGAATAATTTCTAATGGATGGAAAGCGCCCACAGAAATAGACACACTGTATGTTGAATGTATAAATCCAAATATTACAAAACAAAAGGCGTATGTGTACGAAGTTTCTTCGGACGGTTTTATCCCAGATGGCGATGATTATTATTGCCTGAACGATGTGCCAATCTTGAAAACCTATGAAATTGATGTTATGCAAGAAATCAGAAATGGGAACATCAAGGTATATGTCCTGCAAGATAAAGTAAATTTTGACGGTCTGTCAGATGAAGAAAGTCTGGCTTTGTGGCAAAAAACAAAAAGGACCGGACATTTTGAACGATATATTCCAGAAGAACCCAAAAAAACTTTAACCTTTTTTGATAAAGGTCTAGATAGATAAACCTAAGGAATATCTTATGAAGAAAGATGCATTTGAATATGGATCCAAACAAATAGAATCACGCACGTTTTATCATGGTTCCGCAACAAAAATAGACGGTGATTTTTTAGAACCCAAAGAACAATTTAACAGTGTTCAAAACAAACGTGTTGTCGGTGCATTTGTTACATCAGATGCAGATTATGCAAAATTCTTTGCACTGGTAAAATGCTTGTCTGGTCGCGGTCAATGTAAGTTGCATGGCAAGAAAATATTCTTTGAACGAATATCTGACAGTATAAAGCCAGAATTCAACTTGTATACAGTCGTCGAACAACCAGACGAAAAATTTATTCACGACAAAGGCACAGAATATTATTCGCCAACACCAATCAAGATATCCAAGCGGCAAACTTGTAATACGGTTGATGAAATAGAAAAGTTGGGGTATGAAATATACGTGCTGAACGAGCCATTAAAAAGCAAACCAAACAAACAGTCTAATGACAATTCACACGTTCAATCTGAAATGCACCAGGCGATTGCAAACGGTGCGTATCATCGTGTAGATGTTGCGGATTTAATCAAGCAACAAAAATCAAAAAGTATATTTCAGAAATTATTTAATTGGCAAAAAGATTAGGAACTGTCTTTGAATTTGATATAAATAGATTTGCATAAAGGAAAACAATATGAACGTGAAAATCAGAAATGCGGTGCCAGATGATGCGGCCGCAATACAAAAGATTATTGCAACCGGATATCGGCGGTCTTTTGCAGGCCTGCACAGTCCAGAATACCTGGAACAGAAGATTCAGGAATATTTAAGTCCGGCCAGAATTGAAAAAATGGCAAACATAATCCGCAATGAAAATTCTGTGAACATTGTTGCAGAAAATGAAAACGGTGTCGTCGTTGGCTCGGTCGGTGGAATGCAGGACGACAATAACAACTGGGAACTGATTGCGTTATACGTGGACGAAAATGTAATTGGCGATACCAAGTTTGCACTATCACTGGTTCAAGAATTTGCCAAACGCATCAAGGATGCCGGTGCAACAACATTTACCACAGGCACATTGACCGGCAGTCGCGTATGCCGGCTGTACGAATTACTGGGTGGTAAAAAGATAAAAGAATATATCAACGAACGGCGCGACAACGTATCAGAAACAGTATTTGAGTTTGATATAAACAGATTTGCATAAAGGAAATGTAAATGAAGCCAATAATTGGGGAATTTTTGGGCTATGCATGCGGATTCTGCACAACGATTGCTTTTCTGCCCCAGACGATAAAATCAATACGCAGTCGCAATGTGTCGGGGCAGTCGCTGTCAATGTATGTAATATACTGTATCGGGCTGATTTTCTGGATACTGTATGGGGTATATTTACACTCGTTCCAGATGATACTGTTCAACGGCATTACATTAGTTATATTGTATCTAATTATCGCAAATATGGGACATAAAAAATGAAACGGCACTTTTACTTTTTCAGACATGGCCAAACAAATGAAAACAAGGCCGGCGCAACATACGGCAACGCGCTTGAGGCATATCTGACCCCGGACGGTATTGCCCAGGCGGAAAAACTGAGGGCGTATCTGGCGGATAAAAATATAGAAATCGTCTATTCCAGTCCATTGCACCGCGCCATTGAAACAGCGAAAATCGCAATCAATAACCCAGAAATTAAAATCAAAACAGATGACCGACTGATTGAAACGACCTTTGGATTCTGGTATGGAGAAACGGACGAAATTCAACAAAGAATCAATGATAATTTCAATCGCATAAAATCATGTTTGGATGACATTATCGCAAATGACAGCCGTACCAACATCGCAATCGCATCACATGGTGGGGTCACACGTGCATTGTGCTATGCATGCGGTCAAAAAATCGGCGAAATCAAAAACTGTCAGTGTTTTCATTTTGTGCTGAACGGCGATCAGTGGGAATTTATTGAAGAATTTGATACCGGCATAGTTGTTCACAACAAATCAGACATGCCAAAATAAAAGGACACAAAATGAAATATGTTAAAGATGGTGCAGAATGTAAACCCCAAGAATTAAGTATATTGGAAACACTGCAAGAACTGGAAGATGTGGTTCATATTGCAAAAACAATGTGTCGCAGCATTCATAAAGATGGCGGTACGCCGGATTCCGCGCGCGGGGATGCCAAATATGCCCATACCAATCTGGACGAGGCAGAAGAATATATATCATTCCTGCGTAAGAAAATAAAAATTGCGCTGGAACACGTACCAACCTACATAAAAAAACAGGAATACTTGTAACAAACCGCCCGATGGGCGGTGTTTATTTTACAACAAGTCTGACCTTGTTCAAAATCCAGAACAGCAATCCAGACATAATCAGCAAAAATACCAATGTTGTGGTAATGCCATAACCGTCCATTAAAAATTTTGCCGCAATCAGCATTACTGCACCACATAATGTGCCGACCATGGCACGTGTGGACAAAACCGTACCACGTTCAACAGAACGAATACTGTGGTGTATCAGTGTATTGTACTGCAATCTGTTCAATCTGTTAATAGATGGCACAGTTGCCATAATTGCGCATGCAACATAAACCACCGCCATATTTGATGTATGTATTGCAACCAGCCCCATTATTGCCGCAACAATAACTGCAAAGATTGTTATTACAGACGCACGTATTTCCCCCAGTTTTTCACATATCTTGTACGCGTACTTGGAAAAGAATATGCCCGAAAATTGATTCACTGCGAAATACACACCGAACAAGGCAACCGGCACGTGGGCGGTTTCCATAATCGGCTGCATAATCCATAACAGTACAATCGTAAAAGCGCCAAACATGGACGGGAACAAAATTAAATTCCGCAGTTTTGAATTTTGCAATGTTTTATACGTTATCCCAACGGCATCCGCAACGGCGGTTTTGTTTTTGACAGTGCGCTTAACCTCTAATAATTCCGGCAGGAACAAGAACGCAAACACGCACATTACTGCAAACAATACTTGGAACCATAATAATCCAGATGCGCCCAAGGCAACAAACATAACACCGCCCAGGATAGATGCGATAAATTCTGCAATACTGGCCCAGGTCATGATGCCGCCAAATTCTTTCAAGAATTGTTTCTGGCTTTTATTGCGTTTCATCAGGTCGTATGTGTATGCCTCCAACGTGCCAGAAAATAATGCACTGCTGATACCCAGTAAAGCCTCGCCGGCGACAATTGCCCAGAATCCATAGGCGGCGGCAATGGTTGCAAACCCCATAATTGAACACAGCGCACCAAAAATCATTACACGGCGGCGACTGAAACGGTCGGACAAATATCCCGATGGAATTTCAAACAAAAATGCCGCCAGTCTGAAAATACCCTGGATTAAAAAGAAATCACCAACGGTTATGCCGCGCCCAGTATAAACCAATACAATTACGGGTATAACCGGCATAAAATTACGAAAGAACCACCCGATACGCAACAGGCGTAATCCACGTTTAACAGATAATGATTTTGGACTTTTTTTCATATTCGGAATTTTATCATATTTCAAGGAAATTGTCTAATTTAAACAAACCGCCCGATTGGGCGGTGTTATTTTGAATGGGGGCGCAACGCGATATTATGATAATTGCTTTCGTACAATTTGCGCGCGGCATCGGATTTTAAGACCTCTAAGGCACGCGGTTTCAGTTTTAAT
Source organism: Alphaproteobacteria bacterium (assembly GCA_017463185.1). Lineage (GTDB taxonomy): Bacteria > Pseudomonadota > Alphaproteobacteria > Rs-D84 > Rs-D84 > Enterousia. Next base: position 57,250 of record JAFTPS010000013.1, read on the forward strand.
TGTTCCGCGCATTTCACACCACGCGACCGGGCGGCACGCATCAATTTGCCCATAATTTTTAATTCCAGTTCATAGTATTCGGCATTATCGGGCATATCCGGAATATCGGTCAATAACAACAAAATCAAATCACCAATGTTGCGAATGTTTTTAACCGGGCGCAGGTCAATAATATGAAACCGCCCAGTCCCCGCATCAAACAGCATATTGCCTTCGGATGGGTCAATTGTGAAATTGGTCGTAGCCAAATGATTCAAATCATCAACCAGTTTGTTATACGCACTTTGTGGCGCAGATGCCATTATGCGCATTTTTTCAATCGCCACAGATACCGCATCGGCCTGTTGTTGGGCGGTCAATGGTTCTTCGACCAAATTATTTGTTGGGATGCCATCAACCTTTTTACAGACAGACAACACCACAGTTCCGGATATTGGGTCTGTTAGATTATACAATGGCTGTCCAAAATTGCGGCGACCATGTACATTATCAGCACGCATGTAACGATACGCGCCGGATGACAGTTTGTCCCAAAACGCTTTATCAATCTTGACAGTATGCGGTACACGCACAACATAAGAACCTGCATCGTATGTGGTGGCCTCGGTCCCCGAACCAATCGGTTTTTGTGAAATTGCGGACAAGATTTCAGAACTATTAAATTGCATTACTTAGCCTTATATTCCGATTTTAGTTTCGAAAACAACAGATGATTCATATATGTGCCATCTGGCATTTTATTCGCAGCACGTTCAACACCATCCAGTTGATAGCCAGCCTTTTTAATCGAATTTACCGAACAAACATTGCCCTCCATCGCCTGACGACAGATACGATTTACCCCCAGTTCTTCAAAACCCAATTTATCAATCAGCTTATGCACTTCCTGATTAAAGCCTTGGCCGCGAGCAGATTTAATAAACCATACACTGGAACACTGTATCGTATCACAATGGTCTATGTAGTGAAACCGCTGATATCCAACGAATTTGCCATTATGAAAGATATACCAGACAACGCCGTCTTTATAACCTGCCTCTCGCTGCATCAATTTTAACAGTTCATCAACAGATTCTGGCAAATGATTTTTGTATGATGCTGAATACCGCATATACTGATAATCGGCTGGATTTTCATTTTTCAACACATCCCACAACATCTGTGCGTTCGCAATAGTTGGCTTTAATACACGCAATTCCAAGCGTTCTGTTTTTATATCGTGATTAAATATTTCATAAAATTTTTCCATCTGCTTTTTCCTTTGATTATCCCAACAATTTTATCATAAAAATCCCATATTCCCAAATAAAAAGCCCCCAATCGGGGGTAATTTTACTTTCGGTTTTCTAGCATTTGCTTCATCATAATTTGCAGTGTCTGTCGCGTTGCATTTTCATATTCATAACGCAACAATTTCAATTTTTCTCTTAACTTTTCAGGTACATCACAGCCAGAGTTGTACAATCCACGACCATTAAAAGTTAAATATGCACCCCCAACTGAATTAAAATTCTTGGAATACTGGGGTTGCAAACTGCCTAACAAATGTTGTTTTATTGTATCGTCATTCTGACCGGCACAAGCAAGCACGATACGGCGTTGAATCTGTTGCATGTGTTGGGCAAGGTACCAATTTTTTCTGCTCAACAAATCGTCAATGCCGTACGAAACCGCCATACAAACCTCATCAAATGTTGGAACGCCTGTACCAAGATATGCGGTTGCATATGCAGAAACTTCATCAAGAGCATACAGTCCCGATATTTCATAATAGTTTTTCATGGTAAACAAAGGGTTGCCATATTTAGCATTTTCCAGATGTTTTGTTTCATGTGCAATCGTCTTTGGCTCTTCCATCCTCAATAATTCTGCAGTTTCCCGAATAACATCATCTGGCCCCAGAATTAAATCCGGTGCGATTTCATAACGGTAAACTATAACATCATTGCTGCCATAACAAGTGTCCCCACCAATCATTGGCTGCCTTCCAGAACGATACGCATCGATATTTAAACTATTTATCGTCCTATTCACATATATAATTTTAACCTGTTTTTCGGGTTTGTTTTGTGGCGCATCAAGAACAGACGACTGATTTGTCGTCTTTGGTTTAAAAAAATTCAAGATTTTTTCTATCGTTGCCATAGTAAAATTATTGACAACAAAACACTCTTTGTCAATAATTTAATTATGAAATTTCCACAAAATATGCTATAATTACTGGGACAAAATTAAAATACAGGACAAATTATGAAAGCAGATGCACATAAACAGGTTCAATATCTACGCAATGGGTTGGAACAATTCCTGGCCGATGAAGACAAACATATCGCCAATGGCGCACCGCGCCTGCGTGGCGAACAGTACTTTGCGCTGGGTGCATTGACCAAGCTGTCTGACACCCAAATTGCGGCCAGTTATTACAAACTGCCCACTGGGTTTGGTAAAACCGTAATGTTTTCATACATGGCCCAGGCGTATCTGCCCCAGGCACGCGCCAATGGTGACACAAAGAAACTGGTTATATTGGTGCCACGTTTAAATTTGATTAACCAAACCAGCGACAAACTGGACAGCTTTGCCGGATTTAGTGCATCGGAATTTAGTGGCCGCACCAAGGACACCGATGCAGACATCGTTATTTCAACATACCGTTCATTGGATAAACTGGTAGAAACCATTGGGATTGAAAATATCGGCCTAATCTTTGCGGACGAGGCCCACCATGCCACCGGCGACAAGATATCCCAAAACATGATCGATTTAATAAAATCTGTGCCAACAATTGGATTTACCGCCACCCCATCATACGATACCGATAAATCAGTTGGCAATGTTATGGGAACAGAAATATTTGCAATGACAATCGCCGATGGCGTACGCAGCGGAATGTTATCGCCGGTCAAAAACACCCTGTATTGTTCCAGCATTGTATACGACCTGGAAAACGCACCTGCAACTAACACCGGCGAATATGACTATAACAGTATAACCGGTCAAATTGACACAGACACATTGACCAGTGAAATTGCAGACATATACATCAATGGCGTTGACGAAGACACCGGCCGCCGATTTATTGATTGCAAGGCAATGATAAACTGTCCCAACATTGAAATGGCAAAACGCCAGGCCGATGCAATTAACCAACGAGCCGGCCGCATCATCGCACGCGCATTTTCATCAGACATGAAAGATTTCGAGATTGAAAAAGCAAAATTCATTGCCGGCGAATACCAGGTTGCATGTCAGGTTAACACCATGACCGAGGGCTTTGACGACCCCACGGTCAGCCTGTGCATAAACTATCCAACACGTTCCGCCGTTCGTGCCGAACAAGCTGCCGGGCGTGCAATTCGTCTGAATGAATCTGATCCGCATAAAATCGCATTTGTAATCGATACAATTTTCAGAAAGCACGACAGTGAAACCAGCGACACTGCACTTCAAACCGCACGACACGCAAAACAAGTTTTGTTCAAGGACATCGCCGGCGGAATGGTATTATTCCCAGAAAATTTCAAGGATGTCATCACACATGGCAAACACCGTCCACACACCCGTGGCAACCACGAAACCGTAAAACCATATGAAATCATCACATCAACGGAAACACTGCTGGACCTAAATCGTGTCGATACAGAACGCGCCAAGGAAGAAGAAATACCAGAAAAAACCGATGAATGGCTGACTGCTACAGAACTTATGAAATATATTTTGGGTGGCAAGAATAAAATTTTACAAAAACTAATCGCTTTGACCAAAGAGATGCCAGGCAAGATTGAAACAAGACAATCTGGCAGCAACACCCCTCTGTGTCTGCATATCAGTGCAATTGAAGAATTTAGTCAACTGTCAGGCTTAAAAAGGGTTGGCAGTATACAGCCAAAGTCGAAAGACTGGTTGACCGCAGACGAACTTCGAAAATATTTCGTAGGTCAATCAGAAAAAATATTAGCAAAACTGCGAGAACTAGCAGAAAAAATGCCAGACAAAATTCAACAAAGAAAATCCGGAGGTGCAACTCCACTATGTCTACATATTAGCGGAATTGAAGAATTTAGACTTTTATCAGGCCTTGAAAGAAGAACGGAAATCCAACCAAAGACCAAAGACTGGTTAAACTCAAAAGAGGCAAGCCAATATTTTAAAGCACAACAAATGACCGTTTTGCAAAAAATGAATGAATTAGCTGAAAAGATGCCAGACAAGATTCAGAAAAGACAATCTGGTTCTCTGACACCACTATGTGTACACATCGGTGCAATCGATGACCTGGCAAAATATTCGGAATTAGAAAGAAAAGGGAAATTCCCAGCCAAAACAAACGATTGGCTGACAGCAAACGAATTACACATGCACATCAGAGCAAAAGCCGATAAAATTCTAGAAAAACTCAAAGAATTTGCAAATATGATGCCTGACAAAATCCAACAAAGAGAAATCTCCAACGGCCAGTCTCCTTTATGTCTACACATTAGTGGGTTAGATAAGTTTATACAGCTTTCCGGATTGGAAAAAAGAACCACTATTTCTAAAAAGACAACCGAATGGTTAACTGCTGATGAATTGACCAACCATTTTATTGGTGGCGCAGGTAAGATTTTAGGAAAACTACGAGAACTGGCCGCTAAAATGACAAATGAAATTCAAATTATGCAGTCCGGCTCTCGGCGAGTTCTTTGTCTGCATATTAGTGCTCTGGACAAATTTGCTCAATTATCAAAACTAGAAAGACAAATAAAACTACAAGCAAAGACCAATGACTGGTTAAATGCAACAGAGCTAGCCAAATACTTTATAGGTGGCAGAGATAAAATATTAAAAAAACTTGATGAACTAAAAACAATGATGCCAGACAAAATACAAAAAAAACAAAACGGATCCCACACGCCCCTATGCCTGCATATCGATGCGCTGGATGAATTTGCACGGCTGTCGGAATTAGAAAAGAGAGTTCCGCAGAAAACAAGCGAATGGCTGACTGCAAAAGAATTGACACAATATTTTGTATGCACGCAACCGGCAATAGCAGAAAAACTAGTCGCACTAGCTAAAAAAATGCCAGGTAAAATAGAAAAAGTACAATCTGGTTCTAAGACCACTCTATGTCTGCACCGAGATGCATTAGATGAATTTGCGCAACTGTCGGGCTTAAAAAGACGTACCGAAGTCACACCAGAAAAGTTCCATGCCGGAACTAAAGTTGTCAAGGCAATGACCCAGATGGCAGAATCCAAGAAACAAACAAAGGATACCATCACCCCCGACAACCAATACGAATAAAACACCGCCCCACCGGGCGGTATTATTCAATTCATAAAGATTTATTTACCTGTCTTTTTGCAGATATACAGCAAATGCGAACTAAATCCCTGTTGGTCCAGACGTTCACAAGTCGCAAAATGCCATTCCACAAATGCCTGATATTCTTTTTTTGACATTGCCGCAATATCATGGCGCAATCTGGGTGCAAGTCCATCGGTCGCAACATTGGCAATAAATTTTGTTGGTGTTTTATCGGCCAGTTCTCGTAGTTTCTCAAATATGCTTATTGAGCCACCTCCTAACAACGACACTCGTATTTGAGAAAGGAATCAGTCTAGGTAAAGAATAAACCAGCATCCGCTTAAGTTGATATCTAACAAATCCGCCCCTAGAACGAAAAGCAGCACAATATGCTTTTTTATAATAGGGATCAGGAATCATATCTACCTCAGAAATAGCAAAACCACTATCAGCATAAAATTGCCTCAAGTATTTGGTTGGCCCAACGATTTGCGGAAATTCCGACCAATGATGAGTTGGCAGCTTCTCCAACGAACAATCAACCAGAATAAAATCGCAGGCCTTTGTTGCACACAATAGATATTGAGTATCGCTGTTATCCCGATATGGTTTGTTCCTTTTTATCTGAACAACCGTACCACCAGACGGCATAAACAAAGACAAATGCAACGCAGAACCAGCTATACCAGCCAAACACTTACAATGTCGCATATACGCAACCTGTTCGTCAAAGGACAAGCACTCCGGATAAATAACAGCAAAACCATTAGAGGCAAATATTTGCTGAATCTGTTCTTCGCCATATGTGGCCCTGTCTCCTAATTTTAACCTAGAAACATATACCTTGTCATGCCTAATATCAGATGTGATTGCGCTGGCAGCAACATCAAATATCTTTCCAAATGACTTGGACGAAGTATTTGGTATCTCAAATGCCACCTCTGGGACATACAATTTGCGAATGCCAACCGATGATGACACAACAATAACATCATTCCGATCAATCCCCAACAACGCAAACAACTGATAGACAAAGTCAGATACACCAGGTAAATTACGATTGTTGACAAGAATATATTTCTTTCCCTGATAACGTTGCCTTAGTAAAGCATATAACCTGGTTGTGTGCTCTAACAGGAAATGTCCAAAATGATCCTCCAGAGTTCCTAAATACACCGCCTCAACATCCAAATAATCATTAGCAGTCATAAAGACAGGAGGCGTTTGAATAACCTTATTCCGCTTTTGCCCAGAGCTGGGAACAAACATACCGGCAGAATCAAAAACACCAAACTTATGGTCCGGATCAATTACAATGGTGCAATCAGACAAACTATGAACATTTAATTCATCCAAAAAATGAACTTTTTCAACAGACCTGTTGAAAAATTTTCTATAACCGTCTGATGCATAAATTACGCTTTTCATATAACAGACCTATACACACCAATGATTGTATTAACCGCTTTATCCAGATCATATCTATTACCAACAGATTTCTGAATATTGGCCGCAAAAGCTTTCTGCAACTCCTTAGATGACAATAGCTTCACTATGGCCCTGGCAAGTTTATCAGTCGAACCACTCTGAACCAAGATACCCGTGTCTCGACGTACCAACTCTCTTATACCGCCAACGTTTGTGGCCACAATAGGCTTTCCAATCATACCAAGCTCAATAAGAGCGGTCGGAATACTCTCAAACAATGACGGCTGCACAAAAATATCATGTCTGCCCGCAATGGAACCAGCACCATCCCGAGGATCATATGTTCCAGCAAAAATAACACTATGTTGCAAGCCCAAAGCAGATGCCAAACGTTCAAAATAGGACTTTACACGACCATCACCATACAAATACAACTTTGCTGCCGGAATCGTTGCAACAACCATCTTCCATGCAACAAGCAAAACACCAATTCCCTTTTCAGGCGACATTCTTGCTATACAACCAACTGAATAGGGTATTCTGGTCGCTTTCTTATAAACAGGAGGTTGAATAAAATGCGGAACAATTTTGACAGGCCCAGAATAACCATGAAAGTCCTTTATACCCTTAGCAGATGTCTTGCACGTAGCAACAAAATAACTTACATTAGATAGCAGTTTCTTGAAATCATCCGTATACCAAAATGCAGAATCAGCACATGGTGTGGTATGCTCAGTAGCAACAATTGGAACCTTTGGTGCTTTTTTATGAGCCAAGAAAGCTTTTAGTAAATTGGCTGCAGGACTGGCATGTATAACATCTGGCGACCACGAAACAAACTCATCAATAAAAGAATCTACAAATTCATAATCTACACTACGATCGTCCCTGTCTATGCGATTTCGTGCCGGTTCATATGTCTTTATTCCACAATCAGCCAACCTATCAATCCAGTAAGAGTTCTGAGTTTTTTCACAAATAAACACCCGAACATCAATGCCACGCTTTTTCAACTCCATCGCCAAAGTGGCATTATAGTATTCAGTGCCACCAAACGAATGTAAATAATCACAAAAAATCGCAACCTTCATTATTTTGCCCCTAGCTAGCAATACAATTTTAATAAGAAAAATTCCCACTTGCAATTATTTATACAAAAAATTGACAAATAAAAAATTGTTGCTATTCTAAAAAGAAACGCAAATGTCAGAAAAGACACTTTTTTTATTAAAACCTGATGCTCTACAGTTGAGCCTTAGGACCTTGCTCGCTAAAATAGAATTCTACAAACAACTCAAAGCCAACGACCTATCGGTATTGGCAACTGCCAAGTTTGTAATGACTTATGATATGTTAATAGGATACCAACCTGTCCTGGACCCAAATTTCAAAAGCGAAATGACCACAGATTGGAAAGATATGACCCTAGACTACCAACTGGGAAAAGACCGCCAGGGCCTAGAACATCTACTGGTCGTTGTTGAGGGATATGATGCGCTGGCAAAGGGACCAACAATCAAAAGACACATTAGAAACAAGTATTGCTCGCCATGGGATAAATATGCCCCAGGCAATCTAATACATGCACCAGATGACAATGAAGAATATGAAAAGGCTTTATATTCCTTTGAGTCTGTGCTAAAGTCTAAAAAGGCAATAACAGATATGGAAATACTATACAACACAAGGAGAAAAAATGATTAAAGAAGTAAGCTATGCAGCATACATCATCCCTGTTCGCATTCAGGACGGCAAAAAACAAATTGCTATTTTGGAATACGCACCAGGCGCATATGGAACAATCGGCGGTCGTTTTGATGATGGGGAAACAACTGCAGAGGCAGCATTAAGACGTGAATTAAATGAAGAATTGGGCAAATCATCCGAATTCATGGTTGAATTAGCAGAACAAATGGCAGAACCATACAGATTCAAAGTAGCGGAACACAGAGTAGAAAAGCGTGGTGCATACAATGAAGCCCACATTTTCTTCGTAGCAAAAGTCCCAAGCGATACAGTTCTAGAATTCTGCGAAGTCCGTGAAGACAATGTAAAGGTTGTATGGTTGGATTCCGAGGCACTGGTTGATGAAAAAGTAATTGGATTCCCAGACCAACGTGAATATTTCGAAAAACACGTTATGCCAGCAATAAGAAAGATAGCATAAGCATGAACATACTGATTCACTATTATCGTTTAGGGCATTACATCGGCGGTGCCGAGGTAGTTGCCCTGAATCAGTGTTCAGAAATCCTAAGACAAGGCCATAATGTAACAATCCTAACAGCAGACACTGGCCTCCATTCCAAGATATTTGATGAATTCCTAGAAAACAACCCAGGGATAAAGCTTATTGAACTGCCACTTGAACAGATTCACAAGACCGGCGACACCTGGATAGATATCGACCTGGAATCATTACAATTTGGCCGATATGCAGCGGAACACTTTTATAAAGACAACACCGAGCAATACGATTTAGTCGTAATACACAACAAAACTGATGCATTATATGTCCCCAGCAGATACAAAACGGTAATCCATCTGCATGGAACACCAACAAAATTTGACCATCTTATGGAACTTGCACTATACAACGCATCTGGATTACTGGCAGTTTCTGAAAGTGTAAAAGATGGATGGCAACAAAACATAAAGTCTATCCGAAAAGAGATATCAGTTATCCACAACGGCATAGACACAAGCATATTTAAGAACACCAACCAAAACAGAGATATTGACGTATTATTTGTCGGACGACTGTACCCCCACAAAGGAATTCTAGAACTATTACAAGCCACGAAACAACTGAACCTAAAACTGGTTGTTGTTGGGGCCGGACCTCTGGAAGAAGAACTGGCAAAGCACGATCACGTAACGCATCTAAAAAATTTAGAAACAGAGAAACTAGTAGAGATTTACAACAGAGCAAAGATTTTTGCTTGCCCATCTAGTGCCAAAGAGGGAGTTCTGACAACAATGCTTGAGGCAGCAATTTGCGGCTGTGCAATAATTACAGCTGATTGCGCTGGTATGGTGGACTTTGCCAAACATATGGATAACACCTTACTGGTCCCACCATCTGACCCAAGTTCATTGGCACAAGCAATATCATTACTGATAACCAACGAGGAATTAAGAAAAAAATTGGCAAAAAAGGCACAAAACGATGCAACCAGCCAATGGAACATCGAGAACCAGACAAACAAACTGTTGGCTTTTTACAAAGAAATATCATGCAAATAAAAGTCCAATCTCTTAAACAATCAATCATCTGTGAGTTACCAAACGAGCTATTTGAACAATGGCACGATTACTATTTCTGGGCAGAATACATACCGGCAGTAAGCATTACTGAAACAAAAAGCAAACAAGAACTGATTATTGCCACTGGTAAAAAATTCAAATGGATAGATAATACAATCACTATTACCGGCTCAGAACAAGATATCAGATCAACAATTGTGATTATTGGAACGCTACTGGAACAAAAAAGACAAGAAAGCAGACTATATCAAATACACGGTGCAGCAATAGGATATGGCACAAAAGGCATCTTGCTAATTGGCGGGATGTCCGGACTCGGCAAAACAACTCTTGCCATTGCCCTGCAAAACTCACCCAAATACCAATTTCTGGCCGATGAGAAATTTATCATAGATGGCAAAAAACATACAATTGTTGCCGGGTGTCCTATATCCAAGGACAACCTTAAAACTGATAAGGCCAGCATTCACCACCGGACGACCAAAAAAGCAGCAAAAATATCGCTTATTCTGTTTCCCATTATCACAACCGAACCAGAAATAACCGCACACAAATACGACACACTAAAATTATTCTGGCACCTATACGAAGAATCCAGCCGAGATATCCGTGGTCTAAATTTCTTATTCAACGATTTCACCGAAACAAGAAACAGCCTGGACACAAACGACATCATGAACCAACGGCTGACAGACATCAAAAAAATAGCCGACAAAGTGCCGGCATATTACGTCAGGGGCAACATTGCCTCAATATCCTGGTTCATTCACAACCTAATGAAAGAATCTACATAGTTGGTAACCAAAACGGCCTTAATCCCCAACAAATTAGCTGGCATAATATCAACTGCAACATTATCCCCAAACAAGACTGCACGATCAGCCAACACCCCAGTTTGCTCAAGTATCGCTTCAAGATTACGAATTGATGGTTTAGACTCCAACTGAACATCACGAGAGAAAACCAAAATATCATCCGACAGAGTCCCCTTGCCGGTTATGTAATCCACCTTTGCCTTAGACAGCGACGTATACAGACAAACCTTTTTCGTTTGGGCCAACGAGTTCAGCATTTCAATAATTTCCGGATTTACACGATTAAGGTCATAATAAGCAGCTGCCAATTCTTCAGCTTTTGCGGTTTCAATTGAAATACCATTGTCTAGCAAAGCATCTGCAATATGCGATGCGGTCGAACTAGACTTGCTTTTTTCATACGCACGTTCCATCGCCACATTTATTTTAGAAACATCCAAATCAGACAATTTAGGGAAAGCAGCAGACAAGACCCCCACCTTTGCATTGTGGTTATTGTCCAAAACCCCATTTATATCAAAAATCAACAAATCATAATGACTTGCATATTCCATTATATCGTCTATAATCATAGTATATCCTTTAAACTCCAGGCAAAATAATGATACCAGCGATAACTATCGGTATTCCAGTAAAAAATGAAGAATCTACAATTATCGCCACCTTGCACGCAATAAATCAGGCGACAAGGGAACTAGACCCCAAAATTAAGATTGAAACAATTGTGTGCCTTAATGGAACGACAGACAACACAAAAAAAGTCATCCAAGCAAAAGACAATACCAAACTTTGCAAGGAATTAAACCTTAGTATTATCAAATCCAAACCTGGCAAACTGATTGCAGAGCAGGAAATAGGAACCTGCAGAAAGTTTAATGGATACCTGCTATTCTGTGATGCAGACATCATTATAGACAAAAAAGCGATAAAAAAACTATACACACGGATGCAAAAGAATAAAAAACTGCGTGTTGTCTGTGCAAAAGTTCTGCCAATCTTCAACAAAAAGAGAAACAATTTTCTGCGAATAATGAAAGACTATTACGATATGCGCTATCTGTTGCCAAATCGTGGTTGCTTTCACGGTCGTCTTTTTATGCTAAGGGACACCAAGGACCTACTGAAAAAATACAATATCAAAGCACACCTTAAGGGAATACCTGCCCAAACAATCAAAGACCTGTACCTGGACAAGGGGCCAATATGTGATGACATTATCCTGTCGGCCGCAATTGTTCACGATCATGGTCAACAAGCAATTGAAAGAGTATTCTCATCCAAGGTTTACTTTTTCCCACCCGACAACCTATACGACTTCTTTCTGGGCATCAGACGATACACGATAGAAATAGAACGGATAAACACACTGTTCCCAGAATATGCCAAAATTAACACATCAGACAGATTCCTGCGCCCAACACGTATAGAGAAATTTACATTCTTCCGGCGCAAGAAACACCATGCTGAACTGCTGATGGAATTGGAAAACTTTCTGGGAAATATTGTCCGTGGATACGAAATCAGCAAACAAAAACTTGCCCTATGGGAAACAGTCAAATCCAGCAAACCTAAAAAATAATTTCCATTGCACAGTATGTAAAAAATGTGTAAAATTTATACAAAAAGCAAATATCGAATCTCTACAATTTTTTTCAAACAAACGGACCAAAATTCCTGTGTAAAAAATATGTAAAACTGAAACTATATACGGACCAACCTGGACCAGCCTGTATGCAGTGATATGCACAAGTGTTAAACGACCTAAAACGTTAGAAAAATCGGCTAAAACACGCAGAAATCAGGGAAATTTTGTTGTGTGGCATATATAGAGTCAGAGTCCGGAGTTCTACCATTAAACTATGCCCCAGGCAGGGCGCATTATATAACCTTTATTTCCAAAATGCAATTAAAATATTTCCTGTTGATTTTTCTGGGGGACTGAGTTAGTATTTATCATGAATCCAAAGGGATTTGGTTTCGGGGACGTAAGAAATCCCACACAAAATCAATGCGGTGTGTTGCCGTATTGCATCCGCGGCAATAATGCGCGCGATGCGCGTTTTTTATTGCCTTAAATGTGCCCCGCGTGGTCGGGGGGCCGTCAGTTATACAACAGGCGTTGTCCAAAGGCTGGCGGGGTCATTATTTTGTGTGATTTTCTTAACCCACCCGACCGCCAAATTTCTTTGGCGGCATATTTTTTGTATTTTCAATAAGAATGGGAATATATTTTTATTGATAATCAAATTTGATGTGCTATGAATAATAATGCTTCAAAGAAAGGAGGAGTTATGTCCAATTCCAAATATTTGGCAGATTTGTTAAAGGTCTGCAGTGTTTTGCCAGTTTTTGCAATTATGCCAGCGATGGCAGACGATTTACACGTTGTGTCAGAAACAATGATTTCAGAGGTTAAAACAATGTCTGGTAATCATTCGTGGTTGGATGCATCAACCAGTGATAAAAACCAGTCGGTATGGTATATTAAAGGCGGCGATGTGACGGTTGCGCCTGGGGCGGTGTTTTCTAATAATTTGGCTGATTCTGGTGTGTTTTCTACATCAATAAATGCCCCTTCTTTCTTGACAATAAATTCGGGTGCCGTGTTTGAAAATAATACCGTTCGTTTTGACGGTGGTGCAATTGCGAGTTTTAATACATTAAAAGTAGATGGTGGTATATTCCGCAATAATACGGCCCAAACAGATTTTGAAAACGATACAACCCCAATGGGGGGCGGTGCGATTGCGTTGGGTTCTGAATCCCAAACGGTAATTGCAAACAGCAAATTTAATAATAATGAATCTAAGTATAATGGTGGTGCGATTGGTATGCGCAGCCCAACTGATGGCGATAACAGCGCAGCCGATTTAGATATTTTGGACAGTGACTTTGTTGGCAATGTTGCGACATTAAATGGCGGGGCGATTTATTCCACTTTCTATGACAGCGTAAATGCTAAAGATGCGGTTTATATCGCAGATTCTGATTTTGAGTCTAATTCCGCACAGCAGGGCGGGGCGATTTATACCGCAGGCACAGCGGACAGAGCCGGTAATTTGGCATCTATGAAAATCGTAGATTCCGATTTTGAAAATAATACGGCATCTGCTTCGGGGGGTGCGATTTATAATGCCAGTAATTTGACAATTGATAATAGTGAATTTAAGTCTAATAAAATTGTTGAAGGCACTGGTGATGGCGGTGCAATTTATTCAAATGGCGTATTGAAAATAACCAATACTAATTTTGTTGATAATTATGCAACAGAAAATGCTGATACGAATTATGGATATGGTGGTGCTATTTTTGCTGGTGGTGATTCAGTTGATATTCAAGGTGGGCAGTTCTCTAAAAATCATGCATTAACTGGTGGGGCGGTTTATATTTCTAAATCTGCGCCATCTACAAATATTACAGATGTGAATTTTACGGGGAACTGGGCATCTGATATTGGGGCATTAGGAATATTTGGAAAAAATGTAGCATTGAAAAATTTAGTTTTTTCCAATAATTATACCACTGGGGAATTTACTAATTTCAATGATGGTGGTGGTGCTTTATTCCTGGGGGCAGAGGCACAAGTTGTTTTGGATAATAGCACATTTACAGCAAATAAATCTGCTGGTGTTGGTGGTGCGATTGCCATGCGTTCTGTTGATAAGGGGAATAATACTGAGGCTAAACTGGATATAACTAATTCTGAGTTTGTGGGTAATATTGCTGCTAATAATGGTGGCGCGATTTATTCCACTTTCTATAATAGTGAGTCTGCGGTTGATAATGTGTATATTGCGAATTCAACATTTGAAAATAATCAGGCAACAAATGGTGGCGCGATTTATAACGAGGGTAATGCTGACCGGGGTAATAATTATGCTTCTATGAAGTTGGATTCTGTATCATTTGAAAATAATATCGCTAAGGAACTTGGTGGTGCAATTTACAATGGTGCAGGGGGAACCGTAAATATCAGTGGCAATAATACATTTACCGGAAATACCGCGAATGGGGTGGCCAATGATATCTGGAACGCGGGCGCGTTGAATATTGCATCCGGTACAACGACGATTGATGGTGGAATCCTGGGGAATGGGGCTTTGACCATTGCCGATGGTGCAACACTGAATATCGGTGTGGCATCGGTTGAACAGGCTTCAATTGCGCTGGATGGTACTTTGAATGCGTCGTTGTTGGATACAGATAACTATGCGAAAATCCTGGGGACTGTTTCTGGTAATGGTACCGTTAAAATGGCTGTTGGTGCCGCTGGGACTTATGCGGGTGTGTTCGGTAATGGATATACCGGTAAACTGGACCTGGGGGATGTGTACACAGCGACCCAGTCCGGTGGTGATATTATCGTGGAAACGCGTTCGGTCGCAGATGTCATGACTGATACGGGCCTGTCTAATAATGCGGCGGCGACTATGATTGCAATGGCAAATCATACGGACGGTCGTGTTCATGCGGCGTCACTGGTGGCCCAGAAGTCGTTGGCGGCGGGCGATGTTGCCACAATTGAACACGAGGCTGGAAAATTGCGTCCGTCGTCTGCGCCGGTATCTCAATCGGTGACAACCAGCAATCACAGCCGGATTCTGAATTTGGCGGCGGGGCGTATGATTGGGCGCAACGGTGGTGATGCAAATGTTGGATATGGTGCCTGGGCCCAGGGATTGTTTAACAAGTCCAAGCACGACGATAAATTTAATGGCTATACTCGTGGGGTTGCCGTTGGATTTGATGCCAATGTGGACAATGTTTATACAATTGGTGTCGGGTACGCGTTTAATCATTCCGATATCAATGTAAGTGACCGTGATACAGAGGTGGACTCAAATACGCTGTTCTTGTATGGCCAGTATAAGCCAAACCAGTGGTATATAAATGGCACAGTCAGCTATACTATGGCGGATTATACCGAGGATGTATCGGTCTTTGGTACACCGTTTAGTGCGGATTACAATGTTGATTCGTTTGGTGCCCAGGCAATTGTTGGTCGCGACTTTGCAACCGGCATCGCGGTTGAGGGTGGGTTGCGCTATCTGCATTCGTCACAGGATTCGTACAACAACGGATTTGGCACGGTTAAATCCGATGATATGGACTTCTTGTCCGGGGTTGCAGGTTTGAAATATGCGTTTGCAATTGATTCCGATACCGCTATCCAGTGGCGTCCAGAACTGCGTGCGGCGGCAACATATGATTTTGTTTCCGATGATGCGTTTGCGACGATTGTGATTCCGGGAACAAATCCATACACGGTTGCATCCGACCGCCTGTCACGGATTGGTGGCGAGTTTGGAATTGGCCTGACCGCGGAATATAAAGGTCTGGAAGTGTCGCTGAACTATGATTTGGATTTGCACAAAGATTACACATCGCAGACCGGAATGTTGCGTTTCAGATACGACTTCTAAAAAAATCCCCCGAATGGGGGATTTTTTTTAGTGAATGGTGAATAGCGGTGAATGTTATAAACATAAAATTGAGAATCATATAATCATTATTATTTTACTCACCACTTACACCACCCATTTTTTTCACAATAAAAAAACCGCCGTATGGCGTACTCAGTCTGGGTTTGCTGGGAATTTTTTATGCCGA
>JAFTPS010000014.1 GCA_017463185.1 Alphaproteobacteria bacterium
GGTGGTTTAATAACCAGTAATGTAGTAAAAAAGAATCAAGTAAAAAGTGGTTTTGAAGATATTCAATGTACCATTGGTGGCCAAGTTGTTGCCGATTGGGGAGACGAGTTCCGCGTCGGTATCCAATAACAGATGATGGAAGACAAAAAATCCCGCATCGCGGGATTTTTTTATGTTCCACAATTAAACCATACACTTTGTACAATGAATATTGAAAAAAATGCGCCAATGGCGCATTTTTTAGAACCAACCCTTTTTCTCGGATTTCGTTCCAGCAAAGTCATTTAATAACTTTTTTTGTTTTTCAGTTAGTTTTGTTGGAATTTTTATCGCAACATCTATATACAAATCACCAAATCCCCCGCGACGCGTTGGCATACCGTGCCCACGCACACGCAATTTTTCACCAACCTGGGTACCAGCCGGAACTTTTACAGATAACTTTTTATCATCAATTGTTTCAACATCTATTTCACCCCCCAAAGCCAATGTCGTAAACGGCACATCCACGCGCATCACCAGGTTATCCCCCGCACGTTCAAAACGCTTGTCTGGACGAATATGAATATCTAGATAAAAATCCCCAGCCGGACCACCGTTTGAACCAGCCTCGCCCTGACCCGCCAGGCGCAAACGCGCACCATCATCAATACCAGCGGGGATTTTAACATCTAATGTTCTGTGCTTGTGTACTGTGCCGCGTCCATCGCATTCAGTGCATTTTTTTTCTATTTTATGTCCCAATCCATTACAATCCGGACACGGGGATTCCATCGCAAAAAATCCCTGACGCGTTTGCACAAAGCCACTGCCACCACACCGTGGACATACGGGTGCAGCTTTGCCATCAAATGTACCATTACCATGACATTTTTCACATTCCACATTGCTGGAAAATTTAACCGTATGCGTTTTACCGAAATATGCATCCTTTAAATCAATTACCACTTCATCCAACAAATCACGTCCACCACGTTGTGGCGCAGCGCGGCCGCCACCAAAGTCACCAAATCCAAAACCACGCATGGCTTCGCGCAGGATATCCTCCATCCCGGCACCACCACCCATATTAAAATGGAACGCACCATTACCAAACGGATTACCACCACCAAATCCCGCACCAGCACCATTACCGCCGGCAAACGCAGCATCACCAAAACGGTCATATGCGGCACGTTTTTGTGGATCTTTTAGGATATCAAAAGCATTATTGACTTCCTTAAACTTTTCTTCTGCGTCCTTGTTATCTGGATTTCTGTCGGGATGATATTTCATCACCAGTTTATGATATGCCTTTTTAATGTCGCTTTCCGACGCATCACGGGCAACGCCCAAAACTTCATAAGGATTCTTGTTCATTTTATATGTCCATATAATTTATCGTTATCAAATATATAGACTTATTATACCAAAATTCAACCCCATTAAAAGACATTGGGCATAAATTCTTTGCGCTTGCACAAAAATTAAAAATATTCTAATAATAAAGGTATTATGACAGATAAAACCACACACACTTACGATGCATCAGATATCCAGGTCCTAGAAGGACTGGAACCGGTCCGTTTACGTCCAGGAATGTACATTGGTGGCACCGATGAAAAAGCTTGGCATCACCTGCCGATTGAAATTATGGACAATTCCATTGACGAAGCCGTGGCTGGTTTTGCAAAAAAAATTACAGTAAATCTGATTGATTCTAAAACAATTGAAATAACCGATGACGGTCGCGGAATCCCAGTGGACGAGCACCCAAAATATCCCGGCAAATCCGCACTAGAGGTAATTTTAACAACCCTGCATTCGGGCGGTAAATTCAATAACAATGTGTACAAAACCAGTGGTGGTCTGCACGGTGTAGGTTCGGCCGTAGTAAACGCATTATCTTCAGAGATGATTGTTGATATTTCACGCGACGGATATGTTTGGCGTCAGACTTTCTCGCGCGGGAAAACCACCAGTCCCATTCAACGCGGTGATGCAACCAAGGCACACGGCACAAAAATTCGCTTTACTATTGACGATGAAATTTTTGGCGTAAACGCAACATTCAAACCCATAAAAATTTATCGTATGGCCCGGGCCAAGGCTTTTCTGTCCCGCGGCGTAAAAATAGATTGGCATTGCAACCCAAATTTATTGACCGAGGATATGAACATCCCCGCCAATACAACATTCTTTTACCCAAACGGCGTAGCAGATTTCCTGGCAGAAAAAACCGACAATAAACCACGAATTCTGCCCCGTATTTTCAGTGGCAGCGTTGATTTTCCAGATGATACAGGCCGGGTGGAATGGGCTCTAACTTTTTTAACTGACGAAAACGGCGCAGCATCTGACGACGGATTTTTCTCGTCTTATTGTAATACCATTGCGACAATTGACGGTGGCACACACGAAACTGGTTTCAAGTCTGCCATTACAAAAGGAATCAAAGCATACGGGGAAAAAGTAAATAATAAATCTGCCGCCACTATTATCGGAGAAGATGTATTCGATTCTGTTGCTGCAATCGTATCCGTATTTTATAAAACACCACAATTCCTGGGGCAAACCAAGGAAAAATTATCCAACCCTGAAATTGCACGTTTTACCGAAAACGCATTGCGCGACCCCTGGGAAATGTTTTTGGCATCCGACCCAAAAACAGCAAATGCATTATTAGATTTTGTTGTAAATCTGGCCAATGCACGAATTAAAACAAAACAGGTCAAAGATATCGCCCGTAAAACCCCAACAAAACGTGTTCGGATGCCTGCAAAACTGGCGGATTGTTCCAAGCACGGAATTGAAGGCACAGAATTATTTATTGTTGAGGGCGAATCAGCTGGCGGTACCGCGAAACAGGCACGCGATCGTGCCACCCAGGCAATTATGCCACTGCGCGGCAAGGTTCTAAATGTTATATCTAATTCTGATGAACGTTTTGGTAATAACAAAGAACTAAACGAACTGATTGACATTATCGGCGCAGGGACTGCCAAAGACTGGAACGAAGATAAACTGCGTTATGAAAAAATCATCGTGATGACCGATGCTGACGTTGACGGCAGTCACATTGCATCACTTCTGATGGCTTTTTTCTATCAATTTATGCCTCAGCTAATTTACGGGGGACATTTATATCTATCGTGTCCACCACTGTATAAATTGACCTGTGGCACAGAATCGATTTATGTTGATACAGATGAAGAACTGGAAAATCTAAAAGCAACAAAATATAAAAACAAAAAAGTTGAAATATCGCGATTCAAGGGGCTGGGCGAAATGATGCCCAACCAATTAAAAGAAACAACAATGTCACCAAAAACACGCAGACTTATTCGGGTTGAATTACCACCACGCACCGACGAAGGGGCCGAAGACACGGAAAAAACGCGTACCATTGTTTCTGAGCTTATGGGTAAAAAACCAGAATTCCGTTTCAAATTCATTACCGAACATGCTCAATTTGTCAAAGACCTGTTTGTGTAATAAATGCTGTGGACAATATTGATTTTAAGCCTGTATTCATTAGGGTGCACCCTTTCGCGCAGGGAACTGACCGAGATACTAGCACGCACCACACCACAAAAAGGCTCTAAACGTAAAAACACCTATACGGTCAAGCCTGCATTTTTTCATAAATTCAAAATTTTAGAAAAAATCAAAACTGTTCCAATGCCGATAGTATCCGTCAATGGTACACGGATTACAAACCCATTTATGTCATTAAACTTACCCGGGGATACGGCCCATAAAATCGCCACCACTTTACCCCATAACACCACCTATCAGATAACAGAATATTTGGACAAGTACACATTAAAACCAGTGCTTACCCTGCTGCCTGATATGCAAATATTACACCATAGCACCGATTATGCCAAAACATTAAAACGATTAAACCACGCATCCCGTCGCGACTTGTTGCGCAGAATAAAAACAAAACAGCACAACACATATTGACAATTTGTTTTTTTGTGCTATATTATTTGCATAAATAAATACAAAGGAATCTAAAATGAACATATTTAACCGTTTCAAGAAAAAAGCAACCGCCCCCATTACAACACCAGCAACCAGCACCGCTGTAATCCCCGATGACCATATTTCTCAGAAAAAGAAAAATACATACATCGTAACATTCAATGTAATGGCGCAATTGGACCTGTTTGATATGTGTCAAAGCACCCCATTGCCAATTATCTGTATAAATGGTCAAGAATTGCCAAAAACAGGATTCATTCAATCCAGACAGTTTCCAAACCCATGTGCGTCCGATATGGCGAAAAAACATTCGGTCCTGGCCGAGGTAATGGGCGATAAAATATCCACAACAATTATTGAATATCTGGACAAAGAAACCGGCAAACCCGTTGTTCAGGTATACCCAGAAATGATGCATATATTTGACGGTTATGAAGCGGACTATATGCAGCACTTGAATCACGCATCCCGCCAAGATTTGAAAAAACAAATCGCCCTGCGTGAACGATTGATAAATGAATTCATTGCAAAAAAACAATTACAAAAATAAAACATCCCCTTTTGGGGATTTTTTATTTGCATTCTGCAATCAACTGTTGAATCTGGGCAGACAAGACCAAATCAGATGCTTTCAATTTTTCAATCTGTTTAATCGCATACAGAACCGTTGCATGGTCACGACCACCGACAAAGTTTCCAATTTCACTCAAAGACAAACCGGTTGCACTTTTCAAAACCGCCATCATTGTCTGACGCGCCAAAACCAAATTACGGCTGCGACCATTGCCACATACTGCGTCATACGAAACCCCCAATTTTTCACACATATTTTTTACCATCGCCATTGGTGTCTTGACCGTCTGCAAAGTATCCGCCAATAAACGAGACGCCACATCCATATCAACCGCAGTCCCCATCAATTCTGAATAAGCCTTGATTTTATTGGCAACACCTGCAATCAAATGACCATCATTTGCAATGCGAACCGCCAAAGATTCCGCAACATTGGATGCAACACCCGCCCGACGCAACATGACAGATTTTACATGCACATTTGGTGTGGCAACATCTGCAACCAGGCCAGACGCCAACAACCCCTGAACGTGACGGTCAAAACCAGTCAGGCTGCTGGGGGCTGCATTAGCGGTCAAAACAATATTTTTACCCGCCGTACGCAAATCAATAATCAATTGTACAAATTCATCTGTGGATGCTTTTTTACCAGACAAAGCCTGAACATCATCCAAGATAAAAATATCACAATTACGACAGAAATCTTTGAATGCAAAAACATTATGTTCATGCAGACTGCGTGTAAATTCGGAAACGAACTGTGCGCCACTCATTTTAACAACATGTCCCGCGGCAGCGTTATTGATGCAATCTGCCAACAAAGATTTTCCACAACCCGACGCACCATAAATAAACAGCGGGGAAAAGTGAACCGCGCCCGCTGCTAATTTTTTACACGCCGATACGACAAAATTATTTTCTTCACATGAAACAAAACAGTCAAATGCAACCGCCGCGTTTGTTGTCGCGGTGGTTGCCGGGGTATAAGTTTGTGTATTGTTATCATTTGCAACGGTTGCCGCAACTGTGGCACGTGCCTTAGCGGTACGCACAACGATATTTAATTCCAAACCACATTCAGTCGCCACCGATGCCAAAACATTAAAATGAACCGCACGAATAAAATCCGCTGCCATTTGATTATGCGCCCCCAAAACCAGGGTATTTCCAACAACTTCAAAATTCAGTGGTGCAATCCAGGAATTAAAAGATACAGTATCCATTTTTGCGGCAATGGCCCCCTTGATAGTTTCCAAGTTTGTCATTTGAATTTGTGCCGCTGTCTGCATTCCGTTTCTCCTTTCCTTCCCAAAAGAGTCTTGTGCCACAGGTTGTAAAAACCACCCGCATAAAACGCCAATTTATTCCTTCCTTTCAGAACAAATCAGATTTTTATTGCCCTACTTTTAACTCTCTCGCTTTTAAATTCGTTTCGGTATCCCTTTTATCCTTACCACTAAAAGTTCCACCAGTTTGTTTGTATTTTATCGTTTTGGATACGTCCAATAAGTTAGAATATTATTTTACCTTTTCAACCAAATCTTAAACAATTTTTGAACATTTATTTTTTGACAACGATTCGTTTTTTTGCCCGTTTTCCGCGCCTTGTATATACACTGTATATACAGGATTAAAATCATACACGAACATATCCGCCGTCAACTTTTCGTACTAACCCCCGCAATTCCAGGACGACTAATTCACTTTTAATTTCTGAAACAGATTTTTTGACAACCTGTGTCAATACAGATTCGGACACCGGAATTGTTCCCAATGCATCAATCAGATTTAATTCCGATTGACTTTTTTCCGATATTTTTCTCGCATGTGATTTTTTACCATCCGTTGCAAAGAAATCATCAATCCCCTGACAAAGTTTTGCCAACCCCGCGGCAATCAGGGAATTTGGCCCCGCGCCACGACTGTCTGCCGGATGTGATGGGACTGCCCACAATGTACGTCCCATTTCATTTGCGAATCGGGCGGTCGTCATAGAACCCGACTTTTTATCGGCCTCGCCCAGAATCAGTGGGTCCGCCAGCCCCGCCACAATGCGATTACGCATAATAAAATTACTGGCCACGGGCTTAAAGCCAACGGGCATTTCACTAATAACACACCCCCGCTCTATTATTTCCCAATACAGCGATTCGTTTTCCAACGGCCATATATAATCCACCCCACCCGCCAGAACCGCAATTGTATTTGTATTTCCCGTTGCACGCAACGCACCACGATGCGCCGCCGCATCCGTTCCCATCGCCATCCCGGATACCACCGCTATATCATGGTCTGCAAAGGATTTTGCCAAATCCGACATAAAATTCATTCCCGTGGCCGTTGCATGACGCGTTCCAACCATCGCAACCGCACCACGTGCCAAAGTTGCCACATTACCCCGCACCGTCAAAACAGGCGGATGATTTTTTACCCGTTTCAACGCCACGGGATACCGCGCATCATCATCAGTTATATATTGTATATTTAATTCAGCGGCCCGGTCCATTTCACGCAACACCTTATCGCGCAACGCATCATCCGCCCCCAGACCATTGGCCGCATCCCGCACCGAACCGAATCGCGCCACCAAATCGTTATATCGTGCGGCCCCAATTCCCGGTGTACGAATAATCAATAATTTGTAAAATAAATCCGTCATACATATATAATATGAAAATCCACACATTTAATAAAGCGCAATTTATCAATTGTAAAACAACTCTACTTGTCCCACGAAACGTTTCACGAAGCAAGATGCTTACGCCCTATAAAAATCCCCCAAATGGGGGATTTTTTATTTTTCTGCAATATGCCAAACGGTTTCATATTCGGCGCATTCTTCTGGTTTTTGTTCCGCATCAAATTTCCAATTTTCACATGCGGTTTTAATTGCCTTTAATTCTTTCATAAATTTATTATAGTCGCTGGGGCTATCCTTTTTCAGAACCGCCAACTGAGATTTCAGCAATTCATCATCATCCAACGCTTTCTGGCCCTGAACCGCACCACCAATCAATTTATTGCCAAACAATTCCATTGCCCCAACGCCAATAGCTGCGCCACCAACGGCACCACCCACGGTTGCCCATGTACGTGCAGACTTTTTTGCATCTAAAATACGTTGTTCTATCTTTGCCTCGTCCGCCCAAGAACCGCACACAATATTCTGGCCCATTTCATAATACTGCGGAACAACATCAGATACACTTACCTTAGAATCATTGGATTTTAATTCAACCTTTACAAAACAGGTATTGTTTTCTGGTTCTTCTACATCCTCTACCATAGAGGCATAGTTATTAGTATTACTATACCGCGATGCCCAAACAAAGGTATTTCCAATACCAATATTATTTTGTGTACATGCGCGTTTTTCCTTTTCACGCATATCTTTGGTCGCAGAAATCATAGTGTCCGGTAAAACTGCCGGGTTTGCTTCCTCTTTGATACTGGATTTATCAACGGTTGCCGTTGCAGACACAGTCTGGGCCGCCATTTGAATTTGCTGTTGCGATGCAACCGCACGCGGTGCCGCCATCATTTGATTTGACATAGATGCACGTCCACGCCCCGTGGCCGGTGTCAGAGCCATGGCCGGTGCGGCCACCAAACACATTGCAATTATGGATACGAATTTTTTCATACTCTCTTCCCTTATCTATTGCTTGAATTATACCACAAAAAGACACAAAAATAAAGACTATTATTTACCAAAATAATTGCTGTTTGCTCATTAGAGTAAAAAATCGCCCAATGGGCGATTTTTATTTCTTCCATTTCCATTCAATTTTTGATTCGGTACCCGATATCAATCGCTTGATATTTTCACGATGCCGCCACATACACAGCAACCCAATCGCCAGGAACGCCCCCCCAACGGTTGCATCTATTGCAAATCCTAAAACCGGTATTAAACAGAACACAATCACCGCACCTAACGATGAAATACCACTGGATAACGCCACGGTCAACCATTCAATCCCACACACGACAAAGGACATCGGACTGACTGCCAACAACACACCAAACAAAGACGAAATCCCCTTGCCCCCTTTAAACTTTAACCAAACGGGATAGCAATGCCCGACAATCGCCGCAAATCCACACCACGCACCAAAGCCCATACCACCTACATAATTACCAATCAGCACCGCCGCAATAGCCTTGGCCATATCTAAAATCCATACCAACCCCGCCATACGCAGCCCACCGACCCGCATAACATTTGTGGCACCGATATTTCCACTGCCAACCTTGCGCAAATCGCCCTTGCCCATCAGGCGTGTGAACAACAGCCCCATAGGAATAGAACCCAACAAATATGAAATAATGATTACAATGAAATCTAGCATGTTATTTTTCCTTGATTTTATGTTTCTTTTCTATAAAATATCAAAAACGTGATAAAAATAAAAGGAAAATAACGTGGCAAATCACAAGTCATCTGAAAAAAGAATTTTGGTAACAGCGA
This sequence comes from Alphaproteobacteria bacterium, assembly GCA_017463185.1. GTDB lineage: Bacteria > Pseudomonadota > Alphaproteobacteria > Rs-D84 > Rs-D84 > Enterousia. The sequence goes on from JAFTPS010000014.1 coordinate 9,014, forward strand.
AAAAGAACGCTATCAACACTGCACGTCGCAGCGCGGTTAAAACAGCAACGAAAAAGGCGTTGGTCGCCGTTGAATCTGGGGACAAAGCCGCAGCTGTCGCTGCTGCACGCAACGCAGAAAGCAAGATTATGAAATCCGCAGGCAAAGTTATGCCTAAAAAACGTGCCGCTCGCAAGATTTCACGTCTGGCGAAAAAAGTTTCCAAAATGGCATAATGTGCAATTGCACAAACAAATTCGCGCGCTTTGGCGCGCTTTTTGTCGTTGCATATTTATATGTAAACTCACAAAAATCCCCTAAACAGGGGATTTTTCTAATTTACATAATAACAATTTCCAATATATGTACCCGAACCAGACGTTTCACTAAAAGACGAACCAGATGGCATATAACAACTGGTAATAGCTGTTGTCCCAACAGAATTAGTTCCATACACTCCACCAGAAGATGGACAACGCGTACAAGTCATTGACGCACCAGTACCGGCACTTTGATAATACCCAGCCGCACAACCATATTCATATTCTGCCGTAAAATCAACATCACAGGTCCAATTATTTTCCGACGCAAACACATCATCACCCCCAACGTCTCCACATAAAGTACGCCCAACTATATTATTACCCAACTCGCCCCAGTCAGAAATAACCTCTCCTTTATTTGGTATATCACAATAATCACAGGTAATCTCGCCTTCGCCAACACCATCACAAAAAACCACATAACCATCACGAACCCCTAAATAACAACTGCCAACTTCAAATTCACCCAAGGTCAAATCAGAATCACACGCCCCATCACCATAATACGATAAATCATCCCCATACATATCAACAGGACCACATAAAACGACACGATATGGATACGCACCAGGATTCTGGTTCTGTTCCGAGAAACAAATCGTTCCAGGCTCTGAATTTACATCAACTTGCAATCCTGCAAATGTATAATTTGGCAACAACGAAACCGATATTGCGATTAAAAATTTATATTTCATTTTCAAACTCCTGTGTTTTTTAATTAAACAAAAACCGTCTTTTTTGACGGTCAGGAGGTTGGAAACAATCAAGAGAATTGTGCCACGTATTTTATATATTCCGCGGCCCTCCTGACACAAATCAGGAGCTTTTTATTTTTTGTTGCAAAAACACCTGGCTCAACAGCCAAATTCGCAACACTCTTGCCGGGTTTCCACACCCCATCATCAGAACACCTGACGACACATAAATTATGCGCTATAAAAAAATAAAATTCAATTACTTATCACAAAAAACAAGTTTCCACAAAACAAAAAAACGGTAACAAATATATTAAACATATACTGTTACCGTTTCAAAATCATATAAATATTATTTTTCTAGTTCAGCGGTGCCCCCCAATGCTGCTGTATCGTGCGTTCTGTATCCATTGGGCTGACTAACACCTGTGGGGTCAAAATAACCACCAGGACATCACGCTGGGCCGATGTTTCACGCGAACCGGACAATGCCATAAAGTCAGGATCACCCAAACCATAACGCGTATCATTATTAGTCTGTTTTTCAAAGCCAGATACAACCAACATTTGACCAGATTCCATAATAATTTCCTGCATAAAGGAACGTTCTTCTACCTCTGGCAATTGCAGGGTCACCTCGCCTATTGTCTGGGTGGACATTTTTAACAATTCACGAACCGACATACGGAACAACAACAAAATTTTACCATTTTCCAACACATTCGGCAACAACTGCATTGTAAAGCCAGTTTCCAAATCATCTTGGTCAACTGTACTGGATTCCACAGTTGTAAAGTTACGCGATTCAAAACGCTTGATGTACCCAGTGGTCTTGGTATTGCTGACGGGTGCAACACGATTAGAACGCGTTGTCACACCAACATTTGTCACCAGGGATACTTTACCCTGTTTAGCCAAAGCCTCAATCAACGCGTTACTGCCCGCGGCCCCCGACAAAGAACCATTCAAAATCTGATCCTGGGTATACGCCCCTTCTACAACAGACGAGCCCTCCATATGAGTCGCACCCGTCAACGCCGAAACGGTATTAGACAAAACCGCAATATTCATGGAACTTGCCTCAGTCGTGGCCAAGTTATTTTTCGGATTGGCAACAATATTCAACCCAGACGTGGAATTAATTGCCGCCGCCAAATTCAACCCAAATGCACTGTCATTGGAAATAGAAACCTGTAAAACCTTTACATCAATTGTCACCAATTGCGACAGACGTTTATTCTGGCGTTCTATATATTCACCAACACGTGCCAAAACCGATGGCGACGCAGTCACGGTAATTGTTCCCAAACTGCGCGATACAGTAAAATCCGCATTATCAGATTTTCCAATAATAGAAGAGATTGCACTTTCAACCTCGTCCCATTCTTTCAGGGTTGATTCCAGTGAAACTTCATTCCCATCATCGGTTGACATAGCAGTTTGATATGCAACCTCGGTCCCCAAGGCATATAATGTAAATGTCTTGGTTTCGGTTTCATAGAACACAATTGAATTTTTATCATAATACCACAACAGGTCTAAATCCGTCGCAACCTGGCTCAGCAATCCGGACAATTTACCGGTATATGCCACATTTACAACTTTCTTTAATTTTTCAGAACTGATTTGGCTGTCAATTTTCACCGGGATTCCCGTAATAGAATAAATATCATTTGCCAGAACCTGCAAAGAAACCGGTTCATTCAACAATATAGTCACCCCTGTATCGGTTTCAAATTGTGATGGCAGGTTATTACGATGTTCCAACACCATAGACTTATTCCCCAACCAAACACCTTCTGACATAGAAACAGTATCACCACTGGCAACCTTGGCCCGCGGATTCTTTGACATCTCAAACGCATCATAGGCATTGATAAAATCCTGGTCAACGGATGCGGCAACCTTGGCCGATTCCTGTTTGGCGCACCCCCCGACAATTCCCGCGGTCAATACGCACATAATAAAAAATTTGATTGGGTTATTCATTTATCATTCTCCTACGGCATCCGCGATAAATTATTCTTCGTTCGTGGAAATCACCAATACTCTATTACCTTTATAGAATTTTGCATATGGGATTGGTGTCGCGCGGCCAAAATTACGCACCAGCGCAGACGCCACATCAACAAAACGTCCCTTAAACACAGCACTGGCCTCAATCGGATATTCGCGCGACGTTGTCCATACCAGGTCCCACCCCTCTTTATTACACCAGGAGTGTAAAACCTCGCGCAGGGTCTGGCCATTGGCAACAACCCATGAACGAACCTGATCCATTAAAACAGCTGGCGCCTCGGCATCAGCGGACGCATCAACTGCGATTTCTGTTTCTTCCTCTGTAATCGTGGTACCATCGCCAGATGCATTTTCAACACGCATCCCCATTTTTGTTGCAAACGCTTCATAGCCATCGGCATATTTGCCACAATTTCTGCGATTGCTGCGCGACACGGCCAAAACATTACCACCATCGTCTTCTAAAACCTCGCGATGAAGCAATGGCATTTCGGACGAATTGCATTCATCAGCAAAACCAACCGGAATCTGATTCCCATGCAACATATTTGCCCCACCAGACCAACCGGCAAATTCGCCACGCGCCCCCAGGTTGAAATTATTTTCAACAACTAAATCCGCACCAATCTTGGAAACAATGCGAATATTATCATCCTGTTTTTTCTTGGAACATGCGCCACTTTCACATGACACCTCTACATCCGCATCAGACCCCGCCAACGGCCAGGCAGGAACCTCTACCGCTTGATAAGTATCCAATGTATCAATTTGCGTTGTATCAATCTGTTCGTATTCGCCACCATCACGCACAACATCCTGTTCATAGAACACCTGGCTGGTCACCACCTGGGGCAGATTTTCAGCAGCAAAACAATAGCCCGCCGCGGTCGCGAACATTGCGAAAATAAGAATTTTGCGGAACATAAACGTTTTCCTTTCCTAGTATAATTTCCTTACTTTTATAATTATTATAACAATTTGACCGAATCTGTGCAAGACCTAAAACACACACAAAACGACCTATTTTTTTCACCCGCAAAAGATAAAATCGCACGAATCGCCAAAAGATGCTATACTGTCAACCGACTAAGGGGTTTTATATATGCAAAACACATTTATTTTTATCGCCATTGGATTGATTTTTTTCGCTATTTTGGGACTACTATTTTATATACACCGCATAAACGATCGCGTTGCTAATATGAACAAGACCCTGGAACACCAATACAACCTGATTGTAAAAATGCAATCAATATTAAAAAACAAATACGCAACCAATGCCGTTGCCGAAAATGCGGAAATGATTTACCAGGACCTGTTGCAAAATCTGATTCCTATTATGGCGGCAATTGACATTATGCCACGCAACACATCCGAACATCCATTATGGCGTGCATTGGGTGGAATTATGGATGAATATGCAAAAAATCCATTTGCACTGGAAAAATTACGTCGCAGTATCAAACTGGATTCAGAGGTCGCCCGCAGCATAGATAACTATATGCGCCGCGCTGATAATTTTCTGCATCATTTGACAACAACTGAACCAGATGGTTTACTGTCCACTACATTTACGGACGGTCTGTTGGGGCAATCACTAACCTTTTTTGCCCAGGCTAAACAATTGGCAACCCAAGACAACCTATGACCAAACTGTCTGAAAAACTTATACGCGAAATATCCGCCGCCCGTGGCGAGCCTGGCTGGCTGCTGAACTGGCGTCTGGGGGCTTTTGCCGCATGGAAAAAAATGACAGAACCCCACTGGGCGGAATTTGAATACACACCAATTGATTACGACGCGCTAAACTATTACAACGAGCCCGCACCAATTGATAATTCAGACCTGGCAACAGTATATGATAAAATGGGACTGCCCGAAAGTGAAAAAAAAGCCCTGATGGGAATGGCAACCGATACGGTAATTGACAGTAAATCTGTCCACACTTCCTATACAGCGGAACTGGAAAAATTGGGGATAATATTTTTACCATTTTCGGACGCTGTACACCAATATCCAGATTTGGTAAAAAAATATCTGGGCTGCATTGTGCCCGCCACGGATAATTTCTTTGCGGCATTAAACGCATCCGTTTTTTCAGACGGCACATTTGTCTATATTCCACCAAATACAAAATGCCCAATTGATTTGGCCAGTTATTTCAGAATAGAAACCGCAAAAATCGGTCAATTTGAACGCACCTTGATTATCGCAGACAGCGGTTCAGAACTTAGTTATATGGAAGGTTGCAGTGCCCCCCGCCGTCCCAATCATCAATTACACAGCGGCGTTGTAGAAATTATTGTGCACGATAACGCAACCGTAAAATACGCCACCGTCCAAAATTGGTTTGCGGGCGATTTTGATGGCAAAAAAAACAATGGTGGCATATTAAATTTTGTCACTAAACGCGGTCGGTGCGACACAAACGCTAAATTATTCTGGACCCAGGTAGAAGTGGGCAGCGCCCTGACCTGGAAATACCCATCAACAATTTTAGCAGGGGACAACGCACAAAGTGATTTTTATTCCCTGTCCATTACACGCGGCGCACAATCCGCCGACACAGGGACAAAGATGATTCACATCGGCAACAACACCGTGTCTAATATTGTGTCCTATGGCGTTGCAACCGATAATTCCACCCAAACATTCCGCAGCCTGGTATCTTTTTTCGGTCGCGACGGCAAAAATGCATCAAAATGCGACAGTCGTATTATCGGCAACAACGCCACGGCAAACACCCTGCCCCGGATTATTCACAACGGCGAAAACAACACCCAAAGCCACGAAGCCACAACTGGCGCAATTGATGCAGCGACATTGCTTTATCTGAATATGGCAGGAATAAAGGACGATGCGGCCATAGCTCTTATTATTGGTGCGACGGCATCGCCGGTAATATCACGCCTGCCGATGGAATTTTTAGTTGAATCCAAGCAACTTATACAAATGGCATTATCAAAGGATTAAAAATGCTGAAAATAAAAAATTTATCTGTATCATTGGGCGATCGCGAACTATTGCACAATATAAATATGAATACCCCACGCGGCGGGGTGCATTTGTTATCGGGACACAACGGCTCCGGCAAATCCACACTGGTGGGTGTAATTGCGGGCAACCCAGATTATACAATTACAACCGGGCAAATTATATTTGATGGGCGCGACATAACAAACGAAAATGCAACTACGCGTAGTCTGCTGGGGATTTTCCTGGGGGCGCAAAATGTTCCAGAAATTCCAGGATTGACGGTAATCAGTTTTCTTAAACACTCGTGCGCCGCACATACACATTTTCAAACGGGGCGCGACCTAGCAATGGGTGAATTTTTAACAAAATTGGAAAGCGTACGCACAAAATTAAACGTTCCACGCGAGTGGCTAAATCGCAGTATGAATGTTGGTTTTTCCGGTGGCGAACGCAAGCGTTTGATGTTGCTGCGATTGATGATAACCGAACCAAAACTAGCAATTCTGGACGAACCAGATTCTGGCGCAGATGCAGAAACCCAGAAACTTATCGCGGACACAATACGCGATATGGGTGACACAACATTCCTGGTCATCAGTCATCAGAAAAATTTTACAGATTTAATTGCCCCAACCGATATAACAACTTTGTCAAACGGACAAATTATGATAAAATAGTTTATCATAACCAAAGGGCAAAACTATGTCAGATAAAAAATCCGCTTCGCTGTTAAAGTGGTGGCTATGGTCGCCATTGAAATTCGCATTTATATCCCTTGCATCTATGCTGTTGGTCGCATTATTATACGGAATAATTTTTGGCCAGATTTTTAATACCAGCTTTGTTACACATGCACCATTTTTAATTATGCTTGGGATTATATTTGCATTGGCTATCACATATCAGGTTCGCAAACTGCCACACATAAAAATGGACCGCCCCAGTTTTGTTGCAATTCATAATATTCAAACCTTTGTTTTATCGGTTGCATTTATTATTTCCAGTATTCTACTAATGGCAAATGCACAGACCATTATGATACATCTGTTATGGATGGAAACACATTCCAACGACATGTTTCTGATAATTATGATATTGGCTGCATTGTTTTATTTATACCTGCTTGGGTTGTTGGTTGCCAATGTGTACGCTAAATTCTGTCGCGCACGCGACATGAATATCCCAACATGGAAAATTATATGCAGTATGCCATTTGGCTTTTCAATGATTTGGACACCAGGTTATATGTTGGCGAATGGCGCGACAAAAAATCCATCCCAACAAATTCAAACAAAATGGTATAAAAAATTGACCGATTGGGTATTAGCCTGTCCGGTACAGACAATCGGCACATTTACGGTTCTGACAACACTATCTGGATACTTCTTTGGATTTCAATCAATCCTGCTAACTTTCGCACTGACATTGGTATTTGGAATCTGGGTATTACAAGTCGGCACAAAAAACTTTTCCAAAAATATCGGTGGCAAATTTGCAACCACGGCAACCATTATAAATGCAATATTATTGGTATGCATAATTGGCTTTCGTATCTTTGCCACACCCACAACCCAGGATGTACAAATTACAATATCCGATACCGCACAAATCACACAAACAACAAATCAATAAACGCGCTATACGCACGATTTATTGGCATACGGGGGTTTTATATAATGCACGGACTGTTTTTATTTGCAATCAGTTTATTATTCATCTGGCTGGGACGCAGCATATTGATACCACTACTGATGGCCGCGTTTTTATGGTATTTAATAAACGCCATTGCCGACTATTGTCGCCGGATTTTCCCATATAAAAATCCAACAACACGGCGTGAAAAAATATATTCAAAAATATATGATTTTATATCAGGTCTGTTTGGTATCGGTGCAATATGCGGTTTGATAGTTCTGTTCATAACCCAGGTCCACCCAATGTTCAGCGAACTAGTTGCCGCCCTGCCGGAATTACAGCATAAATTTATAGAATTCGGTGATTACCTGTCTAATTCACTGGGGATAAAATTTGATGCAAATATGTTACCCAACATCGCTATGATTGCAAAAAACATCGGCACATCAACGGTTGGTATCGCAACATCTGTTGGAATGGTTGCGGTTTATATGTTCTTTATGTTTGTGGAACAAAGTACATTTAATAAAAAGTTTTCCGCAATGTTTCCAAACAAACGCCAAAACAAGAAAATGCGATACATCCTGGACAGTATTGACGACAATATGAAAAAATATTTGTTTGTTAAAACCGCCATTTCCGCAATAACGGCCCTGGCGTCATATTTATGGTTATACCTTATTGGGGTTGAATTCGCGGGTGTCTGGGCTTTCCTGGTGTTTATCGCCAACTATATACCAACAATTGGTGCAATTGTAGCGTGTGGTCTGCCAATACTGTATGCTTTGGTCACTGCCCCATCGTTGCAATTACCAATTTTAACAGCTGCGGGACTAATTGGAATCCAGATTCTGTTTGGAAATATCCTGGAACCAAAACTTACCGGAAAAACATTAAACCTGTCAACATTAGCAATTTTAATAAACCTGGTATTTTGGGGAATGCTGTGGGGCATTGCAGGAATGTTTTTCAGCGTTCCATTATTAGTTGCGGTATTTATTATCACCGCCCAGTTTGATTCCACGCGTTGGGTTGCAGTCCTGTTATCGGCCGACGGTAACATTCCCGACAAAGACGAAGATTAAATCGTGCTATACGCATAAAAACCGGGGATTTTTATCCCCGGTTTATCATTGCAATTGCATTTTCTAATATCACACGTGCAGATTCTGAATCCAACTGCGCCTTTATATCACGAACCCGAACCCGCCCCATACTTTCCTGGGCAGATACAGACGTTAAATTCTCTTCCAGTGTACAAATCGGCAAATCCGTTTTTGTCGCCAAACCATTTACAAAATTGCGCACCATTTTCGTTGTATCTGATTCAGCACCATCTGGATACAACGGCAAACCAACCACAATTCCAACAACATTTTCTTGTTTTGCTAAATCAGCAACCACACCCGCATGATTATCCGCCCCGCGTGGCAAAACAATTGCATCACGCACAAAAACAAAATCCCGCTCCGGACTGGACACCGCCACCCCAATTCTACGCAACCCCCAATCAATCCCTAAAATACGTCCCACGGGCGGAAAACCCTTGAAATCTGGCAAAATCATTGTATAATTCCTTTTACTTTGTAAATATAGGATTGAAAATGGCATTTAGCAAGCAACAATTACAAAAATTCGCAGACTTGATTAAGATTGAAATCCCTGACGAAAAACTGGAATCTATGAACATAGACTCGGTTATTGAATGGTTGGACAAATTACAGCAAATTGACACAACCGGCGTAACCCCAATGTTAAACCCATCTGAACACAAATTACCACAGCGTGACGATGTTGTCACCGACGGGAACATTCGTGATTTAGTCTTGGCAAACACACCTGATAATGCCGGCACATCACGTGGTTATTTCGCAGTGCCCAAGGTTATGGACGGTGAATAAAATGCCAGACAACAAAAAAAACATCTCCGTAAATTTTGTTCAATATGAACCGTATAAACTTTTTCCGAAAACTATTGAACAGGTGGGTTGCATCACGGAATCAGAATTAAAATTTTTAATGTCCGCTTTTGATACTAAAAGTGCACCCAACGCTTGTATTAGTTCAATGAATCTTGAATTCTCAGAAGCAACACTTTTTGATTCGCATTCTCATTGCCGCTATCGTTCCCTGGCACTTAGCGAAATGTTTTCACGCCACACAAAACCACTATGCTGTAAATGTTCAGATAAAATAAAGGAAACAACCAAAATAAAGCGCTGCCTCAATAATTTGAAAAACGGCAAATGTTGCGACGAATTTATCCGCAACACTTTGGGCGCAATTTTATACCCACACCACTATGCAAAAGATAAACAGAAGTAAGAGAAACAAAAATGATTAACCTGACCCTGACCGAAGCCTTACAGAAATTAAACACCCGTGAAATTTCCGCGGTGGAATTGACACGTGCGTACCTGGACCGTATTGAAAAATATGGTGCAGATTTGAATTGCTATATCACGACAACCCCAGAACGTGCATTGGCGGACGCCACTGCATCTGACGCGCGGCGCGCGGCGGGCAATACCCTGCCCCTGGACGGTGCCCCAATCGCGATGAAGGATTTGTTTGCAACCCGTGGTGTGCGCACAACTGCGGCATCCCGTATGCTGGAAAATTTTGTCCCAGAATACGAATCAACCGTATCCCAGAAACTAATTGACGCCGGCACCGTCCTGTTGGGCAAAGCAAACCTGGACGAATTCGCAATGGGCACATTCAGCAAGACATCTTACTTTGGCGCGCCCATCAATCCCTGGCAGTTGGAAAAACAACTAACCGCGGGCGGTTCATCAGGTGGTTCAACATCCGCCGTGGCGTCTGGTCTGGCAATTGCGGCAACCGGCACTGACACAGGTGGCTCTATCCGTTTTCCTGCGGCCATTACTGGCATGGTTGGTATGAAACCAACATACGGCCTGTGCTCGCGTTGGGGTTGCGTTGCGTTTGCGTCCAGTCTGGACACACCGGGTCCAATTACACGCACGGTTGATGACGCGGCGTTAATGTTATCCGCCATGGCGGGCCACGCCCCACTGGATTCAACCAGCAGCACAAATGGTTTCACATGCACCGCACCACTGGAACCAATCCTGGGTGATGGCAAAAAATTACGCATTGGTGTTATCCGCGAATTTAACGACGTTAAAATTTCGGACGACATGAAATCATTGTTTGAAAAACGCATTACCGATTTAAAATCTATGGGCGCAGAAATTGTGGAAATATCAATTCCAAATATTCTGGACGCATTGGCGGCATACTATATTATCGCCCCAGCCGAGGCCTCATCAAACCTTGCCCGCTATGATGGCATGCGTTATGGTCTGCGGGTTGAAGGTCGCGACATTTACGACACATTCAAAAAATCACGTGCCGCTGGTTTTGGCGACGAAGTTCAACGCCGAATGGTCATCGGCACAGCGGTACTGTCCAGCGAATCGTATGATGTATACTTTATGCAGGCGGCACGTGTTCGTCGTATGATTGCGGACAGTTTTACGTCCGCATTTGAACAATGCGATTTGATTGTATGCCCCTCTTCTGCGGGAACAGCAATGCCATTGGCATCTGATTTAAAACCACTGGAATACTATGCCCTGGATTTATTCACTGTTGCAATGAACCTGGCGGGCATACCTGCGTGCAGCGTGCCTGCTGGACTTGCCACAAACGGTCTGCCACTAGGAATGCAGGTTGTTGGCCGTCGTTTTGACGATATGCGTGTTTTGCAATTGGCAAAGCATATTGAATCTGCGGCTGACATTGACAATCGCCCAACAACAATTATGGGGAAATAAAAAATGACCGCAAAAACGGCCTCAGAATTAAAGATGGTGGCTAGGGACGGAATCGAACCGCCGACACAGGGATTTTCAGTCCCTTGCTCTACCAACTGAGCTACCTAGCCGACTGCGGGACAAATAATAAGATACTAAAAATAAAAAAGCAAGGGAAAAAGACAAAATGTTTACAATAAAAGGCAAAACAGGTGATTGGGAATTGGTAATCGGGCTGGAAACACACATAGAAGTGTTATCTAATTCAAAATTATTCAGTGGCGCATCCGCGGACTATAACCCAACCGTCGCACCAAACACCCAGGCCGGAATGATAGATACAGGAATGCCTGGAATGTTGCCAGTATTAAATAAATTCTGTGTTGACCAGGCTATTAAATTCGGTCTGGGTATAAACGCTGAAATTTCCAAAATCAGTCGTTTTGCACGTAAACAATATTTCTATCCTGACCTGCCCCAGGGATATCAGATTTCACAACCTGCCGATGAAGCACCGGTGGTTGGTCGTGGTTGGATTGAAATTATGGGCGACGATGGCAACCCTAAAAAAGTTCTAATTGAACGTGCACACTTGGAACAAGACGCCGGCAAATTAAAACACGACGTTCACCCAACAAAATCCTTTGCAGACTATAATCGCACAGGCGTTGCATTACTAGAAATCGTCACATTCCTGGACACAAAAAATCCAGAAAACAATTCTTATATCACATCCCCGGACGAAGCCGAACGCTACCTGCGTGAGATACGTGAAATTGCACGTGCCCTGGGCGTATCCAAGGCAAATATGGAAGAAGGTTCAATGCGTGCCGACGTAAACGTTTCTGTTCGTCGTGTTGGCGAAAAAACATTCCGCACCCGTACCGAAACAAAAAATATGGTGTCATTTAAATTCATTAAATCCGCGATTGAGTACGAGGCCCGCCGTCAAATTGAAATCTATGAAAACGGCGGCACCGTCACTCAGGACACAATGCGCTATCACCAAGACGACGGCACAACATCCGTAATGCGCAGCAAAGAAGACGCCTTGGATTATCGTTATTTCCCAGACCCTGACCTGTTGCCTGTCATTATCACAGACGAACAAATTGAACGCATCCGTGCAACAATGCCTGAATTACCTTCACGCACCCGTGCCCGCTATACGGCGGATTTTGGGCTGTCTGACTATGATGCGGCACGTTTAACAGAAAACACAAACATATCAAAATGGTTTGACACAGCGGTAAACGGGAACGCAAAAAATGCAAAGTCTATCGCCAACTGGATGATTTCTGAATTATTTGCACACCCTGAAAACTGGGACGAACGAAATGAAAAATCCGGCATTGTGGATGACATGCGCATTATCACACCGTCTGATTTATCAGAATTGGTTGATATGTTGGGTAAAAACACAATCAATGGCAAACAGGCCAAAGAAATCTTTATCAAAATGCTGGACGGCGAATCGGGAACACCACGTGAAATCGCCGACAAATTCGGAATGAAACAGATGACCGACACAGGCGCAATTGAAACAATTGTTGACGATATCATCGCTGCCAATCCCGCCCAGGTTGAACAATATAAATCTGGCAAAGTGGGCTTACTTGGCTTCTTTGTTGGTCAGGCAATGAAGAAAACAGGTGGCACCGCAAACCCCGCCGTTGTAAATGAAATTTTACGAAAAAAATTAGCATAAAAAAGGACACAAAATGGTAAAAGTAATTGGTATAATTGAAAACGATTCAATCACCGGCGTAAAGTACGGCACAATTGAAGTTGACGAAAACGTATCAAAAATTGAACGCGCGAAATCCGCTTATGATTCAGCCGTCGCCAAGGTTCAAGCAACCCGCGCCAGGAAAATTCGCAGCGAAAAAACCAAGAACAAATAAGATGTACAATTCAATTAAACGCACCTTGCGCGTTATGGCACAGTCCGAAGCAGTGTCAAAAATTCATCAATCTGAATGGAACGAACGCATGCGCGCATGTCGTCGTGCCTTTGACACGGCGACCAATCGCCAAATACAACGCCTGCGCCACGAACACACCAAGCACAAGTAGAACAAAATGAAAAAATTCTTTATCCAAACTTTTGGCTGTCAAATGAACGTCTATGATGGTTGGCGTATTGCCGCGATGCTGGAACACCACGGATTCGTGCGCACAGACGCAATTCCAGACGCTGACATCATCATATTAAACACATGTGCAGTGCGTGCCAAGGCAACGGATAAAGTATTTTCCGCGCTTGGACGCATACGACGCGCAAAAAAACCATCCGCCCTGTTTGGGATTGTTGGCTGTGTCGCACGCGAAGCGGGCGCAACCGCATTCCGTCGTATTCCGGACTTAAATTTTGTCCTTGGCCCCCAGTCTTATCATAAACTGCCCCAGATTATAGAAAACCCAGACGCCCGGCTGTTAAACATAGACCTGGGCGGTCTGGAAAAATTTGACCAACTGCCCCAGATGGAAAAATCACCATTGGTTGCATATATCCCAATCCAAGAAGGTTGTAATCACTGTTGCACATACTGCATTGTTCCATACACACGTGGCCGTGAATTATCACGTCCATTTGATGATTGTCTGCGTGAAACATTACATGCCGCAAAAACTGGTGCAATTGAAATTTGCTTTCTGGGTCAAAACGTCAACGGATATAAATACACTGATGAAAACGGGAAAACATACCGTCTGTCTGATTTAATTCGCGAAACCGCAAAAATCCCAGAAATCATGCGTATACGCTTTACATCCAGTTATCCAACCGAAATGACGGACGACCTGATTTCAATGTTTGCAACCGAACCGAAACTGTTGCCGTTTTTGAATATGCCTATTCAAAGCGGTTCACAATCCATTTTAACAAAAATGAATCGCCCATACAGCCTAGAACTATATACCGACATTATACGCAAATTAAAAATTGCCCGTCCTGACATTCAGATTTCATCAGATTTTATTGTCGGATTTCCTGGCGAATCGGATGATGATTTTGAACAAACCATGAAGATTGCCCAACAAATCAAATACATAAATTCATACTCGTTCAAATATTCGCCACGGCCACATACCGCTGCCGCTATAATGCCTGACCAAATTCCAGAAAATATCAAGGCCGAACGTCTAGCAAAACTGGACAACCTATTAAATGAAATTCAACGTGAATTTAATAACAGTTGCATTGATAAAACATTCCAATGCCTGCTGGAAGGCCCCGACAAAACAGGTCGTCACCTGATATACCGTACACCTTTTATGCAGCAATGTATTGTGGACACATGCAACAATGCCCCCGCCCTGGCCCGCGTAAAAATTACCGCTGCAAACAAAGCATCCCTGCGCGGAAAACTAGAATAAAACACGTGCCGCAAATCCAAACTTGTACGATGTTATATCATCCCGGCGAATAGTTGCGATACTTATATCCCCACCTGCATTATCCATAATGGATAAGACCCCAGCACGCAATTTAGCAAATATTGTACCGTCTGTATTCGCACCAATACGCACCGCATAATCATAGCGCAACCCCAGCATTTCATGCGTATAGCGCATATCAACACCACCGCGCCCAACCACATTATTTTCATTATCATTCGTAACGGACACATAATCAAAATCAAATCCAACAAATGGACTAAATGGACCAAAATCCAGCGCATATTCCGTCACACCATAAACGATAACACCTCGCGGATCTTTTACAACATTATTATGCCCCATAAATACTTCACCCGATGAAAAATTCACAATTTTACCACCCAACATCAAACGCAACCGATTCGCATCACGCCAATTATAATCCGCAACAAATCGTCCACCATAAATATCCCCAACAAAATAATTTATATCATCACTGTATTCCATCTGTCCCATATCCAGAGACAAACCAAATTTTATATTTTCTGCCACACCACTAAATGCAATATTCGCACCATAATATTCCATATTTTTATTTACAATTGCACCCACGCCAGAATTTATACCCCAATTGTCCACATTGAAATTCAGTTTATCAAAATCCGTAATCTGTATAATAGGCGTCATCAAACGAATCGGATTCAAGCGCACAGACCGCGCCATAGTTTCACGCAACGCGTTCATATCACCTGCACTATCCAATGCGCCCAGCAACGGGTCATTTGGATTTTTCATGCGTAAATTATTCAGATAAACGCCTGTATCATTTCCTAAAATCGTCGCATAGTCGGTTATGCGTTCGCGCCGAATATATAAACTGTCATTTTCAAAATAACTGACCCCAGCAAACAGTGGATTTATAACATGACTTTGCAATCTAACCCGCCCATTTCCGGATACATTTGCCAAAAGTGGCGCACCATAAAAATCACTAATATCATCCACTATCAATAGATTTTCGCCATTTATTTCAATCGGTACACTGTTTAGTCTATCCGTATCCAGAACCAATGTCGCATTGTCCAATATAATTTTATCAGCACCATTTGCCACATTCAAAACATCGGTCCAGGATAACGCCGCACTGTCCCGTACCAGCACAGAAAAATCTACATTATACCCAACGACGCTTATATCATCTGTATCACGTAAAACCTGGTATATATAATACGAATCACCAACAACAAAATTACCACTGAAATGCCCACTGTTTTCCAAATAGAAAAATCCCCGTTCTGGCACATAAATATTTTTCACCTTTACCGTGCCATGATTATCCAAATACACATAATCTGGCGCATAAATTGAATTTACAAGCAATTTAGCAATATCGGTCACCACGACCTCTGTATCCAGATTCTTGCGCGAGCCATAAACCGACCCATTTATTATTTCCGCATTTGCCGTGCCAAAATATATGCCAACCAATGGCAACAAAATAACTGCTAAATATCTCATCTTATCTCTCAGAGATAAGGTTATCACACAGGAACATTTTCACAAAGAAAATAAAAGCAAAAAATATCCCCAGGATACCCGGGGATATAATGTATCGTATATTAGCAGATTATTATTTTTCCAATTTGCCCCATCCAGCTTTATACCCACCATCACGTTCAAGATAGATATTTGCCCCATCCAATTGTGCTGCATTTGCCCCCTGGATAATATAGGTCTGATGTAATTTACGGCTTTCGCCAGTTTCCAGCATAGGCAATTTCAAATTCATTGCAGATTTAGCACAGCAATTTGCATCATTATAACATTCACCACATTGATATACGCGAACATTATATGGCACACCTGGGCGCAAATCTTTCAAATCAACCGTCATTTTTAATCCCTTGTCCGTATCGTGGAATTTTATATGTCCCATTTTAGATTCTCCGCCACGACTACTGTGGGTATACATTTTCGCATAAGCTGTTTTTGGTTGTTTTACATTTTCTTCATCTACTTGATATACGATTATCGTATCCGATTCGATTACTTCAACCGGTTGCATATTATGAGACGCCTGTTTATGGTGCATTCTTTTATGCCCTGCCCCACAGGAACAACCCGCTAATAACACAGCCGCCCCCAGGACAGATGCAAACGGAAACATTTTGTCAGTCAGTTTTTTCATAAAGTTCTCCTTTGTTTTTTCTTTATGGTACAAAAACATTTTATAATAAAAATCCATATATTGCGTTAGGTTTGAATCCCTAAAAACAGCGGATTTTATGCGTATAGCGCAATTTTCATAGTTATGATAAATTTATTCTATACCAACACTAACACAGGGGATAAAAATGTATGAACTTATGCAAAAACTTATTGCGTTCAAATACACTTGTAAAATAAACCATTGGTCAACAGATAAATATTCCGACCACCTGTTATATGACCGCTTGACCGAGGAATTAGACACCTGGGTTGACAGTATCGCCGAATGCTATTTTATGTCGGATAACAATAAAAAAGTTTTCAAATCGGATATTATGAACCCAAAATTTATAAATCGTGATTTAGTAAAATTGTGCGAAAATATTATTTCCCACCTGGAAGAATTGTCAACCGATGGCGACACGAACGAAGGAATAAAAGCCCTGTTGACCGCCATAGAAGAAGGATTCTTAAACAAACTGGCCCTGGCCAAATTGGCATAAAAAACACCGCCCAACGGGCGGATTTTTTTTATTTTGCAACATTTACATTTTGTTTGTGTATTGCGCGCCACAATCCCAAAACATACAATCCGAATGGCAACGCTATAAAAACCTGTAATAGCAATGCCGCTATATAATTTCTTGGCAACGCCATTAAATACTGTGATAAATGTGGAATAACCCCCGTTTCAATAACCGGTGCCAATCCAGTTAAAATACCAGCCATAATCCCAACCCGAATAAATGGCATATATTTATAAATATTATACTTTGCCACAATGCGACGAACCAATGGCCCAACAATAAAGAAATCTAATGAAAACGCAGTCACATAAATTGGCCCCAATGCCGCCAAAAAATTTTCCCAATTCAAATGACCATAAATCCATAAATTTAATGTCATCATTCCTAATACCATTGTTGTACAATTTGGTATAGCACTAATAAAAGCTTCTTTTAAATTTTGCGGATATTTATTCATAATGTTCCCCCATAAAAAACAGTGCCAGCAACTGGACTTATGTGTGCTGACACTGCTCGTTGTTTATTTGTTTTTATTTTTTTGCTGGGGCATTATATGAATTTAATTTTTTAATTTCAAGTTTTTAAATCTAATTTTCATATAAAAATCCCCCAAATGGGGGATTTTTATATCAGAACATAAATCTGATGCCAACATCACCGCTGAAATTATGCAAGCCAGACGCAACATCAATATAGTTATAACGCGCAGCCAAATCAACCGCGAAACGTTCCATATCAAATGTTACACCCATTGTCGCCATCGCAGAAACGCGTGTATTATCGTGTGTTTTATGACCAACACCTGGTACATCGCGTTTGATTTCTGCAAACGCCATACCAACACCTGCACCAATAAATGGACGTACAATCTTATACGAACCAAATTCCATATAAGAATTCCACATCACGGTCTGCAATTTAGTATCTACTTTTATATCATTTGCTGTACCAAAATCGGCACTATCTTTGGCCTTGCTAAAAATAGACCATTCAACTTCACTACGGACCTTTTTGCACAGTTCCAAACCAATCGCGGCACGTCCCTGAAATACTTCATCGGTCAGGGATTCTTTATGACCGTTGTATTTATAATTCAAATTATCAAACCCGGCCCCCACACGCAGACCAACATAAGGGTTCATTCCCCACAGCTGCCAGCTGCTGCCCTGATTTGGGTTACCCATACCTGCAAACGCAGGACACGCAATCAGCACCGCCAGTGTTGATATTGCTAACTTTTTCATTTTTTCTCCTTTTTAGTTTTTTTGTTTTAATCAAAGTTTCGTGTCAACAATATAATTGTACCAAGCGTGTACAAATATTTACATAGGTATGAATGCCCAATAAAATAAACACTAGTTTTTACCAAGATATCTGCTAAACTACCCATGAATCACAATGATGGTTCGGGGTGTCGTAACCCTATAAGATGGCGTCTGAACAAGACGATAAATCTCCTGCACTTTTTCCAGTGGCAGGAGGGTCCGTGTCATATATTGAAAGCACGGCACTATTTCCATTTTAATAGTTACGAACCTCCTGCCACCAAAGTTTGGTGGCGTTTTTGTTCCAAAAACCAAAGGAGGCGACTAATGCGAACAAAACACATTTTTTTACTTGTACCAATATTGCTGTCATCAAACGCATACACACGTGATTTAACAACATGTACCGCATCCGACGGCACAACCGGATACCTGGTTGAAACCCCACGTGTAATGGAAGAGAATGCCGAAACCGTATGCTGGTCATGCCAAGAAATTGCAGATTATGGTGGTGTTGAATGTTCCAGATTCTTTAACGTAAGTATATGGACCGGGGCGGGCACCGTATATTGCGATGGCACATATCAATACACCAGCACACCAGAAAAAAATTGTTATATCAGCATTCCCGCAGGTTATGATTTGGATACCGACTATGTCTTTGATGAAGACAGATATAATGAATCAATCTATGAATGCTCTGCAGGTTCATATTGCCCCGGCGCACCCTATGGGTATATAAATTACACAGACTTAATGTCAGAATATATGGGTTCCACAGGTGCTTTTGGACAATCATGCCCATATGCACCAAACACTTATACAACCAGTGCATTAAAAAATCTGGTTCAAATGACATCAGAACCCGGCGCAGGTTACATATACGATTGTTTTGTTCCCGCAGGCACATATTATGACTCCACCGGTTCTTTTGAAATTACCTCTAACAGCTGTTATTACACAGATGACTAAACAAAAAACGACCACATTTGTGGTCGTTTATTTCTGGTGGACGCGCAGGGACTCGAACCCTGGACCCACTGATTAAGAGTCAGTTGCTCTACCAACTGAGCTACGCATCCGGAACTGCTTTCACTTACAGACGGGAACTATTATAGACTTTTTTCTGATAAATGCAAGTTTTTATCACAATTATCACGTATACGCAACTCTGTCCGTTTTATATCATTTACCGTCTGCGCCCCGGCCAGCCACATAACCCGACGCAAATCTTCTTTCAGATAATCAAACAAAGATTCTACACCTTTCCACCCACCCAGGGCCAAAGCATAAATTACCGGACGTCCAACCGCAACCACATCCGCACCACTGGCAATTGCTTTAAATATATGAGTTCCACGACGAATACCGCTGTCAAAAATAACTGGCACACGTTTATTTACTCGTTTAGCAACATCGCCTAAGACCTCAAACGCACCAGGTGCACCATCCAATTGTCGCCCACCGTGATTAGAAACCCAAATTGCATCAGCACCTGCTTCAATAGCAACATCCGCATCATCTGGATGCTGAATACCCTTTACAATAACGGGTAAATTCGTCATTGATTTCACATAGCGTACGGCCTCAGCTGCAAAACGATTTTGCGCAGCAGCAAAAATTGCACTTATGCCCTGTCCCTTGGTATTTCCACTTTTGGGTGCAACATTTGGCAACGCCAATGGAAACTTAAAATCATTACGCAAATCACGAATCCGATTACCCCCAACCGGCGCATCCACTGTCAAAATTATCGCACGATACCCCAGACTTTCCGCCAACGCGACAATATGCCGATTAAATTTATCATCCTTGCTTAGATACAGTTGAAACCATTGTGGCGCACCATTACCCGCGGCGGCAATTTCTGCTAATGAAACACTGGCATAATTACTGACCGACATAATAGTGCCACTGGCGGCTGCGCCACGGGCTGTACCCGCTTCTGCCGATGTATGAGCCAACCCGTGTGCTGCTGCCGGCGCAATAATCACAGGCAAAGAAATCTGTTCACCTAAAATTACGGTTCGCAAATCAGGCTCGTCCACACCACGCAATACACGCGGATATATATCAACCATATCAAAAGATGTAATATTACGATGCATAGTGCGTTCTGTTTCAGCACCACCCGCAATATAGTCATAGCCCCCTTGTGGTATAACGGCACGTGCCTGTTTCTGTAAATCATCTATATCAATTATTGTAATACTTTGTACATTGTACGGTGCTTGATACTTATCCAAACCACCGGGTCTATTAAAACGCATAACTAACCAAACCACCAATAAAGCAACCAAAATTGCAGAAATAATAATAACGCTATTTTTCATATCAGATTCTCCTTTTTACGCAAATCTTAGCACACCGCATAAAAAAATCAGATATGACACTATTCCAAAATTATTTTTTCAAATAAGACGATGGATTATACGCCTTGGTTCCCTTACGAATTTCAAAGTGCAATTGTGATTTATCAACCTTGCCTGTTTGACCGACAGTACCAATTTTTTGACCAACGGAAACCTTAGTTCCACGTCGTACACTCATAGAATCCAAGTGTGCATAAACTGTCATCCAACCATCCGAATGCTGAATAATAATCAGATTTCCCATACCTTTAACCTCGTTCCCAGCATAGGCAACGACACCATTTTCCGCAGCTTTAACCGCTGTACCACGTGATGCTGCAATATTTACCCCATCATTAAACAGCCCATTAGACTTAGCCCCATAATTGGATAAAATCGTACCACGCACAGGCCATGAAAATTTAGACGACGACCGCCCGCTAATTTTTGGCAATTTCTTGGTTGGGTCCGACGATATTTTTTTATTTTGGGTTACAACAGGTGTGGAGTTTATAGATTTTTTACCTGTATTTTTTTCAACTTTTGTCGTCTGAGTGGATTTCTGATTTGATTTCTGGACGGATTGTGTTTTTGTTGTGTCATACCCAACCTGGGCCGATGCACTTTTTTGAACGGATTGCGCCATCACAACCTGGCTCATCCCCAAATCGGGAACCTTTATTTTCTGGCCCACGATTAAATTAAACGGCGCAGATAATTTATTCATCACCGCCAAATCATTTACTGGCACCGAATATTTTCGCGACAAAGAATATAATGTATCCCCGGGCGCAACCGTAATATCCCGTAAAGCCACACGCGTAGCTGTCTGTACACCCGATTTCGGTTTATTTATAACTAAATTGTCATCAACAACAGGTACGGAATCTGTTTTATCAGAAATTTTCAACTTCTGCCCAACCGACAAAGAATACGGTGCCGATAAATTATTCAAATGTGCCAAATCTTCAACCGTCGTATTATGTCGCTTTGCAAGCGCATAAAGTGTATCACCACGAGCAACAACACCTTGTCTCAAAACAGGATTCTGACCCGTACCACCATACATAGGCACCAATAAATAATCTGTGGATTGCGCGCCCAAGGATTCTGGTTGTGATTCTGACGACGCATCTGACTGCGTGACAATAATATCCGCCCCCGTATCAACGGTCGCATCATCCGTTTGCGGTGGTACGATATAGTCATCAACACTGGCATACATTACATAATCATCGCTTGCATTAAAACTGCCATACAATTCTGGCGACGCATAAATACCATAGTCCGTCACAGCTGAATTATAAATTTCTGGATTTGTATTTGGATCGGCCAGCAACGCGGGATATCGCGCCGAAATAAATTCTCCCACCGAATCCGGCAATGACATAATTTTTGGCTGTAAATCACAGGCCGCAACAGCGACCGCAACACAGACAAAAATCCAACTGAATTTTTTCACACATCAATTATATCATAAAATCAATCACGCCGCATAAATAAAATACCAATTTCAAACAACGCCCACATCGGCAATGCTAATAAAACCTGAGATACGACATCTGGCGGTGTCAGTATCGCCGCCACAATCACAATTCCCACAATCGCATAGCGACGCATTTTAACAACCTGCGACCGCGGCAACAGGCCAATACGATTTAACAAAACCAAAATCAACGGCAATTGAAACGCGATACCAAAAACCTTTAACAAACCAATTGCAAAGGTCAAATAATCACGCACCGCCGGCATCAGGACACTGGGCACAGGTGCGGTTTCATTTAATTCCACAAAAAACTGAAACACAATCGGAAATAAAATATAAAAAGCAAATGCAGCCCCCAACAAAAACAAAATCGGTGACATAACCAAAACTGGTAAAATAATCCCGCGCTCGTTCTTTTTCAGACCTGGCACAACAAAGGCCCATATCTGCCACAGGGCAAATGGCAACACAATCAATGTTGCAAATAATGTCGCCATTGAAAATTGAATCAACATCCCATCGGCCAACCCTGTGTACAACAAACTGCCACTTTCCCAGACATTTAACAAAGGCATGGTTAAAAATTCCTGTAAATATGGTGACACAATCCAACCGCCCACAAATGCAACCGCAAATACCAACACGGTCCACAAAATGCGCCGACGCAATTCAGAAAAATGTTGTATCATTGTCATCTTTTTCATTTTTTGATGACCTTTTTCTTTTTTACTGTTTTTTTCCGCTTTGGCAATACATCCGAAAAACCATCCAATACATCATCGGTTGTTGTTTTAATCAAATCATCAATAGGTTGTTCCAAATCAATCTGTTGTTTTATATTTTCAGACGCATCCGTAATACGCCACATAACGCGTCGCACAAAATTTACCACCCGTGCCAGGAATCGCGCTACATTGGGCCAATGGCGCGCCGGGATAACCAGAACACCTACCAATAAAATCACCAAAAACTCAGCCCAACTAATACCAAACATTTTTAATCATAGAAATCATCACCACCACTGGTGCTAACGGTTTTGTGTCGCCCAATCTGGAAATAGTTTTTCCCAAAATCTGTTTTTTCCTTTAATCCCTTAAACGCAACATCGGTTGTCGCACCTGTTGCGTCCACCACAGACCAGGAATTTAATTTCACCGGATTTTTATCAAATACAACCGTCATATGCCCCAGTCCCTCTTGCCCACGCAAATTCATTTTTAATGCAAAAGAATTTTTGTAATCTGTGGTTTCAACAACACTGATATCTGCATTGGTCAGATTTATATTTTTACGAATTAAAATTCCCGCCGGCGTACTGGTAATCGGCACAGTTGTAATCTGGTCCAATGATTGGTCAAAGAAATATAAATCCTGGCCATCGGAAATCAATTGCACAGGCATATTATCATAGTCCAACCGCACACGCCCAGGACGCAACATAGAAAAAGTCCCCCTTTCCTGGCGACCATTGGCGGTCTGAACAAATTTTCCGGTCAATCCCGTCACAGAATTCAGATACTTTTCCGCATCTGCAACCAGCGCACCATCCACCGACGCATTTGCAACACCACAAAATAATATTGCCAATAAGATAAATAATCTTTTCATCTCTCTATGCCCCCTTAAACAATTCCAAAACACGTGCACGCACATTTTCCAGCGTATCGCCATGAATCACCGCCCCCGCCGCACGATCGTGTCCACCACCGCCCAGAGCCTCTGCAATTTGATTTATCGGCTTGTTCCGGCTACGAATAGAAACACCTATTTGGTCTAATTTTTGTTCCTTTAATAAAACAATATAATCCACCCCTTGAATCTGGCCCAGCAAATTCAAAACCAATTCACCACGCCCATCCAGGTGTTTATAATCCTTTTTGCAAATTGTTGCCAATGCCAACCGATGATGATAAAAGAATTCTGCATTGGCGGCGGTTTTTGCCTCTAATTGAACGGCCTTGCGTGGTTTGTTATTCATAGACTCAATCAGTCCCCGAATATTTACCCCATAGTCCACCAAATCCGCCATAATCCGAATCGGTCGCCCATTGCGCGCAAACTTAAAATTCCCTGTATCGGTTAAAATGGCCAACGCCAACAAATTCGCAATATTTATGTCATATTGCAAATTTGCCATTTTCATCATTTCATAAACAATCACACCGGTTGCCGCCGCCGTATCATCATTTATGCACAATTCACCAACCGTGTTTTCATTTTTATGATGGTCTATTTCAATAACAAACCCAGCATTATCAACAATTGGACGCGGTCCACCAATATGCACAGGATTACCATAGTCCAACACAATCGCCAAATCAAACGGGCGTGTCATATCAACGCGTTCAAAATATTTAATATGCGTCCGCAACGGTACCCCATCCAAATTATCCGGAATATTTCCGTCGTATGTACAGACCGGGCGAACCCCAAAATTTTTTTCAATCAGTTCCCCCAACGCCAACACACTGCACAACGAATCGCCATCTGGATTTTTATGCCCCATAATCGCAACAGATTTTGCATTACGCACACGTTCAAAAAATTCTTTTACTTTCTGTTCCATTTTTATATCGCAATATCTTCCAAGAAAAACTGAGCCGACACACGACCGTTATACTCGTTTTCCTTTAATTTACCTAGCATCAATATTTTAGTATTTGTATTTGCCTCGTCCAGCAGAAAATCACCAACCGGCGTCCCCACCATATTAAACCCGACAAAGTTTAACTGTGTCCCCGCATTTGTTGACACCGTCCCACGCAGGTGTGCGCCATTGCCCATAATGGTGGCAAATCTTAATCGCGCCCCACGCAGCATCAACATAGGTTCTGGGTTTCCCTGGCCAAACGGGGCCAGGTCCGACAATTTATTCACCAATCGCATTGTCGCCCCCGCCGCATCAAGTGCCGCATCAACCACAATTTCCGGCGCAGGCACCGCCCCATTTAATTGCGCCACAACCGCCCGTTCCAAAAATTCACAAAACGCATCTTCGTTTTCCGCATTCAATGAAAATCCAGCGGCCGCCGCATGACCGCCACCCTCGCTAACAATACCGGCGGCCAGCGCCTCGTGAATAATTTGACCCAAATCAACCCCGGGAATTGAACGCCCCGACCCATTGATAACCCCATCGGCCTTGGTTGCCACACACGATGGCAGATTATATTTATCCTTTAACCGGCCCGCAATAATCCCCATAACCCCACCGTGCCAGTTCTCGCCACAAACAAATAAACTGCACCGACCGGCGGCACAACAATCCTCTGCCATTTCACAGGCACGTAACATAATTGCATTTTGAATATCAATACGTTCCTGGTTCATGGTATGTAATTTATTCGCCAAATCATTTGCAATCAGCGGATTATCCGTCAGTAATAATTCCAGTGCGGGCGCAGCCGAATCCAAACGCCCCGCAGCATTTAATCGCGGCCCCAGCGCAAAACCAGCCGCATAAACCGAAGGCTTTTTGATACCAGCAACATCCATCAACACCCGCAACCCCAGATTCTGACGCAACCCTAAAACTTTTAATCCAGTTGCAACAAAAGCCCGATTCAAGCCAATCAATGGCATAGTATCGCAGATTGTCCCCAGGGCAACCAAATCCATACAATTCATCAGTTCGGAATTATCCAGCCCCAGCCCCCGCGATTTTAATTCACGATTCAACGCCACCAGGGTTAAAAATGCAACGCCCACCCCAGCCAGGTATGACAACCCCGAATTATCATCCGCACGTTTTGGATTTACAACCGCATCCGCTATCGGCAGTGTGTTATCAGGCGAATGATGGTCGGTCACAACAACCGTCATTCCCAATTCTTTGGCGCGTGCCACCTCTGCGATTCCACTGATACCACAATCAACCGTAATCAATAACTTTGCACCACTTTGTGCAATTTCCTCTATTGCGGCAATATTCAGACCATATCCTTCGCCCTCGCGCGTGGGCAGATGCCAAATAACATCCATACCAATAGCCCGCATATATTTTATAAATATTGCGGTTGATGTAATTCCATCTACATCATAATCGCCATAGATTGCAATTTTATACCCCGACACAATCGCATCTGCGATAATACGCGCAGCATTATCCATATCGGCTAAAACTGATGGATTTGGCATATACTCTTTAATACTGGGGTTCAAAAATTTTTGCACATTCTCATACCCCGTGATACCACGCGAATCCAAGATATTATGCAACAAATCATCAACTGTTGGCGTTTTATTACTATCTGCATCCGTCTGCGCCGCCACCCACACTTTTCCCAGTATGGATTTTTCCACTATTCTATTCAACGCTTACTCTTTTTTTATTATCAGAGTAATTATAATCAAAAATTATTCAAATAGCAATGGCAGGATACTATCAAGAATTTTTCCCGTTGTTGGCACCGCATTCCATGCCGCCGTACGCCACCCCCATGATTCCTTGGTTCCCTGGGGTTCATCCAGAACAACTAATATAGTGTACTGGGGCGCATTCGCGGGAAAGATTCCCACAAACGCCGTAATATTACGTTTTGTATCAATTTTACCATTGGTATATTTTTCGGCTGTCGCGGTTTTACCACCAATCTGGATACCAGCAACACGAGCTTTTTTACCACTGGTTTCCTCGGCCACACGCAACATAATCGGGCGCAATTTTGCCGATATTTCATCCGCCAATACTCGTTCCCCACGCACCACACCAACACTGCGTTTTTGCAAAGTCGGATACAAATAAATTCCACCATTGGTCACTGCATTTACCGCCAGCATTAAATGCATTGGCGTCACGGCATATCCCTGGCCATATGCGACAGTTGCACGTTCCACCGGTCCCCACTTACGCTGGGGGATGGTATTTTCCGTACGACCAAATTCCAATTTTAATGCCTTGTCCATATGCAGGCGTTCAAAAAATTCCTTTTGCGCACCATCGGGTAATTCCAGCGCAATCTGGGCACTGCCAACATTGCACGAATGCACCATAATTTCTTCTACATTTATACTGGGGCGCGGTGGCTTAAAACTGCGAATATCTGTAATATTTTTTGCTACACGACCAAATTTATCATAAATAGGATACGGTTTAGCCACATAATATTCTTTTTCAACCGGGATTCCATTTTCCAAAGCCAACGCTGTATTAAAAATCTTGAATATAGACCCCATTTCAAACACACTGCGCATAGGCTTAAACAACCGATTTGCCGCCGGGTCCGCCCGCAGATTTTCCGGGTCATAATCCGGCAAAGACACCATCGCAATAATTTCACCCGTACGCGAATTCATCAACATACCCATCGCAGCCTTGGTCTGATATTTTTGCATTGCAAACGATAACTGTTCATAAAAAACCGCCTGAATACGCGAATCAACCGATAAACGCAGCGGATCCTTATTTTGGCTCAGATATTCATCATATGTACGTTCTGCCCCCTCTAAGCCATGACCATCATTTCCAACAAATCCCACCACATGTGAAAACAATCTGCGCTTTGGATATTTTCGCGTCTGAATCGTTTCTATTTCCAGCCCCTGCAATCGTGCATTTTTAATTGCTTCACGTTGATTATCACTGGCATATTTTTTTACATAGATAAACTTTCTGGATGAATTTACCAAATCTAACGCCTGACTTAGTGTATATTCATACGGCAACACCTGATGAATCATATTGGCAACAGCATCCCTATCCACAACCGCGCCGGGTCGCAAAGTAATATGTCCCGACATAACATTTTTTGCCAAAATATCACCATTACGATCAACAATATCGGCACGCGAAACTTCCCATGCACCATCGGCCCCACGCAATCGCGACCGGTCCGTTCCCTGAATCCCCAGCTGCAAAGTCCGCCCCGCAAACAAACAAAACGCCAATACAAACACCCAACAATACATAAATCGCAGACGTCCACGCCCCACCGCATCACCGGCGTTGCCACGAAATCCAAATTTGAAAATATCCTTGCCAACTTCAAACATTATAATTCTTTGTTTGGTAATGTATCTATTGCAATTGATTTATTAAAACTTATCACTTCTGATTTTGGGGCAATACTAACCACCAAATTTCGCAGAATTTCCGGCCGCACATAGGATGCAAAATTTGCCTGGGCAACAGCTATATCCTGTTGAGTCTGGACAATTTCACGACGCACACGGTCGCGAGCACGGTTCTGGGTGCGATAACATACCTGCAACCCGAATGTCAACACCAATACAATCCCCAACGACCATACGCCGATTTGAAACATTTTCTCGTCTTCCATTTCGCCCCCTGTGCTGTGTGCATTTTATCACAAATTCTGTAAAAAACGAATCATAGAATTTACACCATTCAACCGCCCCGCCCCCAGTTGTAAATTCAATCCCGCAAATTCGCCCGCAATATCCATTTTACGTATTTCATCTGGATTTTTTCCATCCACCATCGCCGCAATAATTACAGCCACACCACGCACAACCGCCGAATCGGCAGACACATAAAACCGATTCCCAACCCGGCAAAATTCAACACGCGACGCACATCCCACAATTTCGGTGCATATGGCATTATCCGGCACAGTTTCTGCACGCGCACCAATATCCATTACCATTTCTAACTTTTGCGCAGGCTCGTCCAACATCCCTAATAATGTTTTTATTTCATCATATGTCATAGGTTTTACCATCCCTCGTTCGTTAAATCCAATTCCAATCGCGCAGCATCGGACATACGTGTTAAATCCCACGGCGGATCCCAGACCAAATCAACCCGCACGGGAACATCCCCCGCAACCAACTGGGCCGATTCACGAACCTGGGCCAGCAATTCTTCCATCATGGGGCATGTGGGTGATGTAAAAGTCATTTTTATAACAACCAAATCTGTCCTAATATCAATATCGTAAATCAGCCCCATATCCCAAATATTTACCGGAATTTCCGGGTCATATATTTTTTTCAATACTGCGATAATATCATCTTTGGTAAAACTCATTTCACAATACCTTTGATAATCTGTACAGCCGTCGCCACTTCATCAGTTGTGTTATATGCCCCCACCGAAATCCGCACACTGCCATCCACCCCCAATCGCTCATGAATCCAGGACGCGCACATTGTTCCCACACGCAAACACACCCCACGAGCACCGACCATCGCACCAAAATCCAACACATGCATACCATCAACCACGAATGTCAGTATCGTCGCCGTGCGTGCGGATAAAATACGAATACGCGGAATCTGTGACAATTCATCATACATATACTTTATCAAATCCAAATTTGGACGATTATGTTTTATTTCATCAATCGCAATTCCCAGTCCCGCAATCTGGGTCAGTGGTAATGTTCCCGCCTCAAACCGTTCAGGGGCAATATTTAGTATCATTTTATTCCCCGCCACGCGTGCAACCATCCCGCCACCGAATTTATCAGGTAATATTAAATCTGGATTTTTAATATACAAAATTCCCAATCCTGTATCCGCGCCAATTTTATGTGCGGAAAACACCATAAAATCACAATCCCATTTTTTTACATCAATTTCATCATGTACAACAAATTGTGCCGCATCCACAATTGTAATTACATTCGGATTTTTATTGCGCGCCGCCTTTATAATTGCCGCCACATCCTGAGCCACCCCCAGAACATTTGACATAGCCGTTATAACCATAATATCGGCATACGGCACACGCGAAACATCAATATTAAAATTATTATATAAATCACACACCGCAATCCGCGTCCCCGCCCCAACCCAGGGCAAACGCGCACTGTGATGGTCAATATCACTGACCGCCACAACCGTATTTGCATTCGGCTTTAACATAGAAACGATTCGGTTTAGTCCATCGGTCGCACCTGCCGTAAAGACAACCTGATGCACATCTGCATTTATAAATTTTGCGACCTTTTGCCGTGTGGTCGTCACCATATCATCCACCGCCGCCGCACGCCCACAAATCCCGCGCCCAGCATTTGCATAGCGATTGCGCAGAAAATCAGCCTCTGCATCAATTATCGCATTTGATTTTTGATAACTGGCCGCTGCATCTAAGTATATGATTTTATTCATTTATGTTTTCTCTTGCAATTTTTGATGATTATAATACACTCTTGCCAAATATCAATAACAGAAGGAGAAAAAAGATGGCACTAGAACACGCAAACGACGCAACATTTGATTCAATGATTGGCAACGGCATCACATTGGTTGATTTCTGGGCATCTTGGTGCGGTCCATGTCGTATGTTTGGTCCGATTTTTGAATCAGTTTCCAACAAGGTTGGCGATGTAAAATTTGTGAAATTTGAAATAGACGAAACAAACCGACACGCGCCGGCAAAATACGGCATTCGCAGCATTCCCGCCATTTTGGCATTCAAAGACGGAGAATTGATAGAAGCACGCACCGGCCTTATGGACGAAGATACACTTTCAGATTGGATTACAGAATTAAAAGGCACAAACTAATGGCACAGGAAAATTATAAAACTTTGGAATTACCGGCAAATTACAAGCCGAAAAAATCCGAACCATATATGTGCGTACAACAGTTGGCATATTTTTATCAACTGTTGACCACCCAGAAAGAGGAATTATCCGACGAACGCGATTCGGTCCTTAGTGCCGTCCGCCTGGCGGACAAGACCGAGGCCGTCGGTGTCGGTGACGATTCGGACAACGCATCGTATAACCAGGACATAACAATGGACCTGCGTATGTCTGAACGCAATCATAAATTGTTGCAAAAAATCAACGCGGCCTTGGACCGTATTGAAAACGGCACATTCGGATACAGCGTTGAATCAGGCGACGAAATCGGCCTGCAACGAATGATGGCACGCCCATTGGCTACCCTGACCGTAGAGGAACAGGAAGAATACGAAAGCCGTAAATCATAAAAAATGCGCCAATGGCGCATTTTTTATTTCCTGTTTTTTCTAAATTCATCCAGCGATACAACCCGCCCCGTATCTGGCACGGTATCAGGCCGGTCATCCAGTGGCAATTCCATATCATTATTGGCAGAATCCACCTGAGATTTTGGATGAAAAGATAACATAAAATCAACTGACGGGTCCTTAAACTCTACCAACGCGGAAAATGGTACACGGATAAAAAACGGCCGCCCATCAAAAGTCAATTGAACCCCAAATTCTTTGTCCGATACATGCAGATTATTAAACGAATACTGCAACACAATCGTCATAATATCTGGATAACGCATACGCAGGAAATCTGGCAAAACCACCCCCGCATCGCGTGTTTTGAATGTGATAAAAAAATGCGTTCCATCCCCCAATCCATTAAACTGAGCATGAATCAAAGCATCCTTGACCACAGATTTTAATGCATTGTCCAATAAAGTTTGATAATCAATACGTGCCATAACTAATTCTCCGGTGCCAGTATATTACTTATTTGCCCATTCTGGCAAGCAACAAATACCGCATTCGGTACATCACGAAATATTTCCGCATCCAGTCCCGTTGCCCAAACCTGGGCATCCGCCGCCCCCAGTTCGCGAAACAAATTCGCCCGTGCATTTGCGTCCAGGTGGGCAGCAGCCTCGTCCAATAAAATCAACGGACGATAACCAGTTTTTGTATGCACCAGTTTCGCATGTGCCAAAATCAAATCCAATAAAACTGTTTTTTGTTGCCCGGTACTGGTTAAATTCGCCGGCAGGTTCAGTTCTTTATTAAACACCCCAAAATCAGACTTATGCGGTCCATCCAGCATCATTTTATCACCCACCAATTCGCGATTTTGCCGCAGGTATTCCAGATATCCTCGCTCTGCATCGCCGGCACTTAGCCCATCTATTATCATTTTTTCAATCATACCGACAACCGATACCGCACACCGACACAAAAAATAATTTAATTCACCCGCATATTGAATACGCGCCGCCGCCACGGCAACCGCGACACCGGCAATTTGGACATCCAGCGCATCCAACCATCGTGCATCTGCCCCATTTTTAAGTGCATACGCGCGCTCCGACATCAGTTTAGCCAATCGCGCCGTACGCCCCGCGTGCGCGGCATCAAAACTAGTCGCCAGACGGTCAAAAAAACTGCGCCGTTCGGCGGCCCCTTCTACAAATAATCTGTCCTCGCGCGGGGTCAGCCAAACGATTCGCATAAAACGCGCCAATTCGGACAAAGGCGCACTGTCTCCATCTATCCGCGCACGCCGATTCGTGTCACCACCAGCAAAACTGACCGATATTTCGGTATCATCAGCCAGATTTGCAAAAACAGAAAACGACCCAACGCCACCAAAACGCGCCACATCCGTCATGGCGGCACCACGCAAACCGCGTTCCCCCGACAGCATTGATACAGCCTCTAACACGGCGGTTTTTCCCGCCCCATTGGGGCCAGTAATAATAACATTGCGCCGACCGTGCGTCTTTATACGACACATTTCATGATTTCTAAAATCAGTCAGGCTTAGTACTTCTATCATATGTCGCATAATACACCAAGCCCACCAATCCCGCAATATGGATTTTATGTTTGATTTTACATATCAAAATTTATACAATAAAAACTGAAACCATAGGGATATGGCTTCGGGACCTTCAAAAGTCCAATATTCAAGGAGCGCACGCGATGTGTGCGTTGATATCCGCGTAATGCGGCGCATTTTGCGCTGCTTTTTATGACCCCCGCGTTGTCGGGGTGCTGTGGGGCATATAACAGGGTTCGCCCGAAACCCCACAGGGTCATTTCCTTGAATATGATTTTTGAACACCCCGACCGCCAAATCTCTGGCGGTCTTTTTTAAACTTAGGGGAATAAAATTTATGAAAAAAACAATTGCGATATTTTTATTATCCATAACCACAGCCAATGCAGCCGAACTGACCGTCAGCACATCTGTACGAGAAGCATGGGGCAATGCAGAAATGAATTATTGTGGCACAAACAATATTCCAGAGGCCTGTATAGGCGAAGCCGTTAACAAAAATTGCGCCAATAAAAAAATTTACAGTGCCAGATATCAAAAAAAAGGTAAATACGATGATGAGTTTGCAAACCTAATAATGATGGCACGCGAAATAAATGAACACGGTGCATTATTCTGCCCAACACAGGCAGACGGCCAAAACAATGACCAGAAAGGATATACCGCATATTATGAACCCAACGGCAACGATAACTGTATATGGCTGTGTCAAGCAAAATGGACCGGCGACAGGTGCGCCACATCAACAGAAAATTTTACAGACGCCTGTAATATAGTTCCATTTACACGTAATGATTATAACGATGTCACAGCGGTTCATGACATTCACAAAAAAGCCAAAAATAACATAGAAAATCAAATTGAATTTTTCTATATCAACGATTATCAAAAGTGTTCTTATAAAGACGATGATGGCGACATAAAATCTAAAGCAAGAAATGAACATGATATGGCATTGGTACTAACAAAATTCTTGACCAGTGGCAACGGTGCATTTGCCCGTCAAATGATTATCCAATCCCACCGCACAGGAAAAAAATCTTCTGACATATTGATTTACCCAGCATCAAAAAGTATTGAAATACTGGTCTGTAAAAATGGTTACACACCAAATTTATCCAACACAGACTGTGAACCAATTGATAAAACTAAATGCGACATCGCAATTGCATCAACGAAAATGTGTATCGGCTGGTCATATTCCAATATGAATCCAGAAATTCACGAACTGACCGAATCAGACAACTGTTATAAATACAGATGTAAACAATCTGGCTATGCATTTAACAGCATAACCGACCTATCATGTACTGAATGCCCCAGCAACAAGCGCAGCGGCATACACCCGCGAAATAACACCTGTACAAAATGCGAAACAGGAACTATGTTTAACAAATCAACGGGCGAATGCGACAATAATGTTATCGGTTTAAGCAAAACAGATATGATGTATGGTCGCAACAAAACAAAAAATTCACAAAAAAAATTAAACGACCAATGTTGGACACAGGCCAACGACCCAGACAAATATAAAAACTGTGTCCTGGGCAAAGAATAATCAAAACAGACAATCTATGCCTAAAAAAAATCCCCTTGCGGGGATTTTTATCTGGGACCACCCATTGGGCCACCCATACGATTACCACTATTTCTGTTGGCGGATGATACCATACCAATTTTACCAACCACAATTCGGTCGCCCTGCTCTATTTCATCGGATACAATTTCCGTTTCCGTCGCCGTCACCAGGCCCTTAGAATACGGCACCAGCATTATATCACCATCGCGTTCTATCGCCAAATGGGTTTTCGGCGTTGCGCCATTTGCATCCGCAATAATTCCATCAAAACTGCGAACCAAAAATGCGGAATTAGACGCTTTCCATACATTATCGCGTTCGGAAATAATAATCGTCACAAACGCGGTCATTCCTGGCATCAAACGCAAATCTGAATTATCCACATCAATCACCACCGTATAAACTACAACATTAGATGTCGTTGTCGGCGACAGGCGCACTTGGCGTACAAAGCCCTCAAAAGTTTCGGTCGGATACGCATCAACGGTAAATGTCACGGTCTGATTATCTTTTATCATACCAATGTCAGCCTCTGACACAGATGTTTCAATCTGCATTTTGGTCAAATCCTCGGCAATTTCAAACAAGTCAGGGGTCTGAAAAGACGCTGCAACGGTTTGACCCTCGTCCACTTTGCGTGAAATAACCGTACCATCCACGGGCGACACAATCGTCGCATACCCCAGATTTGTCACCGCCCGTTCATATTGTGACTGCATACGATTTACGGATTGTTCGGCCTGTTCATACGTGGTTTGGGATTGTTCCATTTCCGCACGGGAAATAAAACCTTCGTTATACAAAGTCTTGTTGCGTTGATATTCGGCCTTGGCATAGTTGCGTTGCGATTCGGCACTGACCAATGATGCCTTAGCCTCGTCCACGGACGCTTGCAGAACCGATGGCTCAATTTCTAATAAAACATCGCCCTTTTTCACTTTGGTGTTAAAGTCAACATAAAGTTTATCAATAGTTCCCGATACCTGCGAACCAACACTAACTGTATTTAAAGGCTGAATTTCACCGGTCGCGGTCACAACCTGGCGCAGGTCACCACGAGAAATCTTGACCATTGCAAATTCGGACGGCTTTTTTGCACCACCACCAAACAACAACGCCGCCCCACAAACCAAGGCCACCAACAAAATCAGCCACCACTTTTTACGCCATATCCAACCAAAGACGCGACGCAACCACGATTTCTTTTTCACAGTATTATTTTGAACTTTTTTGTTATTAGTCTTCCGCATTTTGTTTTCCCTCCTCTATTCCGGCCTTGATTTCACCGACGGCCAATGCCACGGCCGCACGTTTAGTGAACAAATCATATTTGGCCGCATTATTTTGTTTTTGCGCATCCACCAATTCCGATTGAGCGGTCTGCCAATCCAGCATGGTCGCACGACCAACCTTGTACATACCGGCGGTGACACGTTCCGATTCGGTTGCGGATGCCAATAATGTTTCGGTCTGCTTCAAAACGGTCTGGGCCGTCTTATAATTCTGATATGCAGCAAAGATATCCAACGAAGCATTATCCTGGGCGGCGCGTTCCTGTTCAATGGCACGGTCATATGCAGCCTGGGCCTCGCGCACACCATACATATTTGCAAATCCCGCAAACAGCGGCATAGACGCACGAATTCCTATACTTCCACTAACTTTATCATTGCCGGCATTAAAAGTCTCCGACGGATTATCATTCCAAGCCAACGAACCCGAAGCCGATATAGACGGCAGATTTTTCAGAAAACTGCTGTTTCTACGATGCCAAGCAGCATCCTTGTTTGCTGTTGCCCGCAATAAATCCGGGCGCGTTTTTTGTGCCTGGGCAAACAAATCATCTAATGATTTTGTTTCCTGGGGCGTACCAAATTCAGATGGCATATCCGCAATTTCTATATTCTGGTCCGCCGGAAAAGACAGTTTTGTCAGCAAAGTCCCCTTTGCGATTTCACGATTATTTTTTGCCCGCTCTAAATCCAAATCACGACTGGCCAATGTTGTTTCGGCTTTTAACACATCAGCTTTGGCAACCGAACCCGCACGATATTTTTTCTGGGCGGTATCTTTGGCGGTCTGGGCCACTGTGCGCAAAGCCTCGGCCGATTTCACATCCGCATCCGCATTCAACAATTCATAATACGCCCCAATAATACTGTACACATAGTTCTGGACGGATTCATCATAATCAAATCCCGTCGCCCGCCAAGACGCCGCCGATTGGTTCAAATCAGACAACCGCTTTCCAAAATCAAACAATAAATACGACGCAGACAACGATGCCCCATACGACCAATCGCCCCATTCTTCATTGCGATATGGCAACGACGCATTTGCCGACGCAGACACACTTGGCAAATAATTTGCATACTGGGCATTTTTGGAAAATCGCGCAGACTCGTACGCTAAATAAGACGCGGTTGTTTGTGGATTACGGCACAATCCCAAATCAATCACCTGGGGCAAATTTAATCGTTCGGTCGGCACAGTTGTTCGGGTCATACAATCATCCACCGTGGCAAAACCGGCACACGGCACGGCGCACAATGCAAATAAAAATAACCTTTTCATAGACAAACTCTCTCTCGGAATAACATTCTTGTAAATTATACAATTTTTATGTTGAATTACAAATTATTTTTGCGTAATATGCCGATACGGTTCAGGCCTGGTGGCAGAGTGGTTATGCAGAGGACTGCAAATCCTTGTATGCCGGTTCGATTCCGACCCAGGCCTCCAAAAATAAGAAATACCCTTTCGTGGGTATTTTTTATTTATCTAAGAACACCAACTTGTCCCACGAATCGTTTCGCGAAGTGGGATGCATTATGCTCTATTCTCTATGCCCTAAAAAAAATGCGCCAGTGGCGCATTTTATTCGTCCATCGCAACTATAAACACCCCTAATTTATCGGCCTGTTTTATAACCGCGGTTTTATTCACAACAAAGCAAGTCTTGGTATTCACTACTATCCCGCGCAGATTTGCCGCAGCAACAGCATTTACTGTATCCACACCAATCGCCGGAATATCAATCCGCAAATCTTGACCCGGTTTTGTCATTTTGGCAAAGACACCACTTTTCTTTTTACGCGACGCACGCATTGCAATCACGCGTTCCAGCATTTTTGCCGTACCCTCGGCCGCCTCTACCGCAATAACTTGTTTATCAACAACAACTGATGCACCAATATCCGCCGCACCGATGGTGTGCGAAACCTCTATGGCGCGTTCAATATTTTTTTTATCCGCCGCCGTTGGTCGGGTCTTGGTCTGGACGCCCGCATTTTCAAACGCCAATTCCGGAGCCAGGTCCTGGGCCGCCACAATTTCAAACCCCTGTTTTTCCAATACACTATTTAACGCCACCGCCATAGAATCGTACCCCCGTTGATTTTTAAGAATTTTTAACAACGTCCAAAACGTCCACCAATCCGGCCGAATATCCGAAAAATTCGGATGTCCCAATGACCCAACCATAGTAATTTTTTTTATCCCACGCCGCTTGAATTCGCGAATTGCGCGCCCACTGCCCCCCAAACGCACAGTCAAATCAGGATTTAACTTTGGATTCACGAAATTTTTCAGTCCAACAACAAACACATCCCATCCCGCGCGTTTTAATGCGTCACGCGTAAAGAACGGTAAATCCAGCGCACCCGCCACCAAAGCAATCTTTTTATCAGAACTCTGTTTTTTCATACTATAAACTGTACGCACAAAACAGACTGGAATCAAGTCGCAATTTATGATAGAATTTTCATAGCAAATTTAATGGACACAGGAAATGAAAAAAATATCACATATTGCGATTATGTTGGCGGCAATCGGCCCGATTGCCGCGCACTCGGCGTATAGCGACGATGCATTTCGTGCCGAAGTTTTAGAGGGTCTGGACCTGATTGGTGCACGCGCCACAATTGACGAAGTTCCCGAACGCGCCCCCGGCGAATTGGGATTGGAAGTATATGAAATCGCGGATGCGGTCAATACCGATGCGATGAAAGTATATGTTCCCACATCAATGTATATGCGTATGGGTGGTGGATTATTCTTGGGCTTTGCAATGGACAAAGCGGAATTTAATGGTCGCGAATACGAAAGTTCGGGCAGTTATAGCACCCAAATCGGCCTGGGGTGGAATTTGTCATCCTATGTTCGCACTGAAATAGATTTTCACGAATCGGTACTGGAATTTTCCGACCTGGACGATCACCAAGCCACATACCAAGAAATAGGCAGTATGTTGTACTTTGACCTGGCTCGTCGTTATGTCCAGACCGGCGACATAACCCGCCGTCGCACATTTGTGCCATTTATGGGATTTGGGGTCAGCGTTGGTGCATATGAATTTGAGGGTGCCAATGGTGCCGACGGAATGTTCATTGCAGCCCCACGCGCGGTTTTGGGATTCAATGTAATGTTTAACGATTTAATCGGTCTGGATATTGCATATCAATATCAAATGATTATCGGCAACGGATATGGTTGGGGCGTACGCGCCGGTGGCGTTGATAATTTTAGCAGTATTATGGCATCACTGCGTGTAAATTTCTGATAGGGGACTAGAAAATGAAAATAAAAATTTTAACGACTTTAATATGCATTCTGCCACTTGCGGCAAACGCGGCTATTCCATATCGCGTACAACAGACAAAAATGCCCGCCCCAGAAACACCAACCGGTCAGGATTCTGAGGCCTTGGCCCGTATCCATCGTTTCTATGTTGGTGGCGCATATAATTTTTCAATGTGGTCAAATTATACTGATGACAAAGATGTACATATCAGCGGCAACAACACATCATCATTTGAAATTATGGCCGGCATTCGCATTTATGACACATTCAGATTAGAAGCAAACTATTTGCACACAAATGCCAAATGGAATCAATTTTCATTTGATGGCAATACTGCATTTGTGAACGCAATATTTGATGCACGCATTGATAATATTTACCGCCTGTTTCACAGCCAAATGATTATTCCATATGTGGGATTGGGTGCTGGTCTGTCCTGGAACAGTGCCGATGACGGCATAAAAATGGACACCAAAATTACACCTGTGGCGGCGGCCCTGGCGGGGATTGGCGTGGAATTGGGCGAACACTTTGCATTGGATTTTGGATACAGATATTTTTATATGTTCAATCCAAAATTTGATATTGTATCCGACTATAACCCAACCGCACACCAATTCCGCGTTGGCGCACGGGTAAATTTCTGATGAAAACATGTCCCCTTTTTGGAAAATGCGGTGGATGCAAATTTGATTTTGCGTCCCCAACATATCGTGGGGATAAAATGAGTACCCTGCCCGCCCTGCCAGTAACAGGGAACGCAATATGGACCGATGCCGGTAATCGCCGGCGGGCCGATTTTTGCTTTGCGGGTCCCCAATTTGGCTTTTATGAAAGTGGCACAAAAAACATTGTCCCAATAACCAATTGCCCAAACCTGACCCCGGCAATAAATAATATTTTACCAAAACTGGCACAATTGCCCTGGGTGGGGGCAGGCTCGTGCCTGATAACCGAATGCGACAATGGAATTGATATCGCGATATCATCACCCGTACCCTATATCACACCGGAATTTCGGGCGGCGGCAACAAAAATTCCCGCTATTCGCATAACCTGGAATGATAACATAATAAATCAAACGGCTACGCCAACAATCACATTTGGGGATAAAACAGTCCCATATCCCACGGGTGCTTTTTTACAACCAACCCGCCCCAGCGAATCCGCACTGCGCCAATTGGTGGTTGACGCAACATCATCCGCACGACGTGTTGCGGACCTGTTTTGTGGGTTGGGGTCTTTTACATTTGCAACAAATGCCGACGGATTTGATATCATCGGCACTGGTGTAAAACGCGATCTGTTCAAAAATCCACTGACGGTTGGGATGCTGAACACATACGATTGTGTAATTATGGACCCACCACGCGCAGGCGCAATGGCACAATGCCATCAATTGGTAAAAAGCACCGTTCCACGTATAGTATATGTTTCGTGCAATCCACAAACATTCCGCCGCGACGCAAATATTTTAACAAACGGCGGTTATAAATTAACCACCCTTACCCCAGTTGACCAATTCACCGGCAGCACCCATTGGGAACTGTTCGCAATATTTGAAAAATAGATTCAGTAATTAGTATATTATAATACACAAAGCTGGACTATCGCGTTTCACTCGTAATGACAATAATATATTTCTTCTACTTACCATTTAAAATGCTCTTTGAAATAAAAAATCCCGCAATTGCGGGATTTTTTATTTCTTTTTCTTGGTATTTTTCTTGGGTTCTTTTTTCGTATCTTTTTTTGTTTCTTTAATTTCTTTCTTAAAGATGTTTATCCCATTGGCCAGGTTCTTCATCATAGCCGGGATTTTATTAGACCCAAATAAAATCAGCACCAATATGATAATTAAAAGTATTTCAGTCCAACCTAATCTCATATTTGCCCCCTTTATTTTGCAACATAGCAATCCAAACCATCGGATTTAGCATTGCGACAGAATCCATTTGCATCGGCTGCTGTCTTGAATGCAACACGCAAACGATATGTCGTTGTTCCATTCTTTAACTGCGCGGCCAGGATAACGAATTGTTGTCCTGCAAACAAACTTTGATGCGCGGCACGAATCTGACGCTGGGCATTTTCCGCCAATGCACGTGTACTGTACGAGCCAAACTGAACATACCATGCCCCAGCTGGCTGGGCCACAGGCTTTGGTTTTGCGGCCGGCTTTGGCGCAACTTTTTTAACAGCAGGTTTGGCTACTGCATCTTGCTTTTTCGTGACAGGTTTTGGCGTGGCCACTTTTGGCGCGGCAGCAGGGTTAAATGTGACATCTTTGCGTTCCTCTACCACACGAACTGGAACACCGGCGGTTGGCTGCACAGGTTGAGGCTGCGCAACCGGTTTCGGCTGAACCTGTGGTTTTGGTTGAACCACCGGCTGTGGTGCAACCTGGACCGGTTGGGCCGGTGGCATCACATTCATATCAATGGGCGCACCCGCACCATCAACCACAACGGCTGGCGCATCCAAATCAACATCAATAGACGACGAAGATTCACCGCCAACTGTACGAATAATAATATAAGTCGCCAAAACGATAACAACCAATCCAATCGTCAACAACAACCAAGGTTTTTTGGGTCGTGGATTGGCAAACGGCGTTGCATCCGGCAATGTATCCATTGAACCATTATCGTCCAAATCTAATAAATCCAAGTTAT
The DNA here is from genome assembly GCA_017463185.1 of Alphaproteobacteria bacterium. Lineage (GTDB taxonomy): Bacteria > Pseudomonadota > Alphaproteobacteria > Rs-D84 > Rs-D84 > Enterousia. The sequence goes on from JAFTPS010000014.1 coordinate 50,955, forward strand.
TATCATCATTCATGATAAAATCCCCCTATACTTCGTTACGGATATTATATCATAAAAAAAACGAATAACCAAACGCATAGAATAAAAAAGAGACATGAAATTCATGTCTCTTTTGTAATTATTTCGGCATCTGACCAAAATTTGGTGGCACAATCAACTTGTGATTTTCCGCAACAATTGGTTCCACTTCGCACTTTTTAGCACAGCCCCCCAATACACACGGCATAATCAAAACAACCAACATTATAAGTTTTCTCATATCATCCCCCTATTCTTACAATGGTAATTTCACAGCATCTTGCATCATGGCGACAAAATCCGCCAATGGCATGGATTCCTGTTTTTCAACCCCCAGACGACGCAGAGTGACCATTTTATCCACCATTTCTTTTTCACCAACAACGGCGATGATTGGCGTTTTTGCCAATGACAATTCGCGGATTTTATAGTTCACCTTTTCATCACGCAGGTCCGCCCGTGCATACACACCGGCATCGCGCAGGGCCGCGACAATTTCATTTGCATAATCCGCATGTTTTTGTGAAATCGGTGTGACGACAACTGGTTCTGGCGACAACCACAGTGGCAAATTACCGCCCGTTGATTCCAGCAAGATACCCATAAAGCGTTCAATAGACCCCAGCATGGCACGATGCAACATAATTGGACGGTGTTTTTCACCATCTTCGCCAACATACGACAGGTCAAAACGTTCCGGCAAATTCATATCCAACTGGACCGTTCCACACTGCCATACGCGCCCCATTGAATCACGCAGATAGTTATCAATCTTTGGCCCATAGAACGCCGCATCCCCTTCTGCAATCTCGTATTCAATACCATTTGATTCCAGCGCATGTTTCAATGCCCCTTCGGCCTTGTCCCAAATTTCATCCGACCCGATACGGAATTCAGACTCTTTACGCGTTGCCAATTTCATCGTAATTTTATCAAATCCGAACTTGCCGTAAATATCCTTGATAAAGCGCAGGATTTTAACAACTTCTTCTTCCAATTGTTCTTCGGTACAGAATATATGCGCATCGTCCTGTGTAAATTCACGCACACGCATCAGTCCCGACAAACCGCCGGCCGCTTCATAGCGATGCACTTTGCCAAATTCGGCCATATATAATGGCAAATCTTTGTATGAACGAAGCCCGTGCCCAAACACCAACATCCCGCCCGGACAAGACATCGGTTTAATACAGAACACCTTGCCGTCTTGGGTTTTACCCGAATAGTTATGTTCACCATACTTTGCCCAGTGACCACTGCGTTCCCACAGGCAACGGTCCATAACAGCCGGCGTTGAAATTTCTTGATAGCCTGCCAATTCCTGACGATGACGAACATATTCAATTAAACGACGATAGATTTTATATCCCTTGTCATGCCAGAACACCGAGCCCGGCGCATATTCCGGTTCAAAATGGAACAAATCCATTTCTTTACCCAGTTTACGATTATCACGCGCCGCTGCTTCTTCTTGCATTTTCAGGAAATTATCCAATTCTTCTTTTGTTGCAAACGCATCAACGTAAATACGTTGCAACATTTTGTTTTTTGAATCCCCTTTCCAGTACGCACCGGCAACACTGCGAATTTTGAACGCATCCCGTGGCAGGTCTTTGGAACTTTCCACATGTGGCCCACGACACAGGTCAACAAAGTCGCGGAATGTATAGATTGATAAATCCGCGCCCGCCGCATCATATTCATTTAACCATTCCATTTTATATGGCTGCGCGGCAAAAATTTCTTTGGCTTCATCTAAACTAACATTACGCTGTTCAAATCGCCCATTAGATTTGATTAAATCCCGCATTTCTTTTTCAATTTTCGCAAAATCGTCTTCGGAAAAGCGATATTCTGTATCAAAGTCATAATAGAACCCATTTTCAATTGCCGGACCACCCGCGAACTTAACATCTGGGTGTAATTTTTTAACAGCCGCCGCCATAACATGTGCCAACGAATGACGAATCGTTTCAATCGGATAAGACATAATAAAAACCTTTATATTTTATATATTTGATAAACTTGTTTGATTATAGAAAGTTGTGCGGTCCACCGCAATAGAAATTACACCCCCAAAGGGGTTGTAGTAGTTGTTGTAAAGAAAGAACAAAACAAATTCATACCAGATATAATACGCCTATTTCCCAGCAAAATCAAGATATATTAAAACATATTTGCCTGTTGATAAAAAATGCGCCATTGGCGCATTTTTTTATTCCGTCCAATAACAATTCCCGGTATATGTCCCCGAACCTGCATCATCGGAAAAACTTGTTCCCAATGGAATATAACAACTGGTAATACCACCAGATGTTAGCCCAGATGTAGTTCCGGGTTCTGGACATTCGCTACAGTCACCGTTTTCTAAATAATATCCCTTTGCACAGGCATCGACATAACCATCTATACATCTATACTCTCCTGAACCAACACCATCTGGTGCACAACGACAAAACGGGTAATTATTATATATCGTCGCCGTTTGTTCCCATTTTTTGCAATCTGTTGGGTCTACTTTAAAATAACACCTATTGTCATTACTAATATAGTTAAAAAAACCAACTGTACTTCCATCTGTGCTGCCCAACAAAAAGCCATTTGATGGCGCGACACAAAAACTGGTCCCCAGACATCCAACGTACAACGTTGAATATGGCTGTTCAATTCCACCCATGGACAGATTGTTGTACGATGTACAACCCGATATATTACCGCATTTTGCTTGTCCCCCACACGAATAACACACACCTGTATCATTATTTTTTATACAGGAAAAATCACTGTTATACGAAATATGCGACAATGCCGATTGGTCCGGCGAAGCAGTTTGGACCCCCGCCCCCCAACCCAGCCCTAAATACATTTCAAAACAGCAAAAACAAATTATTAAAAAACTAAATTTCATTTCAATCCTCCTGTTGTTTTAGAAAAACAAAAACCACTGAAAAAAATTTCAAGTGGTTGGAGGTTCGAAACAATTATAGAGAATTGTGGGCTTATTTATATATATCGCCACCCTCCAACCCAGATGGATTGGCAGGTTTCAGGCACACACACAAAAAACACACCACTCAGATAACTTGCTTTATCTGGTGGTGTCGAATTTCATATTTATGCCTGTATTTCTATGTTGCACGACGCAACATCTCTATAACGGGTTTCGACACCCCGCCTGTGGAATTCCCACCGGCACAGCAATTATATGAAAAATAATAAATCAACGCAAATATAAAATTTGATTCTATTTACTGGCTTGCCACCCTTCACTACGTTCGCTCGCAATGACAAAAGTGCTTAATTTTCTAGGAACTAAAAAACTTTGTCATTGCGAGGCGCAGCCGTGGCAATCCAGTCTAATTAGTTCATCTTTGTCATTGCAATCCAGTAAATAGAATCCGCTTTAACGAACCCAAAACATATCTTGCACACTTAAATCCACCCAATCTGGATTTATGCTTTCAATCAAAACCATTTTATACTTTCTTGACTGTGCCTTGATATGCTTTTCGCGTTCAAGCGCATCATTTACATATTGAAAATCTTCCCAATAACCCAACTTATCACAATTATAACGTGCTGTGAACGAATCAGGATTTACTTTATTTTTGTGTTCCCAAACACGCCGCACAATATCATCCGTTACACCAGTGTACAACGCACCATTTCTGCGATTAAACATAATATAAACATAAAATTTATATTCTTTCATTTTGATTCCATTACTGGATTGCCACGCTTCACTACGTTCGCTCGCAATGACAAAAGTGCTTAATTTTCTAGGAACTAAAAAACTTTGTCATTGCGAGGCGCAGCCGTGGCAATCCAGTCTTATGTATTCCGCATTATCGCAGTTTACTATGCTTGCATGTCTTGCGACACCAATACAAAGCATTCTGGTAAATCATTTTTGCATTACAACCATTAAAACAAACCTCAATTCCGGTTGCATAAGGATTCACTCTTGCAACCATAAGCATCTCATATAACTGCTTGTCGCCTACATAAATTACCGGTTTAATAACAAATTTTTGTGAACCTTTTCTGGGTTTATATTTTTGGTCTTGAACCTGCAAACTCAAAGAAACTTTACATTTTTCATCACATCCATCACAGCACAAATCAGCTGACAACTTTAGGCATGTTCTGTCCAAAACATTACCCTTACTTTTTTTATATTCATACGACATAACGCGCCCCCTTTACAAATCCAAAATACATCCGAACAGAACTGCGAAAAAGAAACACACCGTCCCACCAATTACAAACAGGTGCCAAACACCATGTGAAAACTTCATCCGTCGCCACAGATAAAATATCACACCAATCGTGTACGCCAAACCACCCGCCAGAATAAACCACAACCCACGAATCGGAATATTGCGAATCATTGCCGGTAATATAAACAACAACGTCCACCCCATTGCAACATACAACGCAACCATCCATTTTGGCTGTTGCCGTGGATTTTTAATCTTCATATACGACCCGAATAACACAATCGCCCACAGGATTCCGAACACCGTCCAACCAACCGCGCCACGCAGATTTACCAACAAAAACGGCGTATACGTACCCGCAATCAATGCATAAATCGCAACACTGTCCCAAACCTCAAAAAAGCATTCATGTTTTTTGCCAATCGTCGCATGACACATTGTTGAACCAAAGTACAGCGTTATCATTGTGCCCCCAAAAATCGCACACGACACAACCGCCCACGCGTCCCCCTTTAACCCTGCGAACACGACCAACAACGTCAATGCCGCAATCGCCAAACCAATACCAATTCCATGCGTTAAAATATTTACAACTTCTTCTGCATGTGTGCTGGGCTTTTCCCAGCGGAACAACCCCGTCGCCCGTAAAACCTTTAACAACCGCGACCCATGTTCATCTTTTTTTACCGCACGCACCCGTGCCCTTTTTTCTTTTGTCATTTTATTGCCCCTTGAATTCTTTTAACAACTCTATCACCGCCCATAACGGTCATAATTGAATACAGATCTGGTGTATTTGTGCGCCCCGCCAACGCCACACGCAGGTTCATTGCAACATCACCATTTTTTACACCGCATTTCTCGGCCACGGCGACGATTTTTGCCCACCATGTATCTTTGTCATCTGCCACATTATACGTTTCCAGAAATGCACGCAATACATCACCATTAAATTCATATTCAGAATTTGGCACAAACAATTCATCCCAGAAAAACGCAACATTTTCCAACGTCTGGGACCACGTAATAAAGTCTTTACGTACACGCTTTGGATTATCACGTTCAATCCCCAACACACCGGTCAGATAATCTACATCTGCAACCTGCATCCGATTCATATCTGTACCATATTCATTTGCCCATTTAACAACACGATTAACCAATTCTGGCACCGGCAGACTGCCAATAAATTCCTTGGCCCACCATTCTAATTTATCTGTATTAAACAATGCACTGCTGGTTGGGATTTTTTTAATACGTAATGGATAATTCCAAATTGTTGTGTCCGCCTTTTTATTTTTTTCTTCTTCAAATCCCGACGCAACAATGTTGTACAGATAATTCAACACCGCCTCAATCGGCCAACCTGCGGTTAAATAGTGCATGGTATTTGCTTCTGGGTCTGTGCGTTTTGACAGTTTGCGTGAATTACCTGTCTGTTCATCCAACTTATTAATTGTTGCAACATGAACATATTCTGGATTCTGCCATCCCATCATACGGAATAATTGCAAATGCAAATTCAACGAAGACAACCATTCTTCACCACGTTGCACCAGTGTTGTACGCATAAAATGATCATCACACAAATGTGCGAAATGATATGTTGGCAACCCGTCATTTGATTTTATCAGAACTATATCTTCTTCATTTTCTGGGAACGCCAAGCGACCACGCACTTTGTCATTATAGAAAATTTTATTATCTTTATTTCCCATTGAGTACAAACGAACAGACGGCACCAAACCACTATCTAAACGCGCAACAATTTCTTCTTCGGTCAAATCCCGGTCACGCGCCCATTCGCCATAGATACCCGTCCCCCAACCTGCAGCCTTTTGTTTATTACGAATATCTTCCATTTCTTCCGCAGTCAGGAAACAAGGATACGCCAATCCACGTTCCAGTAATTCTGCAACAACACTGTGATAAACATCCTTGCGTTCAGACTGATAATATGAACCATAATCGCCACCATATGTTGGACCTTCATCTGGTTGCAACCCAAAGCTATCGGCACACTTTAAAATAACATCAACTGCGCCCTGCACTTCACGTTTGGTATCTGTATCTTCTATACGCAACATAAAAACACCATCTGACTGTTGGGCTAATTTTTTTGCAATCATCATTTGATACAGTGTCCCCAAATGCATAAAGCCTGTTGGGCTGGGGGCAACACGTGTCACCATCGCACCATCGGCCAAATTGCGTGGCGGAAACTTTTCTTCTAATTCCGCAATTGTATATTTTGGCGCACCACCCAACACACGTGCAATTAAATCTTTTGATAAACCCGTTCTCATCTTTATCTTCCCTTTTTCCATTCTGATTTTAATTTTGAATAAACCGCAATATCGTGTACAACGCCATTGGGCAAAACCTCGCCCGCACGTAAAACACCATCCAAATGAAAATTCAGCCGTTCAGGAATCGCCCGTGACGCCTTATTTTCTGTGGCACAGCGAATTTCAACACGATTTGCCCCACCAATCTCAAAGCACAAATCTTGAACCCTGTCAACGGCAACCGTCATCAACCCGCGACCATTCGCGGCTTTATCCAACCAGTACCCAATCTCCATGGTCTGATTAGATTTATCATCACGTACCACACCAACCATACCACGCAAACGCAAATTTTCATATATCAGATATTTGTTAGTATCCATCCGCACCACAGATTTTGCCACTTCAAATTCATCTTCTGGCGACCTTACAAAATCCACCCATCCCAACCAAGGTCTGAAAAAATCACGATTTCTGTTGACCACATCATACAAATCACGTGCGACTTGAAACGTCGCGGCCGGCTTGTACAAATCAAAGCCATAATTTTCAACATCAATCCGGTGTGGATATTCAGCCATATCTATATATTCCTTGTGTTTTTAATTACTCAATTCTATACTAAAACTATGGAAAAACAAGAAATAAGAACATTTGGTCGCCGTCATGGCAAAAAATTATCGTTGCGCCAACAGACATTAATTGACAATCTGTTGCCAACATTGCGTCCCACACACGGGGACATTTTGGAAATTGGCTTTGGCGCGGGCGAACATGTACGCGACCTGGCGCGCGAAAATCCAGACAAAATCATCATTGGCGCAGAACCTTTTATGAATGGTGTGGCATCCCTGCTGTCTGCGATAACAGACGAAAAAACAAATTGCATTTTGGATGAATACACCGGCATTCGCATCTGGGCGGATGACGTGCGTGATTTTCTGCGTGCGACCGATTCGCAGTTTGTTCAAATTTGGATATTGCACCCCGACCCCTGGCCCAAGGCACGCCATGAAAAACGACGCCTGCTGTCTGCAGATTTTTTGAATTTATTATCAAAATATCTTGCACCAAATGGTGAAATTATCATTGGCACCGACCATTGGGAATACTTTGATTGGATACTGGAACAAATAAAAAATACTGACCTGACAGCGTCTATCCCAGACATGGAAATAATCCAAACCCGCTATCAACATAAAAACAAGGCGGGCACTGACGCGCCTAAATATCTAATCCTCAGACATTGACCCAGATTTTCATATTTTCCGACAATTCGGGACGAATACTTTCAACCAATCGGGTTGCTTGCTCTATACGCATGAAATTCGGGCCAAATGCAAATTGCAGTGTTCCACGAAATTCATCATCCCAATTATTCAGCATTCCATAAATTCGCCCAACAAAATCCGATTTATCACCCGCGTCCCGTGTCAACGCAAACAGTACAGATGAAGCATTTATTTTTTTCAGTCCCGCAAAAACATCCCCCCACATATCCACTGCTATATCGCAAACATCCAATCCTATTGTCAATTCTTTGTTAAAAAATAAATCATCACGAACCATATGTGTCTGTCGCACCAAATCATCCAATGCAGCGGCGCGTAAAAACACCTGGGCACCACTTGCACCCTGCTTAAAACTGGCATTTATTTGAACGGTCAAATCCGAAATATCATCAACATCAACCTTGCGCCCATCCAGGTAAAATCGCGATATTATCCGCACATTTGTATTTTCCAGCCATGGCCACAACGTTCCAACCGATGCCACACCAACCGACACCATCGGCAAATTTCGCCCAGCTACAAATTCCGCCACACGGGCCAAATCACCACTGTCCATATCCGCGCCACACCACGGCACCGCGACATCACCAATTACATCAAAAATAACATCCCTTTCCATCATTGTACTTTTTACTTTACCACAAATATGATACAATAAAAATCATAATGAGAAATAAATTAGACAATATTTTACTTGGCATCCTATGGTTGCTGGCGGTGACCCTGGGAACATCATTTTGGTTCAATACCCAGTTTGGGTTTAATATATTTTCGTCAGCACACTGGCAGTACCTGGCATATATGCAGGCATCACAAATGCCGGTAAAACCCATGTTTTATGGGTCTATGTTTGTGATAATGTTCATTGCGATATTCGGCCTGTATTTATTGATACGCCCACGTTTTCGCAAAATAAAATTACCGGTGCGCCATATAACAAACACGCCCACCACGCCCCAGTCTGCCCCGGCGGCTTCACCCGCACCAACACCACAACTGGTTGCACAAACAACAATTGCCCCCACCCAAGCGCAACCCACCCCACAAATACCGGATTCTGGTCCGCGCCCACCACGCCTGAACATTCCAACTATTTCCGCGCGCCCCATTGCCCAGCCAATTGCACAACAGCCATCCCCAACACCGGCGCAAAACAGCCCTCAAACCGATTGGCCGGAACTGCGCCAGATTTTTGAGTCCGCTGGATACACGGTCAAAACCGCCCCACACATAGGCACACTGCAAACATCCCTGTTGGCAATTGGCACAAACGAAACATTATACATCGGTGCCGTTGGCGTACCAACGGCCGCATTGCAAACCGCCATTGAAAAATTGACCCAGGTATTTTCCGATACCCTGGATGACATAGTGATAAATATAACCGGATTTATAATCGCCGCACCCGATGCGACCACCACAAACACAACGGATATATTATTGTTTGACACCCCAGGTGCATTGCGCGAATATATGACCGAACATCCAAATGCGCCATTGCCCGACGACGACGGCGGAAACTTTGACGCATTTTCGGCATACATATCAACCGTTATTGACTATATAGGAAAGATTTAATGCAACTGTCCCAGGGCGCAGCCGAAAAAATTATTACTGATTTAGGTATGGATGATATGCCACTGACATTGATGCGCCCAGATTGTCGCCCCGTATCACCAAACTGGTACGCACGATATCGTGAATTGTGTCACGAATTTATAATGTCGCTGACCGATTCGGTTGAAACATTGGCATTTATGAATCTAACCCAGGATGAATTTATGAATCTGATTATGGGAAAATCAGTTCCAAACAATCTGTCTATTCGCTTTCGCACACCATTGGTATGGGGTGGAAAATTGGAAACAGATAATCTGTTTATGTGTTGGACATTCCCACACAGCCATAACCTGGACCGATTTATAATAGGTCAAAGTGGGAACGAGCAAATATGGTTGCCAAATCCGGCAAAAAAAATCTATCTGCCGGCGCACATGGCGTCTGGTGGTGACGGGGGCAACGCAACATCGGACCGCCTGTCGCAAATGGCGGCCCAGATTGCCGCCGGCCGTGATATATAACAGTGGGGGTATAAAGTCAAATGACAACTGACGAATTTTTATCCGCAATAAAATCCCGTGGCGCGATACTTGCGCCCCCCGCCCAGCCAAACCAAGTGGCATTGGCGAATGTTGCATTGCAACAACGCAGATGCGCAATGTTGCCACAATTTATAACGGAAATTTATGCTAAGACTGGCGGGATAAACCTGGGCAACGGGTACGTATTTGGCCCGACCGAGGCAGCATACAACACACGTTTCCCCGCCCCCAGCATTACACAAATCAATGATGAAATTGCCAACAACCCCAAAACGGTTGGCAAAACAATATTTGGCCGTAATGATTTATTCTGGTTTGCATTTGACGCGTTTGGAATATGCTATATGCTGGACAACCTGACATTAAACCCATTGCGAAAATACGACGACCCGTATAAAGCGTTGACCGATTGCTTGATTGCGGGTAAAATATAGCCAACATGAAAAAAATATCAGTCTCTTTATCAGGCCACCAAACCAGTATTACCCTGGAACCAGAATTCATAGACGCCCTGCATGCATTGGCCGCACGCGCGGGCAAGCCTGTGGCACAAATTATAAATGAAATTGACGCAAATCGCGATACAAATACCAACCTGTCATCGGCGGTCCGTGTGTGGGTACTAAATCAAATGATACTGCGAATCGCCGGAAATTAAAAATCCCGCATGCGCGGGATTTTTTTTACATTAGTTTTTCCACAGCATTCAACGTAATGCCACTGGAATTTTTACAACTATTTATATCTAATTTTATTTTCACTTTGCGACATGGCGCATAACGCAAATTATTGTCGTTATTATAGTTCGGATTTTTACCCACACATTGCCTGTAATCTATATCATTTTCTTTACCCGTTGGAACCGAACCACTGGCACAACTACACCATATCTCGCCAAAGCCTGAGGCGGTGCTTTCACTACTGATAACATTGCCATTTTTTGAGGCGGTTAAATAATCTTTTACTGCGTTGGCACGCTGTTCTGATAATGCTTGATTATACTTTTCACTGCCCGTACCATCCGTATACCCAACGATTTCCAATTTGCATTCCGAAGCACCCGCTTCTTTCAAAGCTGATACAAAAGTATCAAAAGAAGCCTCTGCGGACGGTGTTAAATCAGACTCACTTATTTCAAATAACGAATCCGCCGGCAACTCTATTACTTTGATAACTGGCGTGGTCGCTGTCGTCGTAATTGACGTTCCCGACTTTTTCACACATTTTCCATCGCTATCAATTGTATGTGTATCGTCATCACACGTGCACGATTGCATATCGCCGCTGATTGTAAATCCATCAATGCAATCACAATCGCAATTATTTTTTACAATCAAATGACTGCCATCCGACGGGGTACATTTTGGCGTACACGTGTCCGGTTTTTCAATACACTTTTTCTGGTTCTCGTCCCACAATGGCACATTATCCGGACATTTGCACGCCCCCCCAACCACGGTCTGTTTATCCGCACACTTATCACACTGCATAGTATCTGTATTATAAATCGCATTACCACTGCATGTGCAATCCGGATGATTTGTCCCCGTCGTACCCGATGGGCATTTTTTTACCGCGGGTTTTATTTCCTGAACATCTTTTTCCAGTTTTTCTGATATCTCTTCATACTTTTCATTTATCTCGTCGCTGCGTTCCTTGGGCGCATTACGATTCAGAACGATATTTCCAACCGCGCTGCCAATTGCACCAACGGCCGCCAAAATCATACCCTGTTTTTTCTTGTCGGCGGTCTCTTTCTTTTGTTGTGCCCATGCGGCGGCATCCGCGGATGTATCGTCCATCAATGCACGCGCAACCGATGTGTATGCCCCGCCCGTCTTGCCGACCGCAACATCATCATACAGGCCAGATTCCGCCTTATCTAATACTACCTCGGCCTCTATCCCCGGGCGCATCCCCAGGGCTTCTTTACGAACTTTTAAATCTGCCGCCAATGCTTTGTATTCCGTCACCAGTGCCGTCAATTCATTCCCACCGGGTAATTCTATGCCCGTTTCGCCACCTTGAACATTTTTGCCACCACCATAATTACATACAAATGTGGACAGGTATGCTTTCATATCGCGTTCGGCATCATCGTCTGCGGATTGTTCGGCTGACGCGGACATAGTCTGCATCAAACCAATCCCGGTCGCACCAATACCAACCGCACCCAACATTTTATTTGTGGTGGATTGTTCCTTTTCTTTCATTTTTTTGGCGTTATCTTTTAATTCGGCAATTTTCTTTTCTGAATCCGCCTTTGATAATTTTTTCTTTGCGCCGGATTTCGCCGTATCGGACGAATTATCATCGGAATCAGAATCTTCTTCGTCTGATTCTTCATCATCTGATTCTTCTTCATCACCCTGCTCTTCATCTGTTTCTGTGGCATCTTCACCAGTATCATCGGTTTCCGTCCCGTCAGCCTCATCATCGGATGGCTCGTCCTGTCCGTCGCTCATATCACTATCACTGGACACACCACTATCGGTACTTTCATCCGTGACGGCAACCGCATCAAAAGACACAGAAACAATCCCCGCCCCACCAATACACAGGCACATAACAAACATCATAAAAAATTTTAACATTGCGACTCTCCCCAATAACGAAGCGTTAAAAACAAAACCACCTGATTCATTCAAGTGGCAGGAGATTCGTAACTATCTTAGCAGTAAATAGCATTGCGCTTTCAGTATATGACGCAATTCTCCTGCCTATTTGGACAGGAGTTTTTTTACGTTCCACGAACGCTGCTAAAACAAGGGTTACGAAGCCCAATACCCAATCCTGGGTATCACAGATACTATAACATTATTTTTTTATTTTAACTAGGATAATTTTTCAATCACGTCTTTTATCGGCAAATACCAACATCATCAATATTGAAAACACCAGTATTATTGCCATTGTGCGATACATTCCAACCATACGATAAATTGTGTCGTGCGCCCCCCAAACGAATCCATCCAACACACCCGACGCACCAACCGGCAAAGCTGATATAACATTTCCATCCGCCCCAACAAATGCACTTATCCCCGAATAATTCGCACGCACAACCGGCACACCAGATTCTATGGCATAGCGACGCACCATATCTAAATGCTGGTATGTGCCCGGGGTATTGCCAAACCAATTATCATTTGTAATATTGATAATTGCATTTGGCGTTGGGGCACCACGCGGAATCAACGAATCGGAAAAAATAATTTCATAACAAATTGCCGGCGCAAACATAACATCACCAACCGATATCAATTCTGCCCCCGCCCCACGTGCCAGATTCACTGGTGCCGGCAAAATCCCCAATGGACGATATTCACCAAACGGCACCAGGTGCGATTTATTATAAACCTGGGTTATTTCACCATCACCACCCGCCATAATCATAGAATTATAAAACCGACCATCCAAATATGTTGTTGCACCAACAACTATATCCACGCCCACCGCGGTCGCCAGTGGCATCTTGTCCCCGTCCACAATCACAAACGGATATGTCGTTTCGGGAAAGATTATTAAATCTGGATTGCCCGCAACGGTCGCCAAACCAAATAAATTTCGTAAATTATATTCCGCATTTTGTATTGCCGCTTCGCGGTCATGTGTTGCCTTTTGCGTTTGTGATGCGCCCGGTTGTACCATACGAATAAGTACCCCCGCTTCATCCACACCACGGGACGCAACCGATATATTACGTCCACCCATATATGCACCAAAAATCGCCATTACAATAAATACAACAAACGCACCAAAAACCGATTTTGATTTACGATTGACTAAAACCTCAACCACACTGGCAATCAAACCTATAATTATAAATGTTAAACCCAATGCCCCCCATACCGACATAGAATTGGCAATCATCGGCCACGGCATAGAAATATTTGCAATCGGATTCCACGGAAACCCCGTAAACACCCATTCCCGCAACCATAAAACCAGCGTCCACACGGCCGCAAACAAAAACGCCCTTTGCGCCGGATTCCGGCGTATACACGCATTCGCAACAAACGGCCAACTAAATATCAACACACCACCAATACCAATTCCAATAATTCCCGGCACGGTCCAAATTGCAAATTGCGCGGTCAATTCCGGCACTACATAAATAGAATGTAAAACCCACCAAAAATTAGCAATCGCATACATCGCACCAAATGGCGCAACGCGCAAAAATGATTTCCAAAAACCACCCAATTTTTTATTCCGCACGGTCAGCCAATACGCCCCCGCAATACCAATTATGGTCCACCACCATTGATAAAATGGTGCAAATCCAAACACCGCAACCCCACCAAACACTGCGTACAGCGCGTATTGCCAAAAACCGTTTTCACGAATTTTTAATCGTCTGAACAATGAAAAATCACATGCACACGAATCGAATTCATACGGATTTTTTATCCCCAATCTTTCCAAGATTGCAACCTCTTTCCTTTCCATTTTATTTGCATCACGATTGTTCAAATGGTCAAATCCCTGTAAATGCAACATCCCGTGTACCACCATATGTGCAGTGTGTTCCGCAACCGATATACCGGCGGCCGCGGCCTCGCGAATAACGGTATCTAATGATATATAAATATCACCCAACAAAATATCATCCCCCAATTCAAACGACAAAACATTTGTTGGTTTGTCCATATTGCGGTACTGTTTATTCAGCGCATGAATTTCCACATCATCGGTCAATATTATAGACACCTCTGAATCGTTGTGTACGGGCAAAACCGCCGTACAGGCGATTTTTTCAAAATCAATTTTATATTTTTTCCAACGCTTGTCGTTATAGTTTACATATACTTTCATTTCCTACGCCATATTTCCTTTGAACTCTTTGCCATACAGAAAAATATCCCGCTTAGCATTTTTCTGATGAATTTCTTTTATTCCGGATTTGAACGCAATTGTTTTACCCTTGCCTTGCTTTATCATATTAGACACACGGGTGATATCACGTTGCACACGGCGATTTCCGTTCGCCAGTGCTAATTTATAATTGGCCAATGCTTTCTGTAAACTCCCCATTTGTTCATACGCAACCCCGGCATTATATTGTGCCGCCCCATATTGCGATTTATCGCCAATGCGATGTAAAACCTCTCGGGATTGTACAACAGCATCATTATACCGCCCCAGTTTATTATATGTTGCTGCTAAATCATTTCGCAACAACGCATTATCTGGATATTTCTTTATCATATTTTCATACTTAGTTGCCGCCGTGGCAAAATCCCCAGACTTATACGCCCCAATCGCCTCAGCATACATTTGGTCATAACCAATAACATATGTTTTGATTTCAATTTCCCGTTGTACATCCGGTACTTCATATTGAATCGGTTTTGCACCAATCTGACACATACCATTCAAACACTGTGTACGCACGCTTTCCGGCAAATAATCTTTTGTTTTTTTCCAGTGCGCAATTGATTCACCTTTGCCATTGACTGGATTTTTCAGCCACTTTTCAAATTCCATCACCATCGCACGATTTGTCTCACGACCATTTTTTGTATCTTTGAACCAATTATCGCGGTCTTTACCGACATATGCCCAAAATTGACTCATCCCCTCAACGGGACATTCCAATAATAATTCTGGTTTTATATCACCATTTAACAAACAAGATTCCAGCCATCTGCGCCAACGCATTCCACGCCCATCCCCCAGAAAATTCCCCAGGCTATCACCAACCTCTTCCATACTTTTGCCAGACAACCACGCCCCACCAAATGACCGTGTCTGATTTACCGGAAATTCGGCAAAACGTTGTTTTACCAGACTATCGGGCAAAGCAAAACCATATTCTTTGAAATCATCACGCAAACGCGCAAATCGCTCTTTGGCATTTTTGGAATTTGGGCTTTCTATCAATTTAGAAAAACTGTTATACATAACCGAGCCCATCCCCACCGCAGCCCCGGTTGTATTTATATCAACATTATCATTTGCAACATCATAACAATACATCCCCCAGTATGTTTCACCTTCTTCCAAATGCCACCGGGCCAGTTCATACGCCTCTTCTGTGGTAATAGGTGGCGTATTTTTGGTCACGGGTGTACCATCTTTTAACATCGTATTCCCAAAACCAATTGTCCAGACCCCCTTGGAACACAGATATGGTTTATGCAAACCATCTTCGTTCACACGCACTCCCTCCATAGCGATTAAATCCGCAATCAGATATGGCGTCACACCCTGCAACTGGTCAAAATACGCCGCATATGTTCCGCGTTTTGATTCGGCTATTTGACGTTCTATACGGTTTTCTTCTATACGGTCTGAAACCTTGTCCGCAACAACTGCACCACCAATCACAGACGCAAACATCATATAATAAATCAAATGCGCAGATAAATTCGGATATTGTTTCATCAGGGATGATAATTTTTTATCCTGGCCTTTTTTATTTTTCCCCACCTGCATATCGCGCAAAGTTTGCTCTAATTTACGCAATGCGTGATTATCCAGTGCGATATATTTGGTCGCCCACAATAAAAATTGAAACAATGCGGCCGTTGTCATACCGGCCACACGCCCCACTTTTCCGGTTTTAGACGTCGGATTCATTTGACGGATTTTTTCGGTCGCACGCCCAAATGCACGATGTGGTGCATTTACAATTTTACGGAATTTTTCAGCCATGATTACTTTCTCCCCAAACCTGTTTTTTTTGCAATTTTTGACCGACGCGCACTGTACCCTGGTGCGACAAACGGATAATCATCTGGCAGGCCCCACTTTGCACGATACTGCTCAGGCGTCAAATTAAACCGCCGCTTTATATACCGACGCAGCATAATATGCCATGTGCCATCTTCCAGGCATTGAATTTTATCGCGTTGAACGGAATCTTCTATCTGTTGTGGGGTAATGGATGTACCACGCAGAATCTCGCGCGCATTATGTACAGCCTCCTCCATAGTCAATTTTGGATTGGCGGCAATCGCCGCTGCCGCCAAATTTGCCACCGCCAACGTAAATTCAGAATTTTTATTTACCAACTTGCCAATTCCTTTACAATTTAATACAATCAATTATATCACAAATAAAGACTAAATAAAAGCCAAGTAAAACAAATGACACGACCACTTGCTGATTTAATGCGCCCAAACACAATAGACGATGTTGTGGGTCAAACAACGTTACTGGGTGAAAACGGTCTGGTCCGTCGTATGGTTGACAATAAAAAATTATCTAATTTAATTTTATGGGGGCCACCTGGATGTGGAAAAACCACAATTGCACGCGCATTAGCAAACTCGGTTGATATGGATTTTGTTCCAATGTCGGCGGTATTTTCCGGCACAGCGGATATAAAAAAAGCGATGGATGCCGCCCGTATGAATCGCGACATTGGACGCAGCACATTATTATTCATAGATGAAATTCACCGTTTTAACAAAACGCAACAGGATACTCTGTTGCCGTATCTAGAAGATGGCACTGTCGTCTTTATGGGCGCAACTACTGAAAACCCCAGTTTTAATTTGAACAACGCGTTATTATCACGTTGCCATATCGGTGTATTACAACCCCTGGCCACAGAAGACCTGATGACGCTAATAACACGTGCTGAAAATTTTACCAATAAAAAATTACCACTGGACGATGCCGCCCGCATTCACTTAGCCCAGATGGCGGACGGTGATGCACGATTTTTATTAAACACGGTTGAATATTTATTCAATGCCAATTTCCGGGAACCATTATCGCCCGACACGTTGGTTTCCGCCGTACAGAAACGCGCGCCCTTGTCCGACAAACATGGCGATGAACATTATAATCTAATTTCGGCTGTTCACAAATCCCTGCGTGCCAGCGATACGGACGCAGCATTATATTGGACTGCCCGTATGATGACATCGGGCCAGGACCCAATGTACATATTCCGTCGTCTAACCCGTTTCGCCGTGGAAGATATCGGTCTGGCCGACCCGAACGCCCTGCAAATTGCAATCGCTGCCTGGCAAGCGTATGAAAGATTGGGCAGTCCAGAGGGGGATTTAGCCCTGACGCAACTGGTTATATATTTGGGCACCGCGCCAAAAAGTGTCGGAAATTACAAAGCGCAAAAAGCGGCCTATGCCACGGCCCGTGAAACAGGCAGCCTGATGCCACCAAAAAATATATTAAACGCCCCAACAAAAATGATGAAAAATCTGGGGTACAACGCTGGTTATATTTATGAGCCGGACACAGAATCCGGATTTTCCGGTCAAAATTGTTTCCCCGAAACCATGGGGCGCGTAAAATTCTATCACCCCGTTGAGCGCGGATTTGAACGCGAAATAAAAAAACGTCTGGAATATTGGGATGGATTGCGTGCAAAAATAAATAAAAACTCCTAGCGCGAATGTACCAACCAATCGCCAATTTCACGCAACATAACATTTACATTTGCCGATGTATCGGTCTGCCGCGAAGTGCATCCAACATTCGCACGCTTTATCAGCCCCGTCAACGTTCGCCCCGGCCCCAATTCATAGGCGCGTGTGATATTATATGTTGGGAAAGTTTCCATAATATCCAACCAACGCACCCCGTGTGTCATCTGATTACACAACGCATCACGCACATCAATCGGATTAGACATAAAATTCGCAGTCTGATTGGAATACCAATTTGTTTTTGGTGCATCAAATTTGATTGTTTCCATACGTGCCCGCAATAATTTTTCCGCACCCGCCATCAACGCACAATGCGCCGGCACCGCAACATTCAAACGCTTTGCAATTCGTGCACCTTGTTTTTGTGCAGCACCGATAACCGCATCCAGCGCACCTGTTTGCCCACTGACAATAAATTGGTCACGTGCATTATGATTTGAAATCTGGGCATAGCCGTGTCCCGCCGCCGCAACCAGACATTGTTCAACCACATCCCGACCCAGCCCTACAATTGCCGCCATACCACCCACACCGGCAGAATCCTGCATATATGCGGAACGCGCAGATAACATATTCACCGCATCATCCATTCGCATACTGCCCACACAGTGCAACGCCGAATATTGCCCCATTGAATGCCCGGCCATAGCATATGCTATGGCGTGCAATGGCACGCCATATTCAGCCTCTATCACACGGGCGATTGCAACAGAATGTGCAAATGTCCCCAGTGATGTATTTTCCGGCCGATTTAGTTCGGATTCCGGCCCATCAAAACAAATTTTTGCCATATCGCGTTTTGCGATATCAGACACCTGTTCAAAAATATAACGCGCAGCGGCAAAATCATGAAAAACATCCGCGCCCATACCAACGTATTGCGCACCTTGACCTGGAAAAACAAAAATAATCTTTTCTGCCATAGCAGGAGCTATTTTACACAAAAACCACAAATTGTCAACAAATATAAAGCCGCCCCCGCACCTTGCGTAAAAAAATAAATTAAAATGATTTAGATGCGGAACGAACCCAACATCACAGTGTACAGACACTACGTAAGATGTTGGGACCGCCCACAGATGAATTATTATAATTCATTTTTCAGAAAAGGATGTTTAGGCTAAACCCAAGCAAAACATCATCCGATTCAAACTCATACCCCAGATTTCCCACATATTGCGTGCGGCCAAATTGACGCACAACTTTGAAATTCAGCCATTCTTGGTCATAGTCTTGACCTGTTTGGCGGTCTTTGTTCGTGGCTTTGCGAATGGTCAACCCCGCACCAACACGCCAATTGGGCGCGGTACGAAAATAAGCCTCTGGCATAAAGTCAATAAATGCCATACCACGTGTATCATCAAAAATCCAACTGGATTTTACTGTCGCAGCCAGGGTCATCCCCGCCCATTGGCGACCAATACGAACACCGGCATAATATGTGGAATCGGCATAGTACGGGGTACGCACATGCGAACTGCCCCCGAATTTAAAACCAAATAAAACATCCGATATTATATTGTCCCCCGCCCCCGACATACGATAAATACCACCGACGTCTATCGCGGAAAATCCGTCCTCGTCACCATTGAAATCATTTTGATAATGAACATTTGCACCAATACTCAGCCGATTGTTCATACCATACGACACACCCTGACCCAGGCGCAAAATATGGTCCCAATACGACACATCCGTTTTGGTCAGAATTTCTTCTATGGCCTGTAAATACAATGGGTCCGATGTATCATTTGACAAATCATTCGCACGCCCCGCCCCCGGCAATATGGTCGCCACACAAACTAAACATACCGATAAAAATTTATGCATAATAAGTCTCTCCGCGGTCCCAGAAAACTGGGACCGTTTTTAATCATAAACATCAGAACTGGAACATAACCTGCAAACCGACACTGGTTTCACCATAGTTATCTAATTTTGCTGTACCGATTTTGGTCAGGGTACTTAATTCTGAAATTGTTGGTTCATACCAATACAAATCCAACTTTTTATCATCGGCACTATCATAGAACGCCGTCTTGACATACAGATTCAGCGCGAACCAATCATTTGGCTGCCATCCCAACGCACCACGGACAGATGCCTGGGTATGCCAATCATAATTGCCAAAGACCGCTTCCAAATTCAATGTCCAATCCTCGCTCAGCACACTGAACACACCCGCACCACCTTCTATATAAATGGCACTGTCATCACCCACCTGGTACGGGATGTACATCAACGCATAATTCCCATCGTTGTCCGTACCCTCTATACCATTACCATATGAATTACCATCCAGGCTTAAATACCAACCACGCGCCAAACCATATATTGTGGAATTAGATACCTTGTACCCCGCCTTTAAGTCCAGGATAAAGTTATCGGAAACATCATTTTGATGCTGATAGTATGCCGATGCGGTCGCAATCCATTTGTCGTTATCAATAAAACGCCATTGCGCCCCCAGCCCGAACAGATTAAATCCATCGTCATCCATTTTATCATCTGGGAAACCATCATCCCATTCAAATTTATATTCCGAAGAATCATACTGTGCCATCGCTAAAATTGCGATACGGTCGGTAATACCATAACTGAAATCTTCCTTGACCGCAAATTGCGTCATATCCCATTTTCCGCCCAGTCCATTTAATGGCAACGGATTATCCGCAGCAATTTCCAAAGTCTGGTTGATTGTGAAATCATATGAATTCATTGCATATGAAAAATCCGTCACAGAACCAAAATCGCCCTTTAATGGCTGATAGAACGGATGCGCCAAATAATATTTGCGTTTCATTTTATTTACGACAACTTCGGACCGGGATGTACGCACGGTTGTCTTAGATGATTTGGCAGACGAAGAATTTGCACTGTCATACTGTTTGTACAGCGCACTGCGATTTGCGGGTTTGGTATAGTACAAATCACCCGCATCCCGTGATTCATATGTCTTGGTTGTTGTGCGGGTCTGATATTTTTCATAATTTACTTTTTCACGCGTACGCGTTGCTGGTGCGCCCGACAAATCCGCACTGGACCCCGCGCGTGTTCCCCAATTTGTTGCCGCATAGCCCGATGTTGCCCCCAGCAATACCACCGCCCCAACAATAACTGAAATCTGTTTTTTCATATATAATCTCCTTTTGCTAAAAATTATATCACATCCAGCATTTATAAAAAAGAATAAATTACCCCACCAACGACAAATTAAAACTCCCCCCCTGTGAATGGGTGGCGCATAGCGACGGGATAACAATAAAGAACATACTAATAACTTTTTATGTATGCCACAATTGAACTTTGAACACTGAACATTGATTAAAATCCCGCAACGCGGGATTTTCCCTGCCCCCAGGGCGCAAGCCCGAATGTGGGGCGGGCGGAATTCCCGACGATTTATCGGCGTTGGAATTCCGGGGCGGGGGAAAGTTTTTTACAAAATTTATAAAGTAAATTTTGTCATCCCTGCGCAGGCAGGGATAGGGTCTATAAAATTTCTTAGACACCGAAACTTATAATATATGGATGACAGAAAATTGATTCTCAATTTTCTGTTTATAACATCCACCACTAACCACTTACACTAACCACTATTATGCCCTATAAAAACCGCCCAGTAGGCGGTTTTTATAACTATCATGTTTGTTCACTTGTTGACTCACTCGCACCTGACTCAAGTTTGCATGTCCCGTCGTTCAAAACATAACCGCTTTCACAATTTGTGAACACACATTTTCCCCAAGCGCTACCCCCCCAGGTTTGTGTACCAGCCGTTGCATGATTTAGTGTTAACGTATCTGGATGGCAATCCTGTGTTGCCGCAACACACTTATTGCCAGATACGTTATAATTCGGCAGACATTCAACCAATGTGCATTTCGACCATTTACCAGTATTATCCAATGTCATTATTGCAGAGGCTGCATTTTCAATCGATGTTGTACAATCTGTTTCGTTTGCTACACATTCATTATTTGACAGCGTATAACCCGCATTACATGATTGAATTATACATGTCGAACCACTTTTAACACCGCTACGCGCATTAACATCAATCGCATACAATTCGCTGACCGTACAACGTGTAGTTTTTGCGCTAGCATCTTCTAATACGCGAGTCCAGTCACGAATTTCATCAACACCATTTTCCAACATGCACTGTTCACGCATAGCAGCAGATGAACCGGTTTGACCCGCTGCAATATTAGATGGCGCAACACCAGTTCCGTTCAGGATTTCATTCAATGTCACGATATTGCGACATGTATTTGTTGTGTAATCCTGGGTGTTCAAACAATCCGTCGCATCAGCCTTGTCAATAACGGCCTTAAACTGTGCCATTGATGGATTACAAATCATTTCCTCATAGCAAGACGGTACATTTGCAACCTGGGCGCAGTACGTTTTGATACGTGTATCAGACCAGTTTTCCTCAGCACGACGCTGGGTTTCATAACAGTCGTATATTTCGCTTAAACAATTGTTAAAGTTTGTGCCAGCAGCAACCGCATCTGCCAGAATTGTTTCCTCTTCTTCCTGGGCGAATTCCAGACGCTTTTGTTGCAATGCCTGCTGGGCAGCAACCTTTTGATAGCCAATATTTTGCGCCGTTGCACGCAATTGTTCACCATACGCATCACAGTCCGCATTGGCATCCAACGCATATTTTTGCATAATGCTGCGACGCGCGTCCGCAACTGGTTTGCGCAAGTTGGAATACGGGTCGCCCGACGACGACGAATAACCAAAACAAGTCGCCGAATTTGACGAAGTATATCCAGTATTGGCGGTCACAAAGTTTAATTCATATGTACCACTGTTATTCACGGAAATCACACTGTTATAATTATACGGACATTGGGACGCCCCATTGCCACACTTGGTCCCAGACGGCGGTGTACCACAGGCCTCGTAAATACCGTTAAAACACGAATCCAGAACACGCGCACACACATTATTATGCGCATATTCAAACAATTCATACCCCCATGTTTCCGCCAACGAATCCGTCAATTCATCCGCGGATGATAACGCGCCATCAATCCCGGCCAAGCCACTGACCACAGATGACAGATTATCAAACGCAGATGTCAAACTGTCCGTATCATCGGTCAGGATAGTAATTGTCTGTTCCTTGGCATCGGCCCATGCCTGCAAAGAAGCCAAAATATCGGAACTGTTGCCATCCAAATTCGTTACATCAAAACCAAAATCATTCCCAGATTCATTACAATACGACGGTTTTGTACAGGTTGAAACCGCCCCGCCACTGCCAGTGTTATAAATACCGTGGTCGGAACACCATTCAATCGCCTCGTCCGATGACGCACCATATTGATTTGTCACATCCTGCCAGGAAACACAGTTCATAACTTTTTCTGCGTCGGTCAACTTAAATGCATCTGATACATCCTTGCCCTTGTTCGCAATCAACAAGGCCAATTCGCCAGACACCTTTATCAATTCTTCATTTGCTGTTTCCAGTGCTGTTTCAGCCTCTGCAAATGCCTTGACACGACCGGCACACGCACAACGACGCTGGGCCGTATTACGCGCAGTACAGATTTCATCCATACATGTATAATATGATTCCATACAATTATTAAACGCATCATTTGAAATCAATCCCGTTGTGGAATCAATAATATTTGAATAGTTGCCGGTGTACAGTTTGCTGTTCAAATACGAATATGATGTTGTTGTATTCGTCTTGGACCCACGAATTGCACTGCCCTGCAAAGATACACGGGCCGCGGTTGTACCCGAATTTGCCGCCACACGCGAACGCACATTGCGCGTATTGGCCGCCGTACCACGCGAAGAGACCGCATTGGTTGCCGTACGCGACACAACATTGCGAGACGCGGTGCCACGACCGGTCCCCGCTGTGGTTGTACGACTATTTACCGCTGTTTTAGCACGCGTGGCCACACCGCGTGATGCGGTTGCCCGACTAGCCGCCGCCGCGGTTGATGTTGCAGTACGCGCAACCGTACGCTGGGTCACACTGTTACGTGGACTGGTCCGCCCAGATGCACGCACGGCCGCCCCAGCACGGGCCGCCTTGGGTGCGGCAACATAATTTTCATTTACCGGTGCAATTGGGTCTGCAAACACGGCACGAACAGATAAAACGGTTGAACAAACAAAAAACGCCCCCGCCAGTAAAAACACCGCCCCCAATGCATTTTTGCAAGAATCCACGATTTTTTGACTTTTCATAAAACTCTCCCTGGTGGTCCGGGAAGCCCGGTTTCCCATATCTTTGACGATATTATGCGTCCATAATATACATCTATTTTACACAATTATATCAATTTTTTTAAGGTCTGTAAACAGTTCATTTTCCCCCATTCCCCAAGGCATCACTTATTAGTCATTGGTCATTAGTGGTAAAAAATTAAAAATTCTCGTCATACCGGCGAAGGCCGGTATCCATTGCCCCGCAGGGACTAATGCTACATATAATTCTCACCGCCCTTGGCGGGGAGTGGCGAGCATATCGCGAGCCGAGAGGTGGCTATAACAAGCCTATATTTAGCCCCCCTGAGTTGCTGACGCACCCCATCCCCCGCCACTTCGGGCCCCACGTAAACATTCGTTTGCGTGGGTGAACCCGAGCGGTGGATATTATTTGTTTCTATTTACTGGATTGCCGCGCTGCGCTCGCAATGACAAAAATGCACTAATAACTAATGACCAATGACTAATAACTTTTTATTCCACAACTGAACTTTGAACTCTGAACACTGAACATTGATTAAAATCCCGCAATGCGGGATTTTTAATCTCTGCCTTTATCTTTTTGACTATTGTTATACGCACGATATTTATTCTGTAAACAAGACCGCATTCTATCTATCACTGTTTGAAAATCCTTCTTACTTAGAGTTTGTGCTTTTTCCGTTCCATCACAATAAGCTTTAACAAGTTTCTCCGACGGTAATTTGTCTTGCCCAATACAAGAATCCTTTTTGGAATCACCAATTTCAATATCATCCAAAGCACAAAAATCTTGAACCAACTGTTTTTTTAATTCGGAATTAACCGTATCACCGTTTCCTGACTGATTTATAATTGTATTCAAATTATCCTCGTAACATTTCAAAATTTCTGAATCTTGATAAAAATTCATACAATTTTTCACACCTGCCATATGAATATTTCTGTCCTCTGACCGATACGAGCCACCACCAGACGACGAAGCAGACGATGAAGTACTGGCCCCTGCGGCCTGTAATTTAGTAGTCAAAACCGCCTTTTCCAATTGTGTTTTCAGACGACGAACCATTGATTCCATTTGCTCATACTGCTTATACAGTTGCTGCGTGATAACGGTTGTTTTCATAGCAACAACTTCTTTTATCAACTCCTTATCTGAACCAGATGGATTTTTTACCACCCCTATATTATATGCGTGTGTTGAACACAGGGCCAAATCCGCAGAAATCGCATCATTATCCTCGTCATCGCATCCATTATCGGCCGCAAACGACGGTACAACAGACATCACCAGCAACACCGCCACAACGCAGGTGCGCCGCAAAATTTTATCCAAGATTTTTTTTACCGTTTTCATTTATCTAATACCGCTCAAATAATGTTTTATCACGCAATGTCATTCCATTCTGGCAGGTTTTGGCACTTGGGTCAAATTTCGTATATCCACAATAACAACCATATATCCCCATTTTAGTATCCATTTTTCCGCCCGCATTCGCACAATCAACCCCGGCATTCAGGTCAAACGAACCGCTCTGCAATCGCCCCCCCCGACAGAAATAACCCCTTGATTTAACTGTGATATTTTTTGCAATATCACCCCATCATCGGAACTGCCCTGTTTACACTTATCCGTGTCATATACACATTGCCCATCCGCCCATCTAAGATTACATTCCAACGGAACATACCTCTTTACAGCACCGCATGACGCTTCGTTCATTCCCGACATAACACCACTGTCTGACAATCCACTGTTGCCATAAACATCATAAGATAACACACCATCCGTTTCAGCGGTAAAGGCCAATGATTTATACGGCACACAAACCTTAGACGGCATTTTTTTGCTGCCAATCGCAGTCTGTAAATTCTGATACCCACGGGGCGTCAGCGAACAATATTTTATCTTTTCTATCCATGTATCATTG
Organism: Alphaproteobacteria bacterium; assembly: GCA_017463185.1. Lineage (GTDB taxonomy): Bacteria > Pseudomonadota > Alphaproteobacteria > Rs-D84 > Rs-D84 > Enterousia. The sequence goes on from JAFTPS010000014.1 coordinate 77,439, forward strand.
GGATTCTGACTATACTTATTCCTAACCATACGGTCCGGCGCATCCTGGGCCAGGATTCGTTCCAAAGTATCCAAATCCAATGTTGCCCCATTGCGACTGTTGCGACGACCAAATATTGAAATAGATTCCAATGCCGATGTAGCACACCCAACACGCACCAATCGGTCCCCTTCGTAATTTTCATCCAACCATTCACGCAATACCGGGTCATTATCGCCTGACCCGCCAATCATTTCGGTCAGTGTACAACGCACATCATCCTGGGGTGGCACGGTCATACCAACGGAACATTCCTGGCCGCCCTTTACCGCAACAGAAAAATCGCTTTGTTGCTCATCCCCCACTTTTGCATAACCACCTTTTATAGAACGCCCATTTTTTGAACAACTATCTTCGGTATAGATAGCAGTCGCATGTTTAGCACCCGAACCTGTGCATAAAAATTTTCCCCATTGATTACATGAACCATTCAGCATCATAATCACATCAGACACATCCACCCCCACCGCCAGGGACATTTCCAACGCCTCATACAATTCATCAATTATTTCATCATATGGCTCAAAGAATCTTTGCGCCTTGTTCTTAAATGTCTTTACACGCTTTGGCCCCGCACAGTTATTACCACGCGTATCACACCCCGCATAGGTAAAAGCATCTTGCATTGTTGCCTTTAATGATTTTAATGCAACCTCGGCATTTTCTATCTTGGTCAGGATTTGACCAGAAATCTTTTCACGCGCCAAAATATCATCAGACACACCCGATTGCGCCGCGGCAATTTGCGCATCACTTAAATCCGTTGTATCGCCAGCCGCGACCGCATTCACGGCAACCGATTGAGCCTGTTGTGCGGCGGTTGCATCTGCAATTGCCTGGGCGTTTATGGCCTTTTGTTCCTCTAACGCGGCCTGTAATTGTGCAATTGTTTCAGAATTTTGTTGTTGCATTTCATACTGCATCTGCTGCATTTGCGCCTGCATCTGGGCCATTTGCTGGCTGTTCTGTTGTGCGGCGGCCTGGGCCGCGGCGGATTGTGCCGCCAATTCCTGTTCCTGGGCACGCGCGGTCGCATTTGACACTAGTTGCGCAGAAATATATTCAACTAAATCATCACCGTATTGTTTACAGGCCTCATTACTGTTGACACAGCCCGCAACAATCGGACGCGCCAAATCCAGTGATGTGCACCCAGAACATTTTGGTTGTGCACAACGCAAAATCAATGAATTACAATTACCAAAATCCGCCTTGGCCGAATTAGTTGTGCCACTGCGATTGTTCATCAAAGAATTCCAATTATTATTATTTACCGAACCCGACCCCGGATTATATGCGGTTAAATTATTTCCCAGGGTTGACGCAACCTGAGCCGACGCAATCGCCGGGAAAGCGCAAAAAATCAACAATAAAAATCGCTTAAATAATTTCATATTCTCTCTTAGACTAAATTTTAACACAAAAACCGGATTTATAAAAGAAAAAAAATCCACCCCATCCATCCCCTCGCAACGGGATAAAAATAAAAGACAATTGCGCGGATACACATGAACCCACACCCCAGCGCACAAATGCTACCTAAGTTGCCCCACCCATATATGAATTATTATGATTTATTTCAAAGGATATGTCGTTTGTTGTTCGCATCTGGTGCTGACACAATCCCATCTGCCTCCATCCGTTCCATAAACCCGGCGGCCTTGTTATAGCCAATTCCCAAACGACGCTGAATATATGAAATCGTCGGTTTTTTATCACGAATGACACATTCTTTGGCCTGGGTGTACAGGTCGGCATCTTTATCACCCTTGGACGGTATTGCACCCGGCATACCCGGTACTGCGGATGCGCCGCCCCCTTCATCCCCATCGGTGACACCGGCGGCATATTCGGGCTCGCCCTGGGCGCGCAGAAAATTACCAATTTTGGTCAGTTCATCATCGGAAATAAACGCACCGTGGATACGTACGGGGACACGGCCAGCCTCGCTAAACAACATATCACCACAGGCCAACAGATTTTCCGCCCCGCCCTCGCCCAGACATGTTGTACTATCAATACGGCTACGCGCCTGGAACGACACACGCGTTGGGAAATTTGCCTTGATAACGCCTGTAATGGTCGTCGCGTCCGGTCGCTGCGTCGCCATAACCAAATGAATCCCCGCCGCACGCGCCTTTTGCGCGATACGCTGAACACAGGCTTCAACCTCTTTACGGGCCAACGACATCAGGTCTGCAACCTCGTCAATAATAATGACAATGTACGGCATATCGGATAAATCCACCGCCTGGGATTCAAACAACATTTCACCGGTTTCTGGGTCCGTACCAACGGCAACCTGTTTTGTCATAACTTCACCACTGGCACGTTTTTCAGCCGCCATTTCATTATAACTTTCAATATTGCGCGCATTCAGAATTTGCAACTGCTGATATCGGTCCTCCATCTCGCGTACGGCCCATTTCAGCGCATTTACCGCCGCAGCTGGGTCTAATTTTACAATTGGCGTAATCAAATGCGGAATATCATCCCAGAATCCAAAATCAACACCCTTGGGGTCAATAATCATCAGTTTACATTTATCCGGCGTAAAATGATACACAATTGATGTAATCAGTGATTGCACAAACACAGACTTGCCCGACCCAGTACGCCCCGCAACCAACATATGCGGCATTTTCGCCAAATCAAAATACATCGGATTTCCGCCAATATCCACCCCCAACGCCAACGGGATTTTATATTTTGATTCAACAAACATTTCATTTTCCATCATCCCACGATATCGTACGGTCTGGCGGTTCAGATTTACCATTTCCACACCAATCAACTGGGTACGCGGTATATGGGCGATACGAATATTTTCGGTCGCCATGGCACGCACCATATCGGTGACGGTCTTGTTCACATCCATCATACGCGTCCCATCATCGGGCATAAATTCATAAAGTGTCACAATTGGCCCTGGCCGAATCCCCACAACTTTGCCATGAACATTGTATTGTGCAAAATTAGCCTCCATAGCGCGGGCATTTTGCTTTAATTCCGGCGTCACATTGCATTTACCAAAATCAGACCGTTCCAAAAATCGCGGACTGGGCAATTCGTATGCCCCCGCATTGCGTGATGTGGCAACTTTGGCCGCGGCCACCGGCGCCACAACAGATTTCTTTTTAGCCGCACGCCGCAACAGGCCACGCCGTGGCTTTTCCTCTTGCCCGTCCGCCGTATCATCAGCATCGGCATTTTCCCCTTCTGCGTCATCGGCAGGTTCCGCATCCACGTCTTCATCCATGGACATCGGTGTTGTTAAATGAAACGCCGCACCAATCCAACGAATAAAACGCCAAACCATGCGCACCACCGCCCGCACATGCGACATACTGATATGCAATAACGCCCCCGCCATAACACAAAAGACACCAAATAATATAACCCCCAGCGCAATCGCCCATCCGCCCAATGCGGTGCCAATATCATTTGCCACAATCGCACCAAACATACCGCCAAATGTTGACGACGGGACAATCAACCCCAATCCCGACGCCCCGGCACAAATCGCAATGAACCCACGCAATAAATTATATTCGGGCGACACTTCTTCGGTCCACCCAACCATTTTAGCCAGTCCAAACCGCCCCACACACAAAAACAGAAACAATGCCGGCACCGCACCAATTCCATATCGCACAATCCCGACAATATTTCCCATAACGGACTGATGCCCAAAAGTACCCACCGCACCAAATCCAGACAAATACGGGTCATATCGCAACAACGCCACAACCGCCCACAGTGCACAACATAACACCCCCCAACCCGCAATGCGGACCAATAGACTTTTTAACGCGCCCGATACACGTTCCGGTAAAAACTTAGATTGACTTGCCATAACAAGTGCATTTTATCATAAATTTGATAAAAAAAATAGTGATTAGTAAAAAGTCATACCTCTTGTCTTATAAAAAATCCCGCAACGCGGGATTTTAATTCGCATAATAACAATCACTGTTCCAAAGCCAAAAGCCTGTGTCATCAGCAGTACCATAATACCCATCCGCCGGCATATAGCATTCGGTTATACTGGTTGCCCCCACGGCGGTCGTACCAGAAACAGTATATGAACCGCCCCCACCCAAATTAGTTTGAGTGGCATTAAACACATAACCCGGGCACAGGTTGCAAACATTCATAAACGGCGCACCACTGGTTGCGGCATAATAACCCGCCGTACAAACAAAACCGGTTCCACTACACTCATTTGCATTATCCGGACAACTCACACAACCATAAGCCGTACCGGGTGAAAAATACCCACTGTTGCATGAAAATGTTGAACCATTTCCGCCCGCACAGGTCGCATATTGCGGACACGCCTTACAGCCGGCCGTCGCACTGGTGGCCGTACCATAATATCCCGACGCACACTTAAACGAACACGATGACGCTGACGTATTACTGCCCGGGGTTGATGTACCTGCAACAGAAGTCGCCGTTGTACATTTTGTGCATCCCGTAGGACTGTCCTGGGTTGTTGACCCATAATACCCCGACGCACAACGAAAGGTTGATGAAGTAGTGGTTTTACAAATGTTACAAAAATCAGACGATGTCGTGGTGGTGGTTTTCACTTGATATCCATCACCGGCTGTCGTCCAAGCCCCGGTCGTTGTACCCGAACATTGGTCGCACGTCGCAGCAAATGAAATATAGGCTGGCACACCATCCGCCACACTTGTGTCTGTCCCATCACTTATTGTCCCACCATTAATGGGAAAATATATTTTTGCTTGGCTACCCGCTACACAATCCGCAACAACAATTTTACCCTTGGCAACACCGCCAAAATCCCATTTATAACACGTTTGTGTTTGTACACTTGTCAAAGTACCACAATAGGCTTCTTTAAAATATGCCCAATCATTGGCCAATGTATTTGTTCCCACCTCTGAATTATAACCACTAACATATCCACTGGCTAAACTATTATATGTAGAACAGTCAATTTTTGTGACTACTGTTTTTCCAGAATCTCCATCGTCATAAAAGGTCACCCCCATTGCGGAATTTGCAACCAATATTGCAACCACAGCCAACAAGATTTTTTTCAAAGCACCCTCCATCAGTTAAAATTGGGGGACCGTGGGAAAACGGTCCTTTGGATTCGGCATAAAATCCGATTGACAAAGCCCCGATTTCCGCGGTAAAATATATGTGAATAAATGCCGAAAATAATGGACCGTTTGGATTCGGCATAAAAAATTCCCAGCAAACCCAGACTGAGTACGCCATCCGGCGGTTTTTTATTGTAAAAAAATGGGCAGTGTAAGTGGTGAGTAAAATAATAACGATTATATGATTCTCAATTTTATGTTTATAACATCCATCACTATTCACCATTCACTAAAAATTGTTCTCTGCTCATTGCTCTTTGAAACACAAATCCGCCCAACGGGCGGATTTTAATTCGTATAATAACAATCTCTGTTAAATATATATGTACCAACACTATCACTCATGCTCACACCAGATGAAATATAACACTCGGTCACATTTGTCGCCCCACTGGATTTTGTCGTACCATAAACACCACCCGATGACGGACAACGTTTACATTCCATCTTATCCTTATAATATCCCTGGATACAGGTAAACGTATCACTATTTCCATCAACCGTTTCTAATGTCCCGCTTTCCATATTCACACACGTAAACGTATATTCACTACATAGTTTAATGTTTGTAGAGCCATCATAACATTCTGCATTACCCGGGAAACAATCAATCCCCAAGACACAGATACCATTTAATGAAACCATTGACATATCATCAAGATATTCAAGCGTTATTTCCCCAGTAAAACATTCTGTTGTACCAGCAGAAAATTGATAAGTTCCCGCATCACCAGATTCTTCATTAATCCATACTTCGTATGAAGTTCCATCTACAACTAAATTTGCTTGACGCAAATTATGAGAATATGCCTCTGTCACAAACCCACACAAGACAATTGGGATAACATATACAGTTTTCTTCATTCTTTGACCTCCTTTGATTTTCACGAATGAAAAAACCGCCGAAAGATTCAAGCGGTTGGAGGTTCATAGCTATAATTCGGTATAGTGTGCTTATTTTACGTGACAAACACGTATTATTCACAACCCTCCAACCAAACGATTGGAGAAAAAAATACTTATCACCACATAATCAATACATGGCGCCGAAATCACGGGCTATGACACCCCATTATGGCAAAACCACCATAACAGTCTGATTATAATCAAATGTTTTCATTTCCGCAAATACTTATATAAATAAAAGTTTAGTGGTTAGTGTTTAGTGGAGAGTAGAAGTACTATGATGTGCGGCATTCGCCGCACACCAAGACTCCCCACTAACCACTAAAAAATCCCCCAAACGGGGGATTTTTTTATTTCTTCATCAACTGCCATTTTACAATATCGGCAACAACCATACCAATAAACGCCCCCAGAATTACATCCGTTGGCCAATGCGCGCCAATCGCAATTCGTGACACCCCAACAATAATCGCCAGTGTCCAGGTCAAAGCCTTGTACTTTGGCGCCAACATACCAATCATAACCAACCCTGCAAATGTGACCGCCGTATGTCCCGACGGCATAGAATTAAATGCCCATTCGGTTGATGGCGGAAAAAATCCAGTCATATCCAAGGCCTCAAAAAATATTGGACGGGCACGCCCGATAAACGTCTTTGATACCTTTACCACCAATCCCGTACACAAGATAGAGCAAAATATAAAAAACGCATAACTGCCCTTTATTTTTACATAAAAATCACGCAAAAACGCGACAAGACTAATCCGATTTCTGTCATTTCTGATTTTTGGTTTTGATACCAGTGATTTTTTTACATAAAAAACCATTACCGCGACCAGGCCTGCAAAAAACCATACTTTGTCATCAAAAACCACACCAAACCAATACCATAAATTACAATCTAATTTTCGCAACAATAAATACAGCGGCGCATCCCCCCACGAAATCCCAACCACCAATAAACACGCAACCACCAGGGCCGCAATTTTCAATCGCCCCCACAGCATTTTATTATCAGTTGTTAAAAACATATCAACATCCCCTGTATTTATTATTCTGCAACCAGTCCACTATAAACCTTTTTATCGGTCAGTATTTTAACCGACACCGCCGTTGCCAAAGCATCCTCGTCCGTGCCACTGGTAATAACGGGGCAGCCACGACGAATGGCGTCCGGGTCAATATCTGGGACGCGATTAAAATCCTGGGCATTAAAATCATTATTGATAACATTTAGAAAGAAAGCATTCTGCTGTTGTGATGAACGAATATTAGATAAACAGACAATCGGGAACACACCACGCCCATCAATGACACGCCCTGCCCCCGTTTTTATGGATTTATTCAGCAATTCCAAAGCCCCACCATTATTTAAATCAATACGCGACGCAATTCTGGCAGAACCAGCTGTCGGTGTTCCCACCAACACCCCACGCATATTTTCATAAAATGCTGCCGCCAATGCCTCGGCTGTGCCACGTGTCATATTTGACATTAAAACAACCACCGGCGCACTTGTGACTGCATCCCCGCCTGGAACAACCTCTACCTCGTCTTTGGCGGTTTCAACAATGCGCATAACTGGTGTTTTTCCAATAAATAATCCACCAAATTTCGCGGCGGCAACCTCGTCATCACCGATTGCAGCACGCAAGTCCAACACAATCCCCGACACATCTGGATATCGGGCCAAGGCCTCGTTCACAATGGATACCGCCCCATTTGAAATACGATGTACAACAATTTCCAACAATCCCCCTGTATCTGGGTCAGACCGATGAACAATATCAGCATCCGCCAAAACAATGGTCGCACGCCGCAAAACAACATCTTTGTCCCCCATTGGGGTCAACAACCTGATTTTTGATGTTCCTGAATTAAAACCAGATAAAACCCGGGCCAATTCAGCATCATTCATATCCGATACATTGCGCCCATTTATCTCGGCAATCAAATCACCCGCGCGAATCCCAGCAATATCGGCGGGCGAATCCTTGTAAATACCATTTACACGAAAATTTCCACGCGCATCCCGCGCGCCTTCCAGTCCAACACTGGTCAAAATACGACCATCTTCGGCGATTTCAGCAGCCTTGGAAAAAATATAGCGACCATTTTCATCCAGCCCGCCAACCAAACTTGCCACCACAACTTGATACATCTCACTTTCTGACAATTTCCGCAAAGACGCATCATTAGCACGCATTTTTAATATCAGTGCGGTTGTAATTTCCCCAAACCCATTCCAATCGTTTGCACTGGGCCGCGGATAGTTCGCAATAATCGCATCATCCCAAACCAACACCACCCGTTCATCGGTCGCTGCAATATGTGCCGACGGATTTAATTTTTCAATACTTTCAATTGCAACATTCAGATTTTTCCCCGCCCACTTTGCGTTGTCCAGTTTTTCATAAATCTCGGCAAATGTTCTGGACACTTCAAACACGGGCAAACCATCTTGGATTGGCTCATCCTCAAAAAACAGACTTTCTGCACGCGCACCCGACACCGCCCCCAGGACTAAACACAGCCAAACCAACAGTTTTGATATTTTCATTGTTTTGCCCTCCCCCAGACAGACAGTGCCGGAATAAATTATTTTGAATCACCACGCAAATCAAAGTGATACAGCATAATATTGGAAATATACATACTGGTAAATGTTCCCATAATCACACTGAATCCCATTGCATACGCAAATTCACGCAGAATTTGACCACCGAATAAAGCCAAACCAATCATCGCCAACAGTGTAGAAACACTGGTCAACATCGTACGACGCAACATTTCATTTACCGACAAATCAATCAGTTGGCTCATAGGCATTTTATGATACTTTTTTACATTTTCATCAATACGATCATAGTTCACAATCTTGTCATTGATAGAATACCCAATCCCGGTCAGAATAACCGCAATTGCTGTTTGGTTAAATTCCAGTCCCGTAACCGAAAAAAATCCAAACATCAACACAAAATCCAAGAACAGTGAACAAAATGCACCAATCGCATACCCCCCCTTGTACCGAATCCAAACATAGATAGCCATCATCACGAACGCGAACAGAATTGCCAAGATTCCACCACGAACCAATTCGCCACCAATTTTTGGACCAACGACCTGAATCTGTTCATACTCAACGTTATTACCCAGAATATCTTTTATTTCGGCCACACGCTGGTTTTGCTGGACATCTGTTGCCCCCTTTGGCAACCCCAAACGAATCAAAATCGCATTACCGTCCACGGTCTGTAATTCTGGGTTAAACTCATCCAACGCTGTACGCATTTGTTCAATACCGTAATCTGCGACAATGGGCTTTACCTCCATCGCGATACCACCAGAAAAGTCAATCCCATAATTCAAACCACGCACCAACAAAGATACCACCGATAACAGAATAACAAATCCTGAAACGATATACGATATCTTGCGATACTTCATAATTTGCAGTTTCATCAATATCCCCTTTGATTCTTATTTTTTACCGCCAACAAAACCAATTTTCTTGTTTTTGCCGTTCATATACCAATCAACCAAAACCTTGGTCAGCCATACACATGTGAACAAAGTCGTCAAAATACCAATAGACAGTGTCACCGCAAACCCACGAATAGGACCGGCCCCAAACTGGAACAACACCAAACCACAAATCAGCGTTGTCAAATTCCCGTCCAAAACAGCCTTCATTGCACGATCAAAACCTAAATTAGCCGCACGCAAAGTGGGTGTGCCCGCACGCACTTCATCACGAATTCGCTCAAACGGCAATACATTTGCGTCCACCGCCATCCCCAGGGTCAACACAATACCAGCAATACCCGGTAATGTCAGCGTTGCGCCAAACAGTGCGGTAAATCCAACAATCATACCCAAATTCACCATCAATGAAATTGCCGCAATCACACCAAAACCACGATATACCATAAACAGGAATATAAATATAAACAATACACCAGCCACTGCGCCAATTTTACCGCCGGCAATTGTATCAGCACCCAAACCAGCACCAACTGTGCGTTCCTCAATAACCGTCAATGGTGCAGGCAAAGCACCCGAACGCAATAATACAGCCAAATCTTTTGCACCCTGCAATGTAAATCCACCGGAAATCTGACCACGACCACCCGGAATAGGTTCACGAATTGTCGGGGCAGACAAAACCTTGCCATCCAAAACAATTGCAAAACGTTCATTTACATGCTCTGTCGTCAATTTTGCAAAACGACGCGCCCCAGACGCATCAAACACAGTCGTCACCACCGGCATATTATTCTGGTCAAAATCCGCCTGGGAATCTGTCAGGGAATCCCCCGACACTTCTACACGGGAATAAACCGGTATTTTCTGGTCTGGCGCATCAATATACGGCAAAAATTCTGTCCCATTTGGCGCACGTCCCGCCGCCATTTGTTCGGCGGACACAGATTCATTTACCAAATGGAACGTCATCTTAGCCGTCTGCCCAATCAGTTCCTTGATACGCTCTGGATTATCCACACCAGGCAATTGCACCAAGATATATTTTCCACCCTGACTTTGAATAGATGGTTCTTTGGTCCCCAGCGCATCAATACGACGACGCACAATTTCAATACTGCGCGCCAAAGCATCCTGAACCATTTCCGCTTTTTGCTTTTCGGAATAGGATAATTTAATCACATTACCATCGGACGAGATATCAACGGTATTTCCAAACGCACTTTTCAAACGCCCCTTAGCCTTTGACACATCGTCTGCATCACGCACAGTCAGCGACACAACGCCGTCAACATTACGCAAATTAGAAAAACGTATAACACCCTTGTTCCGGTCAATCAGATTGCTACGCGCCTCATCATACAATTGAGCAGTCTTTTCCTGGAACATAGTAGATGTGTCCACCTCAAGCAATAACTGTGCCCCACCTTTTAAATCTAATCCCAACTGTACCGGCTGAATCCAAGACGGAAAATACGGCGCCAACTTCGGTGCCATCGTCGGCACCGCCAACAACACACCAAACACAGCAATAAACACAATTGCCAATTTCTTAAACATACCCATACCCTTTTGTTTACTCTACACTTGCGACGGCGTTCTTATTTACCTCTATAACAACGCCTTTGGCAACTTCTAACTCTATTGTTTTTTCATTGATTTTTTTAATAGTACCATAAATACCCGCCGCCATAACACGATTTCCGACCTGCAAAGAATCCAGCATTTTCTGGTATTCGGCCATACGTCGTTTATTCGGACGCACCATAAACAAATAAATAACACCGAAAATAACGATACAATACAAAACCATACCCCACATACTGCCCTGTGGCGCGACCGGCGCGGCTTGCACCGCATTATCAACAACAACTGCTGCTTGTTCCATATAATTTCTCCTTATTTATCTGGCACAATAGTAAATAAGACCAGAAAAGTAAAGAAAAAATAAAGATTTTTATTACACTGTTATTCTTGATAAAAAATCCCCTGGCTTGGGGAAAAGCTATCTCTCAAACCAACCATCAACTTCGCTCAGTGGTATAAACTTATAAACCGGCCGACCGTGATTACATTGACCGGCACGCTCGGTCCGCTCTATATCACGCAACAAAGCATCCATTTGAACCATATCCAGTTTTTGCCCCGCCCGCACAGAATGGTGACACGCATAATTCGCCAATTTCAAATGTAACTTTTCATTCAACTGCGAGGAATGACCGTTGGCCCGAACCTCGTCCGCGATGGATTTTAAGACCGCCACCCAATCCATATCCCAATCGGCGGGCTTTTCAAATATCGCAATCGCCGCATCACCAAATGCATCAACAACCAACCCAGACAATTTTAATTCATCACGAATGGACATAATTGCAATCACATCTTCGTCCCGCAGTTTTACAACAATCGGTGTCAACAAAGGCTGAGTTTTAATTTTATGCCCACGCAATCGTTCATATGTAATCCGTTCATGTGCAGCGTGTTGGTCAATTACAACCAGATTATCATCCTTTTGCGCGACAATGTATTTATTACCAACCTGGCCAATAACACGCCCCAACGGTAAATCAATAACCGCTGATTCTATAATTGATTCAACTTTTGCTCTTTGCTCTCTGCTCTCTGCTCTTTGACATGTTTCAAATATCGGCACAGGTTTTACATCATCGCGAATACCAAACGAATCCGCCCGAATTCCAAAATTAAACTTTACCGGTTCTAGTGTTGCTTTGTGCTCTTTACTTTCAGAACTTTGGTGTGTTGCAACCGATGGTTGCGACAAAGTCTGCGCCAACCTCTCGCGCAGTGTTTTTACTATAAAAGAACGTACATGTGCGGGTTCCAAAAAATGCACTTCTGTCTTGGCGGGCGACACATTTACATCAACATACTGTGGCGGCAAAGTCAAATACAACGCACACAGCGGAAATTCCCGCGCGTGCATTACATCCATATACGCTGCCCGCAACGCACCAACTAAAACCTTGTCCTTTACGGGGCGACCATTTACAAACAAATATTGATCTATACTTGACGCGCGTCGCAAAGTCGGCTCTGACACAAAACCAGTCAATCTCATATCCGATGTTGTACGCGACATTGCATCAACATTCAACATACGCCCCGCAACATCATCACCCATAACGGCAACAATTCGTGCATCCATATCCTGATTTTTTGGAAAACGCCACTTGTTATTCAGAACAAAACCAACATCTGGTCGCGCCATAGCCAAACGCTTTACAACCTCTAATACAGACATCATTTCCGCCCGGTCACCACGCAAAAACTTTAATCGTGCAGGCGTTTTTCCGAACAGATTTTCCACCCGTATCCGTGTACCACATTCCCAATCTGATGGCCGTGTCTGACCGGTGGCACAGTCCAAATGCCATCCATTTTCATCCACACCATTACACGTATCAATTGTCATATCGGATACAGATGCAATTGAAGGCAACGCTTCACCACGAAACCCCATAAAATTGATATTTAACAAATCATCCGTCGGTAATTTAGATGTCGCGTGTCGCGTCACGGCAACGGCCAAATCATCGCGCGACATACCCGAACCATTATCAATAATACTAATCAGTGTACGCCCACCATCAACAATATCAATCATAATCTGGTCTGCACCTGCATCCAACGCATTTTCCACCAATTCTTTTACCACACTGGCGGGTCGTTCCACCACCTCGCCAGCGGCGATTTGATTTACCAAAAAATCAGGCAGAACACGTACAACCACAGATTTTCAATCCTATTCTTTAAATGTTACTTCTAAAATTTCATATTCTTTTTCACCACCTGGCAACTTTACAATACAAGTATCACCAACGCATCGCCCAATCATAGCACGTCCCACCGGCGAAGTACACGAAATAACCGTACGACCATCTGATTCAATATCGGATAAAATACGACACTGCATTTTATTGCCATCTTCATCCTCGGCCAGAACCCGTGCCCCAAACACCACACGATTGCCCGACAAAGATTCAACATCAATTACCGCAGCATTTTCAATCACATTTTCAATAAAGCGAATACGCGCATCAATTTGACGCTGCTTTTCCTTGGCCGCACTATAATCAGCATTTTCAGACAAATCCCCCAAAGAACGTGCCCATTGAACCGTTTTCAGGATTTCAGGCCGCTGATTTTCCTTTAAATCTTTTAATTCTTTAATCAGGTTATCAAACCCAACACGTGAAATTGGCTTTTTTTCCATATTACCTATCCTATTTTTATTTGCCAAATTATACGCATTCATTTTAATTTTGCAATTATCAAATGAACAGGATATAGTTTATTTAATATGTTTAGGCTTACTATCTTATCTAAATTCTTGATGCGCCGTTTTTTTTCCGGCGTTGGTCTGGTTATGCTGGTTGTATGCGGAATTATTATTGCCGTGACATTTGTTGAACGTCTGCCGTCTAATCCGGACGCATTATCGGCATTGTATGACGCATGGGTGCGATTACTGGAATATGTACCACTGTTTTTGCCACTGGCGGTTTTTATGGGAACATTGCTGGCATCATATAATTTAACTAAATCCAGCGAAAGTATTATTGTATCCAGTGCGGGTATGTCCCCCCTGCAATCGGCGCGACCTTTTCTGGTTGGGGCATTTTTAATTGGTATATTTGCAACAACGGTTATAAACCCATATTCGGTAAATATCAGTGTCCAGAACATAACCCCCGAACATCTGCAATTGATTGACGATATGATTTGGCTGCGTGAATCATCGGACGATGGATATATCACGATGAACGCTACAAACATGCATAAAGCCGGTAATATATTATTGTTTGACGACGCAACCATTTATACCCAGGATAAACATTTCAAACTGACTGGTCGTATATCAGCCGACACGGTATCTTTGTCGGATGCTGGCCTGTCCGCACACAAGGCAACCAAATGGGGACCCAATGGTGAAATTACCAAACTGCCTGAATGGCACACAGACACAATGCTGACCCCACAAACGGTACTGGACCGATACCTGCAACCGGACCAAATTTCATTCTGGGAATTACCGTCATTTATTAAAAAGATGGAAAACATCGGCGTACCTGTCCGTGGACACCGCGTACAATTGTGGACTTTGGTTTTTCTGCCACTAACTATGATAGCAATGGCATTGCTGGGCGTTGCTTTTTCCCAGACTAAACAACGTCGCAATTACAGTTTTGGCACAAAATTCAGTTTGGGGATTATCACGTGCTTTGCGCTATATTTCCTGTTAAATATGTTCAATGCACTGGGGGCGACGGGTGCATTACCACCAATATTATCCATAATTGCACCACCATTGATTATAATTGCTGGGGCTGGAATATTTATCACCAGTTTTGACACGATTTAAGGGGACAACACAAAATGCCATTAAAACGAAAAAAGAATTCAAAATTTCCAAAAATCATTATGTGGATATTGATAATCGCACTGATTGTGCTGATGATTATCAGTTTCCCCGCAACCCAGCATATGACCGAAATCGTGGTGTATCCATGAATTATATAGATATATTTTTAGAAGCCTTATCCGCCGAAAAAGGACGTAGCAAAAAAACATTATCAAGCTATGAATCCGACCTGCGATTGGCCGATAGTGCCATTGACGGCGGATTGATGAAAGCCACCGCCCCAGACATTCAAAAATACCTTGCGTCTTTACCAGACAAACCTTCATCGGTCGCACGCAAGGCATCCGCCCTGCGCGGTTTTTATAAATTTTTAATGTTGGAAAAAATTATAACAAAAAATCCAACCGCGAATTTAGAATTACCAAAACCGGGTCGTGCTTTGCCCAAATTTTTATCAGCCGATGAAATTGAATTATTGATTTCCAGCGCGGGCGATATCCGTAATGCAACGCGCCTGCGTGCAATGATTGAATTACTTTATGCGTCGGGACTGCGGGTATCGGAATTATGCGAATTGCCAATTACCGCTGTTCTTGGTGATAAATTATTGATTCACGGCAAAGGTGCCAAGGAACGCCTGGTTCCAATGCACGCACAGGCGCAAGACGCCCTGAGCAAATGGCTGTCCATGCGGGACGCGGATGAAAAATCAAAATACGTATTTCCATCCCGTGGAAAGACCGGCCATATAACACGCGACGGATTTTTCAAATTATTAAAAAAGTGTGCAGTGCTGGCCGGCATTTCCCCCGAACGCGTCAGCCCGCACGTCCTGCGACATTCGTTCGCATCACACCTGTTGGCGGGTGGGGCAAACCTGCGCGCAATTCAGACTATGTTGGGACACGAGGATATTTCCACCACCCAGATTTACACGCACGTAATGCCGGAAAAACTGCGTGAAACCGTTATCCAGCACCACCCATTATCAACGCAAAAGGTAAATTAAAATGATAAAAAAATGCGACCACCCGGGTTGTACCAAGGCCGGAACATGCCGTGCACCCAAAACACGCGATTTGCGTGAATACTGGTTTTTCTGCACTGAACACGCCGCCGAATATAACAAGAATTGGAATTACTATGCCGATATGACCCCCGATGAAATAGAGGCCGACTGGGAACGTCAAACTTTCGGCGCACCGTTAAAGGATAAAAATACGGCCAACACAGACGCAAACGATTATGCAAAATTTATAAATGATTTTATCACAGGTCGCAGTGCATTTGACCGCGTACCGGCAAAAAGCAAACTGCCCACCAATGTTGTATCCGCGTTAAAGGTATTTGACCTGGGGATTTCCGCCACCTGGCGCGATGTTGGCATTAAATATCGCGCATTAGCAAAAAAATACCACCCCGACACCGCCACCGACAAGAAAAATGCAGCAACCGAATTTGCCCGCATTTCCACCGCATACGACATTTTGAAAAAACATTTCGGCAAAAAATAAAAATTGGGAAAACGTGCCTGTGGCAATCATGGGCCATATATTGCATATTTACATCGCGGATAACAATTCGCACCGCGAACACTGTACCAAAACAAAGGACTTTCTGAGGCCCGAACCCACATCCCTATGGGCAATGTTTGCAAAAAAAATACCGGCATCATGTCGGTATTTTTTCACGCGTCAATTTGCCCCCCAGATATTTTTATGATATAATCAGGTTCATGAAACGTTCCATTTGGTTTTGGCTGTATTTTATAGTTGCCATTATTTTGGCAATATACTTTTCATCACGAATTATTATGACGGGGCTGTCCCACGGCCAACTATCACGCGTTCACCGTGTTTCTATATCCGCCGACACAGGGGGCAAGGATTTATCCACAATCATCACCGCCGCCGCGGTTGCCCCCGACACGGATTCATATTCACTGGACCTGGCGGCGATGAATGCGCGTGTTGGTGCGGTACCGGGCGTACGCGCATCGGCGGTTCGTCGCCTGCCAAATGGTAATTTGGCGGTACGCGTATCACTGTATCGGGCGGTCGCCCTGTGGACCGACGGGGAAAATTATTTTCCACTGTCCGCCGATGGCACAATAGTCAATAAACCAACTGATACGCGCGATGCGGGCGATGTTGTTTTTCGCGGTCCCCTGCCCCGTGATATATCCCGTATAACCAAGGTTGCACATAATCTGGTTGGTGAAATTGATTATTTGGAATGGATTGAAAATCGCCGGTGGAATCTGCACACAACTGGGGGCATAACCGTACTGTTACCCGAATCCAACCCGGATACCGCAATCAGTTCATTGATGGTCCTGCAACGCAATCATAAAATTTTACAGCGCGACATAACCGTAATAGATATGCGCGACGATGCGCGTATTTTGGTAAAATAAAAAAAACAACAAAATGAACCTGTATGATTCATCTTTTCTATGCCTGGATATTGGCACACAGTGCGTGCGTGGCGTGGCACATCGTGTGCGCGGTGCGAATATTGACCGTTCGGCTTTTTTCTCGGTGGAAAGTCATGACACGGTCTTTGCCCTGAAATCTGTAATTGATGAATTGGAAAAACAAATTGGCGCACATTTTGACAGTGCATATATTACCGGCAACCTGGGGCAATCACAATTTGAAATGATGGCAAAAAGTACGGTCTGGGGCGGCGAACATAAAATTTCTGCATCCGACATTCGTACCCAGATTTCACAAATCACACCCCCCGACGGTTATTTTCCAATGCATATTGTACCATTGCGATATGACACACCATCATCACGCAACATGTTATCACCCGCGGGCTACATTGACCGACAATTGATATCTGCATTTGGTGCGATATTTTATTCGCGCGAGGGACTGAATAAAATATATGAAATTTTACGCAGTGCCCATATCCAAGCCGACGCATTCTATGACCCACAATTTTTACAGAACGCCGCATATCGGCAAAAAAAGCAACCCACAATGTTTATTGATTTTGGTGCCGAATTTACATCTGCATCCATTTGGACCGACCGGGGACCGGTATGGCATACAAAAATAAAACTGGGTGGCACAGATATAACGAACGCAATATCAAAAACGCTGAACATAGACTTTGATGCCGCAGACCGTATAAAGCGTGCGGTTGCATCCCTGTTACCTAAGGAAATGGACCGCTTTACCCCGGCCGACACAGCATATGATTTTTCCCGGGGCGATATAAACGACATAATACTGCCCATACTGGTGGACACTATCGCCCAGATAAAGGACCAATGCCTAACATCATTTACAAAATATCATCCAACAAAAATTATTATGACGGGCGGCGGCACAGATATAGAGGGTTTGCGTGATTTCATTGAAAACGCATTTGCCATTACAACCGATGCATTGCCGACCGATTGCACCGTACGTGCATTATCAACATACATTTGGAATATGGAATCGGCACACCGAAACGCATACATTGCCCGTCGCGAACGCTGGTCACGACGCTTTGAATGGATTGCACGCCCATTTCGTCGCCACCCTAAACCGCGTAAACGTTTTATTCCAATTTTACCCAGTACGCTTTGCTTTAATATGAAACGCGCAAATACATATACCCTGTTCCAATCGGCGGGCATATCAATGATACATATTGATATTATGGATGGTTTTTATGTTGACCGTATCGCGGGCAGCATTGACCAAATTAAATTTATCCGTGCACATACAAACGCACACCTGCATGTGCATTTAATGACCGAAAGCCCCACCATCTGGGCCGCTGACGCAATTGCCGCTGGCGCAGACAGTGTAATTTTATCAACAAACACTTCTGGTTTACGTACAGCACTGCGTGCCGTGCGGGCAGCGGGTCGTCGCGCGGGTGTTGCACTAAATCCTGAATCATCTGTATCATTGCTGAAACCAATCCTGCGTGAAATAGACGAGGTTATGATTATGTCCGTCGCCCCAGGTGCTGCGGGCCAGGCATTTAACCCAGATTCCCTGCACAAGATTTCGGTCCTGGCGGCAACACGTAAAAAATATGGATTAAAATTTATAATATCTGTTGACGGTGGCATAAATGAAAAAACCGCCCAACTATGTTGGGACGCAGGGGCTGATATGTTGGTCAGTGGTTCATACCTGGCAAAATCGCCTGATTTTCCATTGGCTATCCAAAGCCTGTTAAAGAAAAACACACAAAACTAAAAATTACATCGCACGCAATAAATATCCGCGACGGAACATACATTTGCGATATGCCCCAACGGACCTAGATGTCGTATTTCGTGGCACAGACATTAAACTACGTTGTCCAACATCCTTGTATTCATTTGATTGAAATGTCACCCACAATCCATCCCAGTCCGGCATCTGATTTGCCTGGTTTGGTGCCAACAATTTTGCGATACGCGAACGCGGCTGATATGACGGTTTTGTGATACCCAAACACGATTTATGGTCGCGCACAAATTGTTCAGTTGTCACACTTTCATTTTCCCAATTCAGCACCGTAGCATCATCAATACTGCCCCGATTTACGGATGCACATGAACACAATAATAAAAATAATGCCAGAAATTTTATTCTCATACTTTATATTATAATTTAATTGCGTTGGGGGGGCAATAGTTTTTATAATGCAAAAAAAAGAGAGAAAGGACAACACCATGGCAATATCCGTCCAGGGATTTATAAAATTGGCAAATTATTATAATCAGACCGCAATGCTGATGTCGGCAATTTGTGTTCAAAAGGGTGGAATTGCAATGGAAAATTATGTGGGCCGTTTCTTTGCGGCAGATGTACTGGAATATATTGTTGAATACGGTCGTCGCCTGCAAAGTGCCGGTGTGGCAATACCCGCGGAAATCGTGGCGGTAATAAATCGCTTTGCCGCACAGTACGAACGCGTGCGCGATTTGGCCACACCAACCCAGAAACCCTTTCACGAAATGACATTGGCGGAATTTGAAAAAGTAATGAATATTTAAGCGGAGAAAAAAATATGAACACCATAAAAAAATTTTTCTATCTGTGCATTATCCCCTATGCCATGTGCATACTGCCGGGCTGCACCCAAACACGCCAACAGGACATTCCTCAATATGACAATATCACCGTTGTTGACCAATTGGTAATTGATGAAAATTCTGTTCCAATATTTCCGAAAAAGGCGGCATTGACCACGGACACTGCCCGTCGTTTTTCTATTGAATTACCTAAACGGTGCGAGGTTGACTGGAATAATCAAAATGTTGTATCCGTTGTACCGTCCGAGCATATTGAAATTATCCGCCTGAATACCGGCGACGAATTACCCGAATTACAGGTATCAGACTATGAATTCAAAGATTTAACCGTACGCCGCGCCCTGGATAAATTACTAGAAGGCACCGATATCGCCGTCGTAGAGGAATCAGAATTATACGAAAAAATCACAGGTACCATTACGGCGGGCGAATTGTCTGATGCCGTTGAATTGATGACAAAAATGGGACGCGCATATTATTCATATGATGCGGCTGCGGGCGAATTGACCCTTAGTCACCGCGCAAAATGGCTGATAAAAATGCCAAAAAACGAAACCATAATTATGGCATTATTGGATGCAATGCACGGCGCAGATATGCGGAATCTGTTGGTAAACTGGCACGACAAAACCGTTGTATTTGAAGGTAATTATCAAACCGAACGCGAAGTCGCAAAAATCATCTCTGACATTTCATCTAAAAAATATATGATTGCCTGGGATATTGATGTATATCGTGTCTATCCCCGTACAGACAACCCAATTGTATGGATGAATATGTTGCCAGCATTTGGCGATAAAAATATCCGTATGTCAATCCCGGGTGTTGTTGGTCGCGCCCTGGTGGTCAGCCCCGAAATCAACACAAAAACATTACAAGAATTTATGGCACAACAAGCTAATGTTGTTTTGATTTCCCAGGGTACATTTGCAATCCCCAACGGCTGGCAATCACGATTTGATATTGGACAATGCGGCAAAGAAGAACGCCTGGAAACAGATTTAATAATCGGCGCGACTGGCACATATGGGGATTTTGGTGGCACAAATAAAATTGATGCAAAAATAGTCCTGCGTACCAGCCAGGGTGAATTATCATCATTTACAATACCATCCAGTATCGGGGACAATTATGTAATAGTAGGTATACCAACCCACTCGTTTGTAACAACCCCTGAAACACTGGTTTCTCCGTTTGCAGAATTGGTGGTATTTATGTCACCACGTGTAATCTCAATTGCGGACAACGCTGGCATACAACAGTCAAACGAATTGATTGGTGACGCATTACGTGATTTTTTGAATGACTAAGGGAATGATTTATGTTTTCAAAACTGGAACGAAAAATTGCATTTAGATATCTGGGCGCAAAAAAACGTGGATTTGGTTCTGTAATTTCTTGGGTGTCCCTGATTGGAATTATGTTGGGTGTTGCGACACTGATTGTTGTAATGTCCGTTATGGGCGGCTTTCACGACACACTATTGGGCCGCATTGTCGGAATGAATGGTCATGTTGTTGTCTACCACCAGGATGGCGCGATATCAGATTTTGATTTTCTGATTGATAAAATGAAACAAAATAAAATTGTCGCCACACATGCAACCGATATTGTCCCCATTGCAGAAGGTCAAGTTATGGCCACAGCCAACGGCAATAATACTGGCGCAATTGTACGTGGAATCCGTATGTCCGACCTGGCAAAAAAGACAAAAACTGGCACACGCATCTATGGCAAAGATTTAACCGCTATTACCGACGGTGAATTAGTCGCGGGAAATTCCCTGACCCGTACATTACGCGTCACAATGGGCGATAAAATATCACTGGTTTCGGCCAGTGGCGCAACCCCAACCCCATTTGGCACTATGCCACGCATTATGTCATATCCGGTAATGTCATCATTTTTTATGGGAATGTATGAATATGACTCGGGCTATATATTTATGCCATTGGAAACCGCACAAAAATATTTGAACATTGGCAATGCGGTCACACACATAGACCTGTTCCTGACCAACCCAGAAGATACCACCGTCGTCGTGAACGCGCTGACCACCCTGTTGCCGGATGGATTTGTTGTACGCGATTGGCGCGATTTGAATCGCGGATTTGTCGGCGCATTACAGGTTGAATCAAATGTTATGTTTTTAATCCTGCTGCTGATTGTAATCGTTGCGGCATTTAACATAGTGTCCAGTCTGGTTATGTTGGTCAAGGATAAAAACAAAGATATCGCAGTCCTGCGAACATTTGGTGTATCGCGTCGGTCCATGATGAAAATATTTGTGTTATCGGGAACACTAATCGGTATCATTGGTGCATTTTTTGGAACAATCTTTGGCGTACTGATTGCAATTTATATTGAACCTATACGCCAATTCTTTCAATGGTTGACCGGCCGAGACCTGTTTCCGGCGGAATTGTATTATTTATCGGAACTGCCGTCTAAGTTGGTATGGACCAATGTTCTGGGCATTGCGTTGATTGCAATATTATTAGCATTTCTGGCAACATTGTATCCAGCCTGGAAAGCCGCCAACACTGACCCAGTGGAAGTTTTGCGCAATGAATAAAGGATGTAATAAATGACGAATATTCTAAATTCTTTATCAAAAATAACCCCTGGCGACATTGTTATGTCGGTACGCGACATAAAAAAAACTTTTATAGAGGGCGGTCAACCCCTGCACATCCTGCGTGGTGGTGGTTTTGATTTACACCGCGGTGAAATTATCGCATTGGTCGGACCATCGGGTTCGGGCAAGTCAACATTATTACAATGTGTGGGATTATTGGATAAACCCAGCGCGGGCAGTATTCTTATCGGTGGTGCCGCCGTCCAAAAAATGGACGAAGATATGCGCACAAACATTCGTCGCAAAAAAATTGGATTCGTGTACCAAAAGCATAATCTGCTTGCTGATTTTACCGCACTGGAAAATGTTATGTTACCAATGCTGGCCAACGGTATGGATGAAATCAGCGCACGTGCACGTGCAATGAAATTATTAAAATCCGCAAATGTTGCGCATCGCGCATCCCATCACCCCGGTGAAATGTCGGGCGGCGAACAACAGCGCACCGCCGTCGCACGCGCCCTGGCAAATAATCCGGATATTTTATTGGCGGACGAGCCAACCGGCAGTCTGGACCCACAACACGCAATGACAGTATTTGATTTATTATTGGATTTAGTACGCAGAAATAAAATGGCAATGTTATTTGTGACGCACGATATGAACCTGGCCCAGCGCGCAGATAAAAAGATTACCATTACAAATGGAATTGTGGAATAATATATAAAAAGGAGAGAGCCAATGCCAAAACAAACAAAAAAAGTACAGGTTGTTCACACCACCTCCCAACGCATCTGGGGCATAATCGCACTGATTGGATTATTTATCTGTGGGGTTATGTTGGGCTGGGGATTAAATTCACGCCGCGCCGCGCCAGTTTCTGAACTCGAACAAATCACCGCACCCGCCCCCCAGGTTACCCATGCTGGGCCTAAATCCACCTGTGCCGAGATAGAAGCCCTATTACTGGAACGCATAAACGAGCCTATGAATCCACAATACCAAGATACACACATTTATCGTGCAAAAATCTATGCAAATCTGTCCGAGCGTGGCTGTCCAGAAAACAGTGAAAAATATGTCACCCTGGCAAAACAGGAATTGGAAATTGCACGCGCACTTGCGGATGATGAGTTTGCAGACGAAGAAACCATAGAAATGGTTGAAACATACAAACGATTAAATATGCAAGCCGCCGCCCAGGAAATTTTTGAAACCGCAAAAAAACTGACCGACCCCGCCATAGATTTTATTCTGGAAGTAGAAAAAATCATAAACGAACAATAGGAACATATCATGAGACCGCTTATCGCATTATTGGGATTTTTATGGGCATTTCCAATTATCGCAGACGAAGTCCCTGCGGACACCACGGCAAACACAGAAACAGTTGCCGCAACGGTGCGCGAACGTCTGTCGTGTGATGAATTGACGGCAAAAATTGCGGAACTGTCCGCTATTACCGAACCAGACACCATAACGATTGACGAATTGACATCGTACAAATCCGAACATCGTCGCAATTGTTCTAAATCAATGGGGGCTCGTCGCACAAACTTTACCCGTGCAAGTTCCGCCCCCGCAATCGCAACAGCGGACACCACGCCCGTACAACCGGAAACAACAGATACAAATACCGAGGCCGCTACCGAACCAGTGGTTGCCGACCCCACGCCTAAACCCGAATTGACCGCCGAACAAATTACGGAAAACATCAATGCGGGCCTGTGTGCCGATGGCAGCGAACCAAACAAATTCGGTTGTTGCGGCGATGAAAAATTCAAAGATTTGGGTAATACAGTATTTGCCTGTTGTCCACCAGACGGCGGCGATTGCTTCCCCCCACTGCGGTAAAAAAATATGAAAAAACCCGAAAAAAATTTTACATTTCCCCAATCCGCGTCGGTTATAAAATATATTCGTAAAAAGTACACGACCGAACCAGAATTTCTGTGGAAAAAATTTCCACGATATGCAATCTGGCGATATGAAAAAAATAATAAATGGTATGGGGTAATAATGTCAATTCCGCGCATAAAATTGGGATTGTCGGGCGATGATATGATTGAAATTCTGGACCTGCGAATAGATACAAACGAAATACCATTGGCAATTGACAACAAACATTATTTTCCTGGCTGGCATATGAATAAAAATCATTGGATAACAATAATCCTGGATGGCTCGGTTGCCCTATCCGAAATATACCACCGAATTGATAACAGTTATCAAATCACCACCAATAAATAACCATACCTTGATTCTGGAAAATCAAACTGATATAATACACTTGAATCCATAGGGATATGGGTTCGGGGCTGTAGCAAGCCTGTCTTATCCGGTGCGAAATCAGGTGCGTCGTTAATCCGATACACTGTCCATAATTTTGCATCGTTATTTATCCCTGACTTAATAAGTCGGGGGGCTGTTCGCCATACAACAGGACTATTCCAAAAGCAACAGAATCAACGATAAGACGATTTGCTAACTCCCCGACCGTCATTCCTGTGGCGGTTATTTTTATTATATTGGGGGGCCACAATGAAGAAAATATTTATACCGCTATTATGCCTATCAACAATTGATGCAACGGCACACACAGAATTTACAAGAAAAGTTTCTGACATAAACTTTGCAATACGAAACCTGTGTACAGAAATGCAACTTTACGCCAATGAAAATAATTTAAGTATTATTGCTAACTCATCTAATACTGAGTGGATTCCTTCTTCGCGTGAATTTAACTTAAACACCATTGATTGTAATAAGACCGAGCTTGCGGACCTTGTGTATCTAAACTTCGCATTTTCAACCCTAATCCCAGAAGCAAAATCTGACAATACATCACCTGCAAAATCATCAACCAATCAATCAACCACAACAAATGATACAAACGATGAAATAATATATCTGGCTAAAAATTATTGCCGTTTATACAGAAATAGAGAAATCTCTTCAAAAACTGTTCAACAAGGATACAACAAAATAAAAACACAATATGCCGAATGCGAAAAAATAGACGACAAAAATTTACGTTGTGTTGAATCAACATTATTTTCAAACAAACAAAACCAAACACGAATGTATGGTAAATGTTGCTTGATACAAAACAATGGAAAACAAAGCGACGGTGCTTACAGTATGTCTATGCCCCGCCACAGCCAACTTCATATGTTTAATAATTCAACACAAACAATGACACTTGATGATTTTGATACAAATTGCCAAAGCTTACGATAAGCCTCAGACCCTCCCCGTATTGCTCCGCAATCCACCCCTCCGACGGCGGGGGGGGATAGCACGCAGTGCCAGGAAAGGTTATTATTAAAATAAAAGATAATGATATAGATAAACGGGTTGGAAATAGCGTAGCGTACAGAAATAAGCCATTACCAACCCGCCTTAGATATGCCATTAGATTTTATTTTAACTCTAACATTACCCCACAATGGTCCGTCGGCTTATCCGCCAATCGCGGTTCCAAATCAATTTCGCAATTCTTTACCATTGGTGCCGCTGTTTTATTACACAGGAAATAATCCAATCGCAGCCCCTGTTTATTGCCAACGGTATCACGCCCACGATACCCATACCATGTATAATCTATATCATCAGGATGCAACTTACGCCACGCATCTGTCCATCCCACCCCCAACCATTGATTCATTATATCGCGTGCGGCCGGTGCAGAAATTGCAATACCTTGATAATTTTTAGGATTCCAGATATCACGGTCTTCTATTGCGACATTAAAGTCCCCAGCAATAATAACAGGTTCTGGGCTGTCTATATATTGTGAAATATAATCGGTAAACGCACGCATCCATTCCAATTTATACGGAAATTTTGGCGATTCCACCGTATCGCCATTTGGCATATACACATTTATCAATCGCACGCGCCCATCAACCACACATTCCAAGAATCGCGCATTTACATCCGCATAATTCGGCAGACCAAATACCGTATCTTCAATAGAATACTTTGAAAAAGTCGCCACCCCATTCCAGGATTTTTGCCCAAAAACCTTGATATTATAACCAAACTCGTCAAACAACATATGTGGAAAATTTGCATTTTCAACTTTCAGTTCTTGAACCATAATTGTATCATATTCCCCCCGTCGCAGAATATCCATAAAACTTTCCACATGGGCACGAATAGAATTGATATTTAATGTAAGAATTTTCATATTTGCTTTCCTTGTTTTAATAAGTATAATATCCACAGTCCAATATAAAAACAACAAGGATTTTTATACTATGAATATGTATCAATTATTGGAACGCGCCGCACAAACTTGGCCGGATAATTTGTATCTGGTACGCGAAGGTGTTTCATATTCTAAATTTATTGAATTGGTACGCGCACGCGCCACATCATTGGATGCCCAAGGCATCAAAAAAGGTGACGTTATCGGTATTTTATCGCATAACATCCCAGAATTCCCAATCACACTGTTTGCTATTTGGTATCTGGGTGGTACGGTATTATTGCTGGACACAAACTTGACCCCGTTTGAATATGACAATATGGCAACAATTACGGGTTGCAAGATGGTCTGTGCGGAAAAGTCTTTCTTTTACAAAACGGATAAATTCAAATTCTATGACATTACTAAAAAAGACGGCAAAGCAAACCCTGACCTTGCACCGGCCCAGGTGGAATCATTAGACATTGCAACAATGTCATTTACATCTGGCTCAACCGGCACCCCCAAGGTTGTACCTTTGACCCACTTTAATTTGATTGAATGTTCTAATTCACTTGAAGATATGCACGAATGGATTAAACCGGGCGATTTTCTGTACGGTTTCCTGCCAATGTATCATGTATTTGGTTTTGCTGTTGAAATCTTGGCAACATTACATTATGGCGCGGGCGTATTATTACAACCGACAATCAACCCCAAAGAAATTATGGCGGACTTTAAACAATTCCGTCCCCAGATTATCCCTGCCGTTCCAAGATTGTGGGAGGTTTTCCGTAACAAAATCATTGATAATGTAAAAGCACAAAAGAAATGGTGGCTGGTATCATTTATTTTGAAATACGGAAAAACATTGGAAAAGATTGGTTTGGGTTTCCTGGTACGCAAAGTCCAGAAGCCTATCCTGGATGTATTTGGCGGACGCGCCCGTCTGTTGATTGCAGGCGGTGCCGCCACCAAGCCAGAGGTTGAAACATTCTATGAACGCTTGGGTTTAACCTTTATCCAAGGTTATGGTTTAACAGAAACGGTTGGTCCAATCTGTATTTCAAAACCAACAAAAAAACGTTTTCCATTTGCCTTTGGTGGTCCAACATCAAATAACGAATGCGAAATTCGTGACAAGAACGAAGAAGGCATTGGCGTTTTGTGGTTACGTGGACACCAGGTATTTGGTGGCTATCTGAATAACGATGCCGTAAATTCTGAAATATTTGATGAACGCGGGTTCTTTAACACTGGCGATATGGTATCCATGGATAAAAATGGCGAATTACATTTTGCCGGCCGTAAAAAACAGGTTATTGTTTTGGACAGCGGTAAAAATGTTTATCCAGATGAATTGGAAGGTATGTTCATCACAATCCCCGGCGTAAAAAATGTTGCCGTATTTGAACACACTGTAAAAAATAAAACTGTCACATATGGTGTATTCAGTGTTGAACCAGATATGACAATGGAAAAATTGTCCACCGCAATCGCCGCCGCAAATAAAAAGGTCGCCAGTTATAAATGGGTGACCCACTTTGCAATGACAACTGATGATTTGCCTTTGACCAGCACACAAAAGGTAAAACACCACATCGTGCGTCAGAACCTGATTGACGGTAAATATCCCAACCGCCACGAATAAAAAATCGCCCAATGGGCGATTTTTTTTCAGTGTTCAGTGTGCAAAGTTCAGAGTTCAATTGTGGAATATATAAAAGTTATTAATGCATTCATATAATTCTCACCGCCCTTGGCGGGGAGTGGCGAACCTACGCGAGCCGAGGGGTGGCTATAACAAAATTTTTTTACAAAATTTACAAAGTAAATTTTGTCATTACCGCGTAGGCGGTAATAGGGTCTATAAAATTTCTTAGACCCTAAAACTTATAATATAAGGAATATATTTATTTGGCGCACTTCGTGCGCACTGTTTAGCCCTATTCGCTTCGCGGCACTGCGTAGTCCTGCCTGCGCAGGAATGACAATTTTCTTGGCAGAAAATTGTAAATAATAATGATTCTATTTACTGGATTGCTGCGCTGCGCTCGCAATGACAAAGAAGAATACACTAATAACTAATGACTAATAACTTTTTATATCTATGCCTTATACCCTATTCTCTATGCCTTAAAAAATCCCGCCAATGGCGGGATTTTTATTCACACGTTTGCCACACTCGCAGACCGTCTTTACTGCGCTCTTTTACATTTGACCAACTATACTCTATAACCTGATTGCTCAGAGTATCAATTACCACAGATAACTGAGCATTTTCCATCTCGTTTTCAAACACAATATAACGCAAATTATCTATAATATTTTCTTGTACTTTGAACAATTTTGTTATTGGTGGCAAACCACCACCTTCAACCAAGATAACCCCATCTGGGTCAAAGTTTAAGTTTTTTACAATTGCATAATTATCATATACCTCTATCTTTACCGAACCATTATCTGGAATAATTTTCCCAGCCCTCAAGCATTCTACCTGGGCCATATATTTAACAGATTCTAATTCTTGTCGTATCATTGATTTCAATTTTTCTGCAACTTCACACGCATCCAAAATTTTATCAGCAGGACTATTTCCTGGATAATAATCATATAATTTATTATTCCCAGCAACACTTTCCATTATTTCATATGGCAAAAATGTTTCCCTGTCCAAATCCGCATCATAAACCAGAAACTCAGATACACGCGGTGCAACCGTATGGCTAAACAACTGACTGCCTATATAATTACCACAATTTTTTATCTCTTTTATCTTTGCCTCTGAAATATTCAGACTATCTCTTTTTTTATCAAATTTATATGGTATCAATGTTTCACAATGTACCCCAACCATATATTGCCCATTTGGAATAACTTCACCGTCGGCCATAGTCAAATTATTATCAGATGCAAACCACAGGCTCGCATCCAAAGCACCGGTTAAATTTTTGTACCCAATATCTAATTTTATATGACCTTTATCCTCATACACGCCATCTGTACCCGCTAATGAAATTTTCAAAACATCATCAATCAACGGCACCTGATTACCTAACCAAGTATGATTTACCAACCAATTATCAGCAGTACGCGGCCGTAAAACTTTGGATAATCTGGTGATTTCCAAATCGGCAACATCATCGTAAATTTCTGCACGCAGACGATAATTCTCGCCACCGTTTTTACATAACAAATCCAATTTATAATCCGGACTATCACAACCAGCCAATAACACAATCAGCAAAACAAATATTTTTTTCATAATATACACCTTGATATAGTTTTTTCTGTACACAAAAACTATACCAAAAAATACACATAAAAACTAACAATTATTAAATTATGATTAAAAAGTTTGTTTTTTGTTATTAGTAAAATTACCATTCATCCCAGCGCAAACCAACATGATGGATTATTTGATACATTCCACCACTATCCACTAACCACTTACGGCTCACCACTAAATTGGCAAGATTTTAATCTTTAACTCTGGCTAAATCATCATAAGCCTGGTATTTTTGATCACCCGTTTCACGATATTCATATGGCGCACCACCAGCGGAATAAATATTAAATAGTTCTGTAACTTTATCCACAGCGGCACGCATCATATCAGCCGTAGTATTTACATCGTATTCTATTGTACGCGCATCATTATTCCTCAGTTGTAAAAATCGCATAACGGGTGTCCGGGATTGCTCGGTCGTTTTAATGGGGAAACCACCAGATTGCAACAT
This sequence comes from Alphaproteobacteria bacterium, assembly GCA_017463185.1. GTDB lineage: Bacteria > Pseudomonadota > Alphaproteobacteria > Rs-D84 > Rs-D84 > Enterousia. The sequence continues at coordinate 107,933 of JAFTPS010000014.1, forward strand.
AAAAGCCTCTAGCGGCAACTGTGGCATATTACCCTGCTCTAATTGTGATTTAGACGGCGCAGCCCCTGTTTTTATATCCATAACCCCACCGTCCCATATACGATCTGCACGTGCACGCACGTTGCGTCCCGCGATTTTCACACACCCAGCAATTTCATTATACGCATTTATCACAGAAGACAATTCATTAGAAATAATCGGTGCAATTTCAACAAACCTTTTATGCCAAAAATGAAAAATCACACTGCCCGCACCCAATATTTCCAATGCACCCCGATCCATTTCAGCCACTAACGCATCAGGACGCAAATCGGTTGCGTTTTCTATTACTTTATGTACTAAATCACCAAACTTACGCGCATCAGGTCCAACCCAATAATCATCCATTACCCGCAACCGCAAAATATGTTTTACATAAAACGAATACGGATTATGAATTAAATGTTCTAATTCCGTCACATACACATCACTCCAATCCGCAGGAGGCATTGGCGCAGAATAATCCAGTGGTTGCAACGACACATTATCACGTGCCAACACCGATTCCAGAATTTCTGTATTTGTATCAAACACACCGCGACGCGCAATTACCCGCGATATAAAACGTGATTCTGTCGTTTGTACACCACCAGATATTGCAGACCGCAACCAATAAACATCTTTGCCACACGACAGATTCATAAAATCCAACGCTTGCAAAGAAACCTTTCTGTCTGGCGACGGCAAACCGATTTTTTCCGCCACCATCCGTGGCAACCACGCATTCTCATACCCACGCGCAGGAAACATCCCATCATTCAACCCTGTCAAAATAACAACATCTGCCGTCTGCATACGCGACTCAATCGTCCCCAGGACAACTATTTTAGCCGCGTCATCCAACGCACCACGCACAGACACCGATGATAACACATCAGCAACAAAAGCACGGGCATCTGCTATATTCAACCGCACATCCGCACGCACCAACGCATCTGACAAATCACGAATAGCCCGCCAAACCAGAACAGATGCCGCATCATCAATCACAAAGCCCGGCATAAAATTCGTTATATTTTGATCAACAATTTTTCCAATCGTATCAAATAAATTAAAATCTGATTCTGCATAAATTTTATCAAATATCGCCCCCCCGTTTTCAACCCAGGCATCAAGCAAATTCAATACGGCCCGTCCCGCCGCCGTCATCGTACCAGGCACCCCCCCAGAAAAATCTGCCGTCAATCCACGTGCTGCAAACGCCGCAGCAATACGTTGATTTCCCGCCGCATCGGGCGTAATAACCAACACTGATTTATTTTCCGCCACACTACGCGCGGCAATTTCGGCAACAATTGCCGCCTCGGTTGCTTCACGTGGCGCATTGATTAAATGACAATGTTTCAAATCCGTATCTATATCATAATCTGCACAATCATTACCAAATGCCACATTCATAAAATCAACCGACGAATTTCCAACATCAATCGGCCGTACATCCGCCACCCCCAACCCCAGACGCTGTAAAAATTTATATTCCGAATTATATGGATTTGTATTTAATTCAAAATCATCAACCCGCCCCGATATTTTACCGGACAATATCACACGTCCATGTGGCGCGTGCGCCACCGCAACCATTAAATCAGATGTTGCAGGCACACTGGCGGTAGAACCACACACAATCACCAATCCATATTTATCCAAATGTCGCACCCAATCACGAATACCGGCATTACGAATTTGCGTCCCGGTTGCACGTCCCGCCCCATATGCCACCATAAAAGATGATAATATCCCCAGAATCTTTGCCTTAGACTGAAAATGTGCGGCATACTTTTCATCAACCAATTCTGTCCAATTTATATCCGCCGTATTTACCCCTTCGTTTTCCAGATAATCCTGCATACGCACCAAATCACGCGCCACAGGTAACGCATTAGATAAACTGCCGATGTTTGCATCTGCTGCTAATAATTTAGCCAACACAACCACACGTTCTATATCGGCAATTGCATCAACATTCGCAAAATCATCATCTGCTTCATCTGTACCTTCGCCCAGGGCAACCAATGTCGGTAATATTGCCACCCCCCCAGATTTTTCCGCAATCATTTTTTCAACCGTTCTGACCGCACGACGACTGGGCAAAAATATCAGCATATCAGCCACATCTACACCACTATCCACCATCAGATACCACAATGCTTCGCACATCTTTGCGGGATTAGTTGCATAAAAAATATTTTTATTTGATACCAAGTGTTTCCCTTATCGCATCCAATCCTGTTTTCTTTTCCGCGGATGTTTCCAAAATTTCTGGCACCATCGCACCGTGGTCTGTGTGACATATTTCACATTGCGACATTTCGCGTACTTTTTTATCTTTTTTTGTGTACACAATTTGAAAGGGAATTGCATTCGCATCACAAAAATCCATCAAATCTAAATCAGCACCCTTGGGCCCGATACGTGAATCAATCAAGATAAACAAACGCTTTAATTGCCGTCGCGTCAATAAATACTCTTCCAATCGTTTAAGCCATCGCATTGCATCCATCTTAGACACTTTGGCATATCCATATCCGGGCAAATCAACAATCATCACCCTGTCATCCAAATTGAACAAATTCAAACTTTGTGTACGTCCCGGCGTGTTAGATGTACGCGCAACCGCCGATCCAACCACCGCATTGATAAGAGAAGATTTACCCACATTACTGCGTCCGATAAATGCATACTCTGCAAAATGTGAATTTGGCAAAGATTTTACTGTTTCAAAACTGCCCACAAATTTAATCATTTGCGCCCCCGTTTTCCAATAAACGCTTGTACGCCTCTTTTTTTGAAATACCACTGCGTGCCGCTAACTCGGTCGCCGCCGATTTCATAGAAGTCGCCGCAATATCATTTACGATTTCACTAATCTCGGCATCTGACATTTTATGTTCGGGACGTGGCGCGACACAAATAACAATCTCGCCCCGTGGGGGGATAATATTTAATAATTCCGCGGGATATCCGATAATTGTTTCTTCATGAATCTTGGTAATTTCACGCACAATCGCGATCTGTCGTTCTGGCATAACACGCGCCATTGCGGCAATTGTCGCCATAATGCGATTTGGACTTTCATAGTAAATAATTGTATGTGGTATTTTATTATCATCACGCAACTTTTTTTCATCAAAAAAACCACAGAATGTAAATCTGTCGGTTGGGAAACCACTCAACACCAGCGCAGATATACACGCAACCGGTCCCGGCACCACAAACACCGGCACACCCGCCACGCGTGCCGCCCGCACCAGACGAAACCCAGGGTCTGATATCCCTGGCATTCCCGCGTCTGACACACACGCGACCGATAACCCATTTTGTATTTTTTCAATTAAATCCGGCACAACATCACGCTCGTTATGTTCATGACATGAAACGCGTTTTGTTTTTATATCAAAATGCGCTGCCAATTTTCCAAACACGCGCGTATCTTCGGCCGCAATCAAATCAACATTCTGCAAAGTTTCAATCGCCCGTGACGACATATCAGACAAATTTCCAATCGGTGTCCCGACAATATAAAGCCCTGATTGCATTCAAAATCCTTTTATAGTAAAATGATACAAAATAAAATGGATTTTTCAATGTATATAAACAGATTTTTTGGATTTTGCCTGATTGGCGCATTATTGGCGGGCTGCGCCACAACATCAAACAAAACCGACACATCCCACGATTGGTCGGCTGAATATGGCACATATACCACAGGTGAACCAAATGTTATGCAGTACGGAACATATATCGCTGACGATAACGGCACACATAAAATTGCGGTAATGTTACCAACATCTGGCAGTCGCGCTGGTATCGGCAAACAAATTCGCACATCAATTGAAACGGCTATTTTACAAAGCGGACAAAAAAATCTGTCGGTTGATTTTTATGATACATCCGAAAATATAACGGACACAATCAACACCGCCTTGTCCAGTAATCCAGAGGTTATAATTGGCCCCCTGTTTGCAAACGATGCCCGCATATTACGCGAATCAAAGCCTGAAAATATTCCTGTGCTATCATTTACATCTGATGCCACGGCGGTGGGCAATGGCGTTATGACAATGAATCTGATGCCAACCAACGGGGTTGAATCAATTGTTCGTGAAATGCAATCCGACGGTGCTGGGAAATTTATTATTATCGCCCCCAACACAGAATCCGGCCGCCTGATGGCGGGCACGGCAAAAAACGCCGCATCTATTTATGATTTAACATTATCTGGCATTTTCTATTACACGGAAAAGGATTCAGAATCAATCAAGAACACAATCATTTCCGCATCTATGCACAATGCCCGCACCGCGGCCCACACCCGCGCCCGCCAGGTATTATCAGACATCTTGATAAACGAACGCCTGACAGCGATTGAAAAATCAAATCTGAATTATCAGTTGGAAAAAATATCAAAAACCGACACTTTGGGCAATGTTCCATACGATGCTATTTTATTCTTAGGCAACGGCGACGACACACAAAGTCTGGTATCATTCCTGCGATATTATAATGTTAGTGCACGCGATGCAAAATTATATGGTACAACTATGTGGGATGGGTCCGATGTAGCATACGATTTCACAATGTCCGGCGCAAAATTTGCCACCCTGCCCCAGACAAATGAAAACTTTGTGAACCTGTATGAACAAATGTCGGGCAATAAACCAAACCGCCTGGCGTCAATCGGATATGACGCTGCCAATATGGCAATCGGTATGATTTACTCGGACAAATCAAACGCAGCGTATTTACTGGACCCCAGTGGTTATATGGGAACAGACGGCCTGTTCAGATTAAAACCAACGGGCGAATCCGAACGTGCATTATGTATTGTTGAACTGGACGGCAGCGGTACACCACGTGTGGTAAAGTCAGCCTCAACAAACTTTATGACACCACTTTATAATATTGAACAGCGTCACATAACCCCAGCAGATGCGATGGAATTACAATCCGACGGCATAGACCCAGACGACTATGTAAAATTACCGGAACGCCTGCAAAACAAATATCGCAGTAAAACAATTGGTGCAAATCACACATACACACCAACAATCCAAAAAAGTGAAATTATTGCAATCCTGCCCGAGGATGACAGCGAACCAATTGACACAGCCGAATACACACCAATAAAACTAGAACCCATATCCCGCACATATATTGACAGCGTAGAAATAGAGGAATAAAAAACACCCCATTAAAGGGGTGTTTTTATTTCTGGAGGCAGTATCGCTCTATGGGCCCCTTTCGCCTACGGCTCGCACCAGTCGTCGCTTCGCGACTTTCCCGCTGCTTTTCATCCCAACGCCACAAACCATTAAAAAAACCCACAAAACGTGGGTTATTTTAATGGTGGGAGTGGCTGGATTCGAACCAGCTCAGGCTTAAGCCAACAGATTTACAGTCTGCCCCGGCTCTCCAACTCCGGCGCACGCCCGAACTTACCATCACCAACAACATATAGCCGTGCCATACGAAGCCTTGGCGAAGTATGGTGCGGGCAGCGGGAATCGAACCCGCATTTCAAGCTTGGAAGGCTTGCATACTAGCCTTTGTACTATGCCCGCAACAAATTCAAAGCTCCTTGATTATATACTAATTATAATCAAAATCAAGTGATTATTTGTGGCACATATCAATTGGATAAAAAATCCCGCAACGCGGGATTTTTATTTCTGGTGCCCTAAGCAAGAATCGGACTTGCGACTCGTCCTTACCAAGGACGTGTTTTACCACTAGACTATTAGGGCTATAAAACTTACCCGCCAATTATACGGACCACATTATAAAAATCAAGGATAAAATACACGGGCGCATGTCTATTTATTATCACACATTCTTGCCTGAATATATTTCCTGACCCGTTCGGTATTCTTTAATTGAATTTCTTTGCTGACCTCTGACATACTTTCGGGATGCATTCTGTGCAGCAATAAAACCTGGGGGTAATTTTCAACACCAGTTAAAAATAACATTCGCGCCCACAGTTCATAATCCTCGCAAGCTTCAAAATCCGGGTCATATCGCAATTTATACTTATCCAACACCGATTTGCGCAGCATTACCGTCGGGTGCCCTATTTTATTCCCACAAACTAATCCCGCGGGCAAAACAATCGGGTCCAGGATACAATCCTCGTTCACGGCACCAAACCGATGAAACCACGTCCCCAGCACACCACACTGTGGCCGCCGCGACATATAGAGAACCTGTTTTTCCAACCGCAACGGCAGGCAAATATCATCTTGGTCCATACGGGCAATATATTTTCCCCGCGCAATCCCCAGCCCCTTATTCAACGTACCAATCAGCCCCAGATTATGCTCATTACGAATAAAATTTATACGCCGGTCATCGTATTCGGCGATAATGTCGGCGCTGTTATCGGTTGACGCATCATCAATAATAATAAATTCAAAATCGGTTAAAGTCTGGGACAGAACAGAATCTATTGCCTCTCTTAAAAACGGGCCGCCATTATAAACCGGCAACAAAACAGAAACCAAAGGCTTTTTCTTGAATCCAAACATAACTATTATCTCCGCAAAAAATATATACCAAACAAACTCCTTTTTCCATTAAAAAACGCCACACACTTTGTATGCGCCCCCTTTCCAAACCGCAACAGGTTCACGGCGTAGCACTTGCAAAACCTGTTATTTTGTCACCCCCGACCAAAGGATTATGATATTTCTGCCCCACGATAATTTTCCGCACGCCCCCCAGAAATCCGCCACTTTGCCCAACACATATTTTTTCTATGTCCAGTATATGTAAAATTACCCACCCGCATAAAACATATTGACATTTTAATATCTATTATTTATAATACATAGCAATACAAATATATATAGTAGAAGGGAGAAGAAAAATGTTAAAATTACTATCTGCTGTTCTAGGGCTTGTTTTTTCATCAAACGCTTTTGCTAATCCTGCATGTGCGGTATGTACAGTCGCAATTGGTGCAACATTATCAATATCCAGACAACTGGGCATTTGCGACAACGCCATTGCTGTATGGCTGGGGGCATTCTTGGTGTTGCTGGGATATTGGACAATAAAATGGTTTGATAAAAAGAATTGGAATTTTTGGGGCAGAAATGCGATTTTGATATTATTGTCTTTTTCCTTGATTGGCGGGCTGTATATAAATCAACTGGTATACACACCGTATGTTTGGATAATTGATGCGTTTTTATTTTGGGCAATTATTGGTGGTGCGATATACATCCTTTCCCAGCGATTTTATGAATGGATGAAGCGCAAAAATGGTGGGCATGCACACTTTCCATTTGAAAAGGTTGTATTACCGATTGGATTATTACTGATTACCAGTATTTTGATATCCAAATTTTTAAATTGATTACATAAAAACCAAAGGAGAAACCACGAATGAAAAAAATAGAAAACGTCAAAGAATTTGTTGAACGGGTTGATGCTGGCAAAAAATTAAACCCCAAAGATTTATCCGCCGACCAAGATATGACTATCGGTATTATGAACCTGATTTCAATTGAAGAACACTTGATGTATTCAGGGGCAAAAACCGGCAAAACAGGATTTTATGATTTAATAAATGAAATTCGTGATTTGCGCAAAAGGTTGATGCAAAAAATTATCCCTGATTACGAGGGCGAAGTATGGTGCATATCTAAACACCTACTAGCCTCGTCTATGCGTGTGATGGAGGTTGGTACAAAACAACTGTCCCTAGGGAACAAGAAAGAAGCGTATGAATTATTTGAAGAGTCTTATAATTTATATTGCATGTTTTGGGGATTGAATATGAATATGCTGAACATCAGCGATGTAAAATGGATAGAAGATACACAACAGGATATGAAAAAACTGTCTAAAAAAATCCAAAAGGTTATGCCGACAGAAAAAACAGAGCCCCAGAAAAAACAATCTAAATTAAAAGAATGGGTTCGTAATGCGGTCAATTGCTGTATTGAGTAATCAACCAAAATCCAAGGAGAAAGAAAATGAAAAAATTATTAGTTTTATTTGTTTGCGCGTTGGGAATTATGGGATGTGAACAAAAAGATTCTGTTAAACTGGAACAAGACAGGGTGTATTTCTTTTATCAAGAAACCTGTCCGCATTGCAAAGATGCCATAGATTTTATAAACAAAACTGCACCAAATTTAGATTTGCAAATTCACGAAGTAAATGGTTCTGGTCGTCCTTTGTTTATAGAATGTGTTCATAAATTTGATTTGCCATACAACAACATCGGAACGCCACTTATTTGTATGGGTAATGATTATATCATGGGCTGGTCTGATGAAAATGCAGAACAGTTTCAAAAACTGATTGTTCCATTTATGACATCAAAAATTGACTAAATACAACAAAAGGTGTAATATCATTGGTATGACACAAGAACATGCATTACCAGTTGATATTATGCGACGTGCGGTTCGGGGGGTGAACTATATTGGTCATCCCCTGCGACTGCGTATACTGGAATATTTGGACGTGAATGGTGCCGCGTCTGTATCAGACATGGTTAAAAACCTGGGGGTGGAACAGGTTATTTTATCCCAGCATTTGAAAAAAATGCGCGATGCCGACTTGGTACAAACGAAGCGTCAGGGAAATTTTATTTTTTACTCAATACACTCAGAATACCCAGCCAGTATATTTGTATGTTTGCGTAAATTATATGGTGTAATGAGTGGAAATCTAAAATTTATAAAAGATAATTACAAGGCGATTTTACCAACAGATTTTACAATAATGGCGGCAGGGCGTATAAAGTTATTTGCAAACTTTGACAAAATGCGAGTTTTGGAATATTTAATACTAAATCAAAACAGCAGTGTAAATGAAATCGCAGACGGGGTCGAAAAACCAGCTATAAAAATATCACAGGTCTTAAAGAAATTAAAAGAAGAAGAATTTGTATCCTTTGAACGCAACGGTCGTAATGTTTTTTATGACATCACCAAGGGCGTTCATAAAACCACAATACTGTGTATAAGAAAACGCTATAATACTGTTGGAAATAGATTTTAATTGATATAAAAGATTGTTTATTCTGGTAGCAGCGCAACCGATTGTGCATTTCCATACATCACATAAATGTGCCGCGATGGGCACCTTTCATAAGCATACAAAAATTCTATGTACGCAATATGTCCGCCGAAAGAAAAAAACACAATCATATTAAATACAAAATCTACTTACCTAAAAACAAATTTACAAATATTTTGAACCATTGTATAAATAATATCGTTTTATACATAAAAGGGTATGGAAATGGACGATATTTCAAGATTATTACAAGAAGCAAAACCGCTGTACCTGCAACGCAAGCAAATACGCAATCGTGTTAAATACCATTGTATGGTCGTTGCAGTGGTGGCAATTTTTACCCCAATCTTTATTCACACACATCAAAACAACATTGATGTCGGTGCACTGTATGCAGAATTATATTCCACAGACACAAATACCGAATACTATATTGATGAATTTGATGCCATAGGAATCATTTAATGCGCGATACTGTGGATAAGTATAAATTTCTGGTTCGCAAAATCATCCGTCAAAAAACGGGCATGGAAAATTCGGACTTGGAACAAGAAGTTTTTATCCGCATTTGGCAAAAACAACATCTGTATTCCGAACAAGGCAAAGAAAAATCATGGGTCAGTATTATTACAAACAATATCTGTACCGATTATTTCAAAAGTAAATTTTTCAACCAATCTAAATGCAATGTTGAAATCCCAGAAACATTATCAGATGACCGACCAACACCAGATGTTGTCTATTCTGACAAACAGCGTCAGCGTATAATTCTGCGTGCGGTAAATTCATTACCACATAAATTACGCACAACAATTATCTTGTACGAGTTTGAAGATTTAACCATAGAAGAAATCGCATCTAAATTACGCATACCATCGGGAACAATCAAATCACGACTGCATACGGCACGAAAAATGCTGGCCCAAAAGCTGTCGGGATTACAACCAAAATGAACCACAAAGATAAAAAAATCGTTGTATGAAATGAAATAAACCAAAAGGAAAGAAAATGACAAAATCAATTCTGATATCTGTAGTGTGTATTGCGTTGGCAACAAACGCATTCGCAAACAAACCAGATGCACCAAAAAATCCACAACCAATGGAACCCAGTTTTGAAATGGTAATGCTGATGAACGGCCCACAGCATCACCCACCTTTTATGGATGTGCATGCACCACGTGGTCCCCAACCAATGGAACAAATAAAATTATCAGATGCCCAGCACGAACAAATGCGAGCATTGGGGAAAAAGCACCGCGAGCAAATGGATGATCTGCACGATGCACGCGAAGACTTGCGTGAAGAATACCTAGAAAAATTTGAAGATATTTTAACAGACGAACAATTCCGCAAAATTGAAAACCTGCGTCGTGATTTGCGCAAAGATATGGAAAAACTAAACGAAAAACAGAAAAAACTGTTCCAACAACATCGTGAAGATTTTGAAGAAATTTTAACCGATGAACAAAAGAAAGAACTAAACCGAATCCATCATAACAAACAACCAATGCACAAAATGCAAAAACCTGCGAAATCTGGCATGCCAGATGATAAAACACCTGCGCCAAAACATGACAAACAGAAAAAATAATGCGGTTTAATCAATCTTTCTTTTAAAAAAATCCCCCGTCTTGGGGGATTTTTATGAAAAGAGAAGTTGCTTTTTATTGTCTGGGTTGAACAGATTGACCGTTTGTCGGATCTTCTGGTGGTGTTGGCATTTCAATGCCGCACTGCGCCATCGCATTTTGCATACAGGTCTTTTGTTCTTCGGTCAGATTTTGCATCATTGGCATGCCACCACCACGTGGACCACGTTCACCATTTGGTGGTGTTTGCATATCTGCTGCAAATGCAGGCAATGCAAAGACTGTGCACAACGACGTGATTAAAATTTTATGTTTCATGTTTTTCTCCCTTGTTTTGTTATACAACCAACAAAACGATAAATGACCCCAATCGGTTCAATAAAAAAACTTTGAACCGATTTGGGAATAAAATCGTTGTATGTCTTGTAAAGGGATAATAACGAGAGAAATTTCATGAAAAAAATCTGTTTTATAATGGGACTGATTCCCACAATTGTGTATGCTGCGCCCGACTGCGCCACAATGCAAACCATACCCGACACAGAACAAACACTGACCGATATAATTCATATTGGGCTGTGTCGTAATCCACAAACATCTGCGGCATTTCAAAGTTTGCGTGCTGCCAAATACAATAAAAATGCTGGTTATGCAAATTATTTACCCAGTGTCAGTATTGGCGCATCCGCCGGCAAGAACTATCAAAATGAATCTTGGGACGATTGGTCGTATGGCGCATCCATTTCTGCATCTTATTTAATTTTTGATTTTGGCAAGCGGCTATCAGATATGAACCAAATGATTGACACATATCGCGCGGCCGGATTTGAATTCAATGAAACTGTTCAAAATTTTGTATATGGCTTGGTCGGGGCATATTATGAATTACTGAACGCCGATGCAGATGTTAAATCTGCTGAACTGGCACTGTCTGTTGCCAAGACCGCATACGACACCGCGAATAAGAAATTCAAGGCCGGCTCGGTCGCACGTGCCGATGTATTAAAGGCCGAAACCACATTGGCAGGTTCTGAATTATCGCTGGAACGCGCAAAAAACAATCGTGAAATCGCCCAGGGCACATTGCTGACCAAACTATCTTTTCCGGCCGACCAAGAAATAAAAATTGCGGATATGTCTTCAACCTTTGGTACAGATGCCGAAAACGAACATATTGACGAATTGATAGAAATCGCCCGTAAAAAGCGTCCTGACCTGTTGCGTGCAATGGCACAAAAAGATGCCGCATGGCATAAACGCAACAGTGCATTTTTGAAAAACCTGCCGTCTATATCGGCATCAGGGTCTGTATCATGGAACGACAACAGTTTATCGGGTTTGACTGATGTTTCTGGCGAAAAAATAAATGGCTCAATCGGGATTCGTATATCTATGCCATTATTCGCAGGCTTTGCCAATATGTATGGTGCACGCAGTGCGGTTGCCGACTATGAGCGTGCAAAATACAACGAACAGGCAACAATTGATAATGCCATGCTGGATATTTTTACAGCATATCAAAACTACAAAACCGCCCAGACAGTATTAAAACAAACAGAAACCCTGTTGAAATCCGCCGAAGAATCAGAACGTGTCACATCCGGCATGTACAAGGTCGGGCGCAGTACAATGCTGGATTGGCAAACCGCACAATCAGAACTGGTGGACGCGCAAAAACAACATAATTCTGCAAAATACGACCTGTTTATAAAACGCGCAGCGGTCGCATTAGCAATCGGTGATATAAAATCAGAACTAGAGGGAGAGAAATATGAAGAACAAACAGACCAAGAATAAAAAATCCAGCAAACGCATTCTGAAATACGGTGTGTTTGCGCTGGCGATTATTGGTACGATTGTGGTGTTTAGTGGTGGTGGCAATGAAAAACGCAACTATATCACGATAAATATAACGCGTGGCGACCTGTCTTATACGGTCAGTGCAACCGGTGAAATCCAACCTGTGAACACTGTAAATGTGGGTTCGCAAGTATCGGGAACAATTGACAATCTGTATGTTGACTTTAATTCCAACGTTAAAAAAGGCGATATCTTGCTGACGATTGAACCATCTGTTCTTCAGGCATCTGTTGATGAAGCCATGGCATCTTTGACATCTGCAAAATCCCAACGGGATTTCGCATTCAGCGAATACAAACGCAACAAAACATTGTATAACGATGGCTTTATTTCACGTGCCGAAATGGAACAATCCGAAACCACATATAACCAGGCCGAACAATCTGTTAAAAAAGCCCAATCTACATACGACCGTGCGGTGACAAATCTGGGATATGCAACGATTACGTCGCCTGTTAATGGAACCGTTATATCGCGCAAGGTTGATGTTGGTCAAACGGTTGCGGCATCTTTTTCAACACCCGACCTGTTTGAAATCGCCGAAGACCTGACCAAAATGCAGATTGAAACATCTGTATCCGAAGCAGATATTGGTGTTATTCGCGAAGGTCAACCCGTCACATTCACCGTTGATGCATACCCAACAGATATTTTTAACGGCACAGTTCGTCAGGTTCGCTTGTCCCCCACAACAACATCCAATGTTGTCGTTTATACGGTTGTAATTGATGTTGATAATTCTGATATGCGCCTGATGCCAGGAATGACCGCATTCGTAACCGTTATTATCAACAGTGCCGAAAATGTGTACAAGGCGCAAAATGCCGCTTTCCTTATTCGCAATTTCAAAAGCATTGACCCAACATTAGATGAAACGATTACACCCGACACCCATCTGGCTATTATGCGTGATTGTGAAATTCAATTTATTGAATATAAAAAAGGACTGGAATCCGCCACCGAAACACAAATTATATCAGACCAGATAATGGATGGCGACCGCATTGTTGTCGGTGTCCAAGGACAAACATCCACAACCCAATCAAGCAATAATCGTGGTGGCCCGATGGGTGGTCCTGGCGGTGGCGGTCCAATGGGCGGACCAATGTAATATGGGGGCGGCTATGGCAAAAAATACACCTGTTATTTCAATGCATAAAATCTGCAAATCGTTTCCCATGGAAATGGGCGGCGAACAACAGGTTTTATTTGACAATACTTTTGATATTTATCCCGGCGAATTTGTATCTATTATGGGACCATCAGGGTCTGGCAAATCAACATGTATGAATATTATTGGTGCGCTGGACACCGCCACGTCTGGGACATATAAACTCTATGGCACAGATATTACAACAATGTCGCCTGATGAATTGGCCGTTGTCAGAAATGAACATATTGGCTTTGTTTTTCAACAGTTTAACCTGTTGCCTAAACGTAGTGTCTTGGACAACGTAATGTTGCCATTGATGTATCGTGGTCTGCCGATGACGGAACGCATACGGCGTGCGCGCGAAATGCTGAAACTGGTGGGCTTGGAAAACTTTGAAACATACCTGCCAACACAATTATCAGGCGGTATGAAACAACGTGTTGCAATCGCACGTGCGTTGGCGGGCAACCCAAAACTGATTTTGGCAGACGAACCGACTGGTGCACTGGACAGTAAAATGGGAAATGAAATTTTACAGTTCTTTAAGAAATTAAATCGTGATTTAGGGATAACAATCATAATGATTACACACGAATTTGATATTGCTATGTATTCTGACCGCCTGATTCATATCTATGATGGCCATATCACATACGATGGCAAAATCCCAAAATCAGAATCACATATACCAAAGGCATATAAAAAATGAATATACAAGATATCGCCAAAGAATCATGGCTGTCCATCAGCGGTAATAAGATGCGGTCTTTCTTAACCGTCTTGGGAATTGTTATCGGTGTTATGGCAGTGGTAATTATGGTGGCAGTTGGCGAAACCGTCCAAAAATCCATCACAGACCAATTTTCATCACTGGGAACGAACACAATTATGATACGTGCCGGTGCCGCACAATCTGCCGGTGTGCGTGGTGGGAATCGACAAACCCTGACCATGGATGATGCAGAATTTTTAGGGCAATTACCCGATGTTGCAGCGGTCACCCCTGTTCAAAATGCTGCCGCCCAGGTTGTCTATGGTAATAAAAACTGGTCCACATCAATGGTCGGTGCGTGGCCAGATTATGCAACCGTACAAAATATAGAAATAGAATATGGAACTTTCTTTGATATGTCTGCGGTACGAAACGCATCAACACATGCCGTCATTGGACCCGAGACCGCCGAAGAGCTGGGGTTGGATAAAAATCCCGTGGGGCAAGTTATACGTGTTCAAAATACCCCATTTACTATTGTCGGGGTCACACGTGCCAAGGGTGATTCATCAATGGGCAGCCAAGACGACATGATTATCATTCCAATCACAACATTAAAAAAACGCCTGTCAGGTTCACGATTCCCAAATGCTGTGCAAATGGTGTCATTAAAACTGTATAACGATGCGGATAATAATCTGGCTATTGAACAAATGACATTACTGTTGCGTCAACGACATAAACTGGACGACAACGATGCAGATGACTTTCAAATCACAGATATGAAGCAAGTAATGGAAACAATGGAAACAGTATCTGGATACTTAAAGTTATTATTGGTTGCGATTGCAGCAGTATCGTTGCTGGTTGGTGCAATCGGTATTATGAATATGATGTTGGTATCGGTCGCCGAACGCACACGTGAAATCGGCATACGCAAGGCCATCGGTGCGCGTGAACGTATGATTATTATTCAGTTCTTGTCAGAATCAGTATTGATATCGTTTATCGGTTCTATGGTTGGATTGGTACTGGGTGTTGGACTATCCCAAGGCATTGGTCGTTTTGTATTAGGATATGCTGTCCCGTTCAGTATTTGGCCGGTTGTTGTATCTGTGACGGTTGCGATTGTGGTGGGGCTTGCATCTGGTGTCATGCCTGCACGTAAAGCCGCCAAACTACATCCGATTGACAGCCTGCGATACGAATAACCCTACCGCCCAATCGGGCGGTGTTTTTACGTCCGGAATTATGTCCAGAATATGTACAACATATCTGCTACACCACTCACATTTCCGCCATTTTTTAACCATTTTTCTATGTAAAGTTTTTTGCTTAGCTAAATTACACTAAATATCAAAACACTACCTTAGTTTTAAATATTCTTCGGGACTGGCAAGCCAAATTTCTGCAATGGTATGTATTCAAAATAATATGAGCAGCCGACTGATATAATATAATCCAATACATCCTGATAACATGGCTGTTTAAACCAATCACTTAACAAATAAATGTATTCAACTTCCATATTTAATTGTGCCAACAATTTCTTATATTGTTTCTTCTTAAAGTCACAAGTTTGTAATTTTTCATCAACAGAACCTGCAACCTGCTGGAATTTACATTCTATGATAAAAAATGTGTTATTGATAACTACATAGATGGAATCGTCTGGTAACAAGCGTTTTGACAATATTGTTTTCCAATCAACGCCACGGTATTCCAAGAATTTATATAATGCTGTTTTCTTGAAAATAGAGGCGACTTCTTTACCTTGATACAAAACAGAAACCCAGCCACGTTTATCATCAACACAATCATATCCCGGCTGACCACACAGGAATGTACGCAAGTCTGTCTTACCTTCAAAAACTAATCCTGTTTTGGTGTTTGCGCCACCAATGCCATTTACTTTCATTTTTTATCCTTCTTTTCAGATGCATCATATAATCTTTTTTCAGCCAATTCAACAAATTGTGATTCCATGTCTATGCCAACAAAGCGGCGACCATGTTTCAGTGCGGCAACACCGGTTGTGCCACTGCCCATAAACGGGTCCAAAATTAAATCGCCGGGATTGGTTGATGCCAAGACTATGCGTTCCAATAATTCCAATGGTTTCTGTGTCGGGTGTTTCCCGTGTATCTTTTCGGCCTTGGTCGGTGTGCCAATTGCCCAAACACTACGCATCTGACAGCCCGGCTTTTTAATGAAGTCTTTTGGGAAATCGCCGTTCTTCATCGCTTCATAGTTGAAAGTATGCTTAGATTTCTTGTCTTTTCTGGCCCATAGTAATGTTTCATGGCTGGCTGTAAAATAGCGACAAGACATATTCGGGCTGGCATTTGGCTTAAACCAAGTAATGTCGTTCAAGATATGAAAGCCCAATAACTGCATCGCATAGCCGCATGAATAAATGCTGTGATATGTACCACTGACCCACAATGTTCCATTTGGCTTTAATACACGATGACAGGCACACAGCCACTTTTTATGAAACTCAAAATCTTCACTTAAACCATGCGATTTATCCCAATCGCCTTTGTTTACAGAAACAACACAACCGTTCTGGCAAGTGATACCGCCATTGGACAGCATGTATGGTGGATCCGCAAAAATCATGTCAAAAGTGTTTTCGGGGATTTCGGCTAACTTTTTCAAACAATCTTCACAATAAAGTCGATACTGTTTCTTATTCATAATTTGTAATCAAAAGTTCCCGGATTGCATCACGACCGTCTGCCTTGGAATTTATCAGCCGCTTGGCCATAATGCGATTTATCTTATAATCTTGGTACAGGTCGTCAAAGAACGGGTCATCAACATAGTTCGTTGGGTCAGAATTGCTTAGCATCTGCAAAGCCCCCATTTGATAACAGATGTCAAAAACATTCTTTAATCTTATTTGTTCATTGTCGTCAAAGTCACCAACCGCATACGAGTTGAACGAAGATGTCTCACGAATTGGGCGGTATGGTGGATCATAATAAATAAACGTGTCCGCCGTCACATACTTTGATGTATCGCCAAAGTCACCCTGAATGATAGTTGCAATCTGCAAAGCATCAGACACATTGCGCAAATTTTCTTCATCCAATATGCGTGGGTTTGTATATTTGCCCATTGGTACATTGAACTTGTTCTTGCTGTTTACACGAAACAGACCATTAAAACAAGTCCGGTTTAAGAATATCGTCAATGCCGCACGGCGAACAAAACCGGTACGATAGACATTTGCATCAATATCTTTGTTGAATTCATTATATTCATCACGACGTGCATAATAGTATTCTTTTTGATTTTCGGTCAGGCGATATTCGGTTTGAATCTTGGTCAGTTCAACAATCAGTTCTTCAACATTATTTTTGATAACATTATACAGGATGACCAATTCGGGATTGATATCTAACAAATATGCTTCCTGGATTTGGTATTTATTGTAGATATCAAAGAACACAGCACCACCGCCAACAAACGGTTCAATATAGCGTTTGATGCCACCCATTTTCAGTTTTAATGGTAATTTAGGTTCGATTTGGTCCAATAACAGCCCCTTGCCACCAGCCCATTTCAAGACAGGTTTGCAATCAACATAATCCGGCAATCTGGCAGGTACAGCAATCATTTTTCCAATCCTTCACCTGGATAATAGAAAATATCACCGCCTGAATCCAGTGTTTATTATAATAACAATTGATGACTTTAAGATTCTGCCAAAACCTACTTTTGTAAAGCCCCCCCGTTTCGTGTGTCCTTCATCCCGACGCACAGAATAAAAAAACGACCCGATGGGTCGTTTGTTTATTCTGGTAGCAGCGGAGGGATTCGGACCCCCGACCAAAGGATTATGATTCCTCTGCTCTACCACTGAGCTACGCTGCCAAACGCCACGCATTATATCAATAAAAAATCAAAATGCAAGCAAAACACATCCTGGGATTTTATTCAATTTTACAATCATTATAATTTTTAATATTCTGGGTTGCGAATATCCATAATTTATGATACTATGTGCCGTATGAAAAAAATCGTATGTGCTTTATTACTTTCCACCGCGGCGGCTACCGCCAATGCGGCAAACAATCCTTTTTTTGGAGATTATGAAAACCAGGTGGCTTTTAATTTTGGCTATGGTGTAAACCACGGCTTTATCATCCCACCGCCCAGCCAATTTGTACCATTTTCAATGTTCCAATTTCAGTATTCCCAACCTTCTACATTCTTTCGTCTGCCATCACGATTGTCATTAAATGTAATCCAAACCGTGGGTTTTGGTGAAAAATACGGATGGCATTGGGATAAATACACAATCCCTATTGGGATGATATCCGATGACATAACCCTGGCCTATGGCGATAATTGGTATTTTTACTCGGGCCTTGCGGTCGGTATGCAATTACAACAAAACGAACGCATTGGTTCAAAACTAATATTCGGTTTTAAATTGGGCGTTGGCTATAAATTGACCGAATGCACCACAATGGAAGCATATGTACAACATTATTCCAACGGAAACACCGCACCGGAAAACAATTCGTATGCATTCTATGGTCTGGGCTTAGCATACAGTTTTTAAAAAATCCGCATTTTGCGGATTTTTTATCAATTGACATTTATTATTGTTTATTCAGATACGCTATTGCATCCATAGCCGCTTCACACCCCGTCCCAACGGCGGTGGCAATTTGCATTTTAATATCAGAATGCACATCACCAGCTACAAACAGTCCCGCCGGCAAGGCGGACGGTGATAAACGCCCCATATTATCGCGTTTTATTTCCTCGGTCAGGTAATCGGTATTAGCCTCGTGACCAATGGCAACAAACAGACCGTCTGTTTCTATTTCTGTACCATCTGTTGTGGTAACAACCAAACGACCATCTGAATCACCAGGTTTAGCCGCAATTTTTACCAAATCAGTATTAAACAAACATTCTATGTTTTCACGCTGGGATACACGTTCACGCAAAACAGCTTCGGCCCGTGTAAATGCCGATTTGCGATAAACAATCTTGACCGATTTCGCCAAATCTGCCAGATACAAAGCATCATTTAACGCACTGTTTCCACCGCCCATCACAATTACATCTTTGTAACTATAAAAGAACCCATCACAAGTCGCACAATATGACACACCCTTGCCCATAAATTCACGCGCACCATCTATTTCCAAACGACGCGGGGATGCACCGGTTGAAATAATCACGGTCTTGCCAACATAATGCTTGCCATCATCACACAAAATATTAAATCCAGATTCTGCATCACCAGAAATATTCTTTGCTGACACAAATTTGACGGTTGCCCCAAATGTTTCGCACTGTTTTTTCATAAATTCGGCCAATTCCATACCACTGCCGGCCCAACCTGGATAGTTTTCCAATTTTGCAATTCCGGCCATCTGCCCCCCCAAACGGTCGCCACCCAGAACCAAAGTATTTTTATTCGCACGTGCGGTGTACAATGCCGCCGTCAAGCCCGCTGGACCAGACCCCAAAATAATAACATCATACATAACAATATCCGTCATATTAAAAACCTTTCCTTTTTGTTCATATCCGCCACAGCATACACATAAAAACCCCTTTATGCAAGTGACTAAATTATTGCAATCATATTGAAATAGATTTATAATTTGCAGCGATATGAATAATAAATTTACATTTTTCAGTCGTTTTTCATCCCCGTTGGGGGAATAATTTATACAGATAAATATCACAGAACTTTATAAACAAAAACATTATTTTTAATCTAAGGAAACCAAGACTATGCTTGATATAAAATTTATTCGTGAAAACCCAGACATTGTAAAAAACGCTTGTGCGGTCAAAGGTTTTGATGACCACACCGATGAAATTTTGGCACTGGATGTACGTGTCCGCGAATTAAAAACAATCACACAATCCAAAACCGCGGAAAAAAACAAAATCACACGCGAAATCCCAACGGCCACAGACAAAGCACCATTGATTGCACGTTCCCGCGAAATTGCGGCGGAAATCGCGGCGGATGTTGCGGAATTAGCAAACAAAGAAGAAGAATTAAACGACCTGTTGCATCGCGTACCGCAAATACCCGCCGCTTCTGCACCACGTGGTCGTGATGATTCAGAAAATATAGAAGTTCGTCGTGTCGGCATTCCACGTCAATTTGACTTTACACCACGCGCCCAATGGGATTTGCTGGAAATGAACGGATGGTGGAAAAATGATAAAATCGCCTCCATCTGTGGCACGCGCACCTATGCCTTGTTTGGCGAAGCGGCGGAACTGGAACTGGCAATACAAACCTATGTTCTGCAAAAATTGATAAGCAAAGGATTTACATTCGTCAATTGTCCATCTATTACCAAACCTCAAACCATATTTAACGCGGGTCACTTTATGGGTTCGGACCAATCAGTTATGAACAATGATGTATTTATGCTGGCTGACACTGACCGTTGCCTGGCTGGAACGGCGGAAATCATATTAAATTCCCTGCACAGTGGCGAAGTACTAAACGAAAAAGATTTACCAATAAAATATGCGGGTTATTCACCATGTTTTCGCAAAGAAGCCGGTGCCGCAGGTCGCGACACCCGCGGAATCGTGCGTATACACCAATTTAACAAGGTTGAGCAATATATTTATTGTACCCCCGAACAATCTGACGAAATGCACGAACACCTGTTAAACAATTTGTGTGAAGTTATGGCAGATCTGGAATTACCATACCGTGTTATAGAGGCTTGTACCGGCGATATGGGATTCAACAAAGTAAAAATGCACGATGTAGAGGCCTGGTTCCCCAGCGAAAACGCCTACCGTGAATTGGGTTCTTGTTCATCTATTGGCCAGTTCCAATCCCGTCGCACCAACACACGTTACCGCGACAAAAACGGCGATTTACAATTTTGTGCAACATTGAACAATACAGGTATCGCCCTGCCCCGTGCTCTTGTACCGGTAATTGAAAACCACCAAAATCCTGATGGCAGTGTAAACATCCCAAAATGCCTGCAACCTTTGATGGGGGGGCGCACAAAAATTGGTGGCAAACATTAAAAAATCCGGCATTGCCGGATTTTTTTTACAATGTTCAGTGTTCAAAGTGCAAAGTTCAATTGTGGCAAAAAAACTAATACCAACCACCACTATCCACTAACCACTTACACTAATCACTAAAAAATCCGGCAAAGCCGGATTTTTATTTCGCAACAAATCGTGATTTCATATATGCACGATAACGACCACGACGCTCGCGTCCCGGAATAAGGCACGCTGAATATTTAATAAATGCGTGTTTAATTTTATTGGCACGAACACTGCCCCCGGTCTTTTTATATAAATCCATTGCCGCACGGTATTCTGCAATTGCATTTGTATCCGATGCAATATCTGCATCTGTGTACTTAAATTCAAAATCATCAAAAAATTGTTTCATATACTGATTTACACCAATAATCTGGGGTGCGTTTGTAAAGTGCGATGTTGGTACTTCTTCTATTGACGGCGACACAAATACAGATTTCAAATCCAAAGTATTATTTATCATATATTGCGTTGCAGCATTACATGCATCAATACTGTTGCGTTTTAATTGAATAACCATTCCACCACGTGGCATAAACAACGCCAGATGCATCGCCGTTCCCGCACAGCCTGCCAAAACACGACAATTTTTTACAGCCGCAATTTGTTGTTCCAACGGCAAAGTTTCTGGATAAATAATTTTAAATCCATTTTTTTCAAAAATGCTTTGAATTTTTGCTTCACCATATGTGCGACGCATTTCCAACTTATCACGGGATAAATATACTTTCTCGTATGACGGTCCGTGTGCATTCGCCGCCATAGCGGAAAAAGTTTCACCAAATTCCAACGATGACATAATCGGAATATTAAAAGCCTGTTGTGGAACAACAACACGACGAAATTGTGTTGTCTGATTCAAAACAATTATATCTTCGCGACGCACCCCCAGGATTGTAATTAAATCAAACATATACCCTGGTACTTTATCCAATTGTTTATTGTTTACCAAAACAACCTTGCAATGCTTATATTCGTCACGCAACAATCCCCAACCGCGATTCATATGTTCCAATAAAAAATGTCCAAAAGATGGATAGACATTACCAAAATACAACACATCCTGGTCCACAAAAGGAATTTCTTTTGATAACTTTGGAATAAACTGTCCCTGTTTCTTGCGTATTTGCAAAGACTGTTTTACAAACTTTCCATTTTCATCAAACACACCAAAACCGTGATCACGTGAATCCACAGCAATTATACCACGTGGAACATCCACGATTTCCAACCCAGACACAATATGTTGTCCGCGGGTTTGTTTTTCAAAATATTTTTTATATGACTTGGATGCATAAATTTTTAGTGACATAGTATTTAAGTCCCTTGTTGCAAATTCATTATAAATTATGTAGATTATATAATATGAAAACACAATATTCCAGGACAAAGCGTCTGTTTTTGTTTGCCGCCTATGATAAAATGGGCCATATTGATGACGCATTGATATACTATACACATGCATTATCTGCATTTGGCGATATTGTACTTTACATGGATACAGACGCAACAAATTCTGAATTAGAAAAATTACAAACAAATACATTGTATGCCGCCGCAACACGACACGGTGAATATGATTTTGGATCTTATAAACGTGCATATCTGTGGGCAACCAAAAACATAAACTTGGCCGACTATGACTATGTATATCTGGTAAACGATTCTGTATATGGCCCCCTTTATCCACTGACACGATATTTTGATGCGATGGAAAATATGGGACACGATGCATTTGGAATTGTAAAAAATCCACACAAACAACATCCACATATTCAATCCTGGTTTATTGGTACCAAGCCATCTGTATTTTTATCCGATTGGTTTGATGAATTTATGCGTTCAATTACAAAATTAAAAAACAAAGGCGAAATAACCCGCCTTTATGAACAAGGATTTTCTAAATGCGTTTTGGAAAACAATATGACTTGGGATTGCCTATATTCCATTCCTGGTCGTGGTGTTTATAACAAAATAAAAAAATTATACCGTCGCGGTATGCCATTTATGAAAAAAGTTGCCTTTACCCGCAATCACGGTGCTTTGGGTTGCCAGATAAAATATATATTAAAACACATTCCAACCCACACAAAACACGCAATATTGTCCGCTGCAAAAGCACAATGGGGCGACAACTATATAAACTGGCTTTTGACAGCAAACCCGTTTACAATTGTATTCAGAAATATAAAACACGCATTTTGTAAAATATTTATAGAGGGCCTATGACAACAAAAACCAAACATTTATCAAAAAAAATTGCGGCAATAACGATGGCGCGCAATGATGAATTCTTTTTATCACGTTGGATAAAATATTATGGGGATAATATCGGCTATGAAAATCTGTATATCTATCTGGATGGCACAGACCAGATTATCCCAAAAAACGCGGGCGCAGCACACATAACAAAATTACCCCATACCGATATGTCACGCGCCGCAGGTGATAAATACAGAATTGGAAAAATGTCTGAACTGGCATCCGAACTATTAAAAACATATGATATAATAATTGGTTGTGACTGCGATGAATTTTTAATTGTTGACCCAAAATTGAAAATTGGATTAGCCGAATATTTATCAAATAAAAAAATCAACACAACCGTATCTGGATTGGGTCTGGATGTGGGCCAGCATTTAAAACTTGAAAAACCGCTGGACACATCAAAACCATTCCTGGCCCAACGCGAATATGCCCTGCTGTCTACACGATACACAAAACCAGTTGTTATAAATCGTCCCGTTTCCTGGGGCAGCGGTTTTCACAGCATCCGTGGTCACAATTTCCACATTGACCCAAATTTATATTTATTGCATTTTGGTGCGGTTGATATGGATATGCTGGTGACCAAGGCAGCCGCCCGCGGACCAGATTGGGTAAACCACCTGCGTCGTCGTGGCAATGGCACAATAAACGATGTTTCAAATCACCGTGCGCGTGGCCCACATTGGTTGCGAATTGCCCGCATTATGCAACGAATATTCCGCCCAATCTATGCATGGGACAAGCCTGGAATGCTGGGGATAAAAAGCGTGATAAAAATACCAACACGCTTTCAAAAATCAGGGGTATAAATTATGACCGATATGAAAATAGATATTGTATATCTGTGGGTTGACGACACCGATAAAAAATGGCGCGCACAAAAGGATAAATGGCTGGAAATCATCAAAGGCGAAAAACCAGTATACAGCGATGCCGCTATTGAGGCCCGTTGGCGCGACAATGGGGAATTTTTATATTCCCTGCGCAGTGTTGATAAATTTGCACCTTGGGTAAATCACATATATATCATTACTGGATTTGGCCAAGTACCAAAATGGTTAAATACCAACCATCCAAAAATTACAATCGTCCCACACGAACAGATTATGCCAGCGGATGCATTACCCACATTTAATGCAACAGCAATTGAAATGTGCATTCCAAACATTCCGGGATTATCCGAACACTTTTTATTGATGAACGACGATATGTTTTTCAACCGCGCATTAAAACCGAATTTCTTTTACGACAGTCGTGGTCGCGCACGCATATTGTACAGTAATCACACACACCGCAGTAAAAATATCGGTCAATGGATGTCGCGCGTTGACGAATACACCCAAACATTGATATTATCTGCAAAATTTATTCAAAATGTATTTGGCAAATCAGTGTATAAATATCGTCCATCACACGGTATTGATCCATATATAAAATCATCCTGGATTGAATGTCGCAACCATCCAATGATAACGGGTATGATAAACCAACAAATTCGCAATAAATTCCGCACCAATAACGAAGTTCAACGTTGGCTTTTCAACCTGTACGATCTGATAAACGACCGTGCGGTCTTTATCCATTCACGCGCCCGAAAACATACGCGTCATAAATTTATAAATTTCATTTATAATGCTATTTTTGCACCGTGGATTCATAATTCACCGGTTGTATGCACAGACACAAGCAAAGCACGCAGTGCATTGATAAAATCCCCAATGTTTTGCATAAATGATTCACGTGACACGGATGAAACAATCCTGCGTGACAATGCAAAATTTATGGCTGAACGTTTTCCAGAAAAATCCCAGTTTGAAAAATAAATGATTGGGCATTAGTTATTAGTAAAAAACTTATATCCCATAAAAAATGCGCCGATTGCGCATTTTTTATTCACACCAATAACTATTCCCCGTATAAGTACCAACACCTGTTGAATTACTGAAACTGGTGCCCGATGCAATATAGCAACTTGTCTTTCCATCGGTATTTCTATCAACCGTTGTTCCATAAATACTGTCCTGGGCCGGACAGCGTGTACAGGAATTATTATTTAAATAATACCCTGACTTACACGCAGTATATGTTGTGCTTTCCACTGTACATGCGGCATTTGCCCCACACATAACCATTACAAACAAAATAACAACAAATAAATTTTTCATATTTCCCCCCATTATGCTCCTAGCGATGTACATGGACAAAAACATTCTGTCTCTTCACCCGTTTCCAATGAACTTCTTAACACTGGACCACCATAACAATCAGAAACCGTTGTTGAAGTATAATCACATGTTCCATATGTAATCGTGTAATAGCCATATGAATTACTGCTGCTGGAATCACTGCGTTCACATAAATTATCACTGGAATTCCATGACCAACCACTGGGACAATTATATGTTGTCTTTGTATTGCCGTTTGGACAACAACATTTATCCGCAGTATTACAATTTATCAAATTACTGCACTGCGTCAACGAATAACATAGTTGCACTACTGTCACGTCACCCGCAACATCCAACGCAACAGCATCCAGCAACACAGACAACATCACAACAACAGAAAGTATAAATTTTTTCATATTTCTCTCCATCGGTTAAACTTGGGGGACCGTGGGAAAACGGTCCTTTGGATTCGGCATAAAATCCAATTGACAAAGCCTTAAATTCCGCGGTAAAATATGTGTGAACAAATGCTGAAAATAATGGACCGTTTGGATTCGGCATAAAAAATTCCCAGCAAACGCAGACTGAGTACGCCATACGGCGTTTTTTTATTGTGAAAAAGTGGATAGTGTAAGTGGTTAGTGGATAGTGGTGGAATATATAAAAGTTATTAGGCATTAGTTATTAGTGTATTCATATAATTCTCACCGCCCTTGGCGGGGAGTGGCGAGCATATCGCGAGCCGAGGGGTGGCTATAACAAGCCTATATTTAGCCACCCCCCTGAGTTGCTGACGCACCCCATCCCCCGCCACTTCGGGCCCCACGTAAACATTCGTTTGCGTGGGTGAACCCGAGCTGTGGATATTATTTGTTTCTATTTACTGAATTGCCACGCTGCGCTCGCAATGACAAAGAAACACACTAATGACCAATAACTAATGCCTTCCGCCACTATCCACTAACAACTTACACTAACCACTAAAAAATCCGACAAAGCCGGATTTTTTATTTTATAAAGCAACAAATCTTTTCACGCAGTTTTACCGCCCATTTATATGGCGGTCGGTCCAGCGCACCAATTCGTGCCAATTCACGAAAACATTCACGCGCCGCTTCCATATCTGTATCATTATCAATATATTTAATTTTACGAAACGCCCAATTGATAAAATACCACTGGAAATTTTCAGACCATTTTTTCATCTGGTGTTCTGTCGCACGCGCGACATATTTCAAATAAGCCGTACGAATCCCTGTACACAAACTTTGCATAATCCGCAATTGTTTCGCACTCAATACAATCCCACCAAAATTAGGAATATAAAAATACAGTGGCAAAGGCGCAATTGTCGTACGTGGATTACGCAACATAACCTCGCTCCACCAGGGAAAATCCTCAAACAAAATCCCCTTTATAAACGGAATATCCGCGATTAAATCACGCCGATAAAGATTTTTCCAAACCTGGCAATGTTTAACCAGCCATTTTTTCTTTTTGCTGTATTTATTATGCGTACGCTCGGTTGCATATTCATAAATATCATCCGTTATCAACGTTGGTATATTTCCCAACTTATACCGCTTATGCATACGCCGGGGAATAACATTATCAGTATCCAACCCCAGTACATGACGCACCATCAGTTGTGGACGATAAATCCGATCATATGTAAAAGATACAATATCCGAAGCATCGCGCACCGCCAGCGAATATGCAATTTCCATTGTCTGTGGATGAATAAAATCATCACTGTCCAGATACAACACAAATTCCCCTGTTGCCACCGCCATACCCGCATTACGCGCATCCGACAGCCCCCCATTTTCCTTGGTCACAATTTTAAAACGACTGTCACGCGCAGCATATTCGTCCAGAATTTCTGCGCTATTATCTGGACTGCCATCATTGACACAAATCGCTTCCCAGTCTTGAAAAGTCTGATTTAACACGCTGTCCAAACATCTGCGTAAATACTTTTCAACATTATAAATCGGTATAATAACTGAAATTGCCGGCATTAAAAAATCCTTTTTATTTGTTCATATCACAAATGGCCTGTGAAAAAGTCCCAGGTCGTGGCGCATCAGCATACGCAGTCTTTTGAAAGAACGCACCCGCGGTCAATTCATCAAACAATTTCTGGTCAAATGGCTGGAATTTATATTCGTGCCACAGGGTATGCGTTGGATATTGATCCACGTGCGGCATTTCAGCAAAATATTTCATTGCACGTGGCTCGTTTTGAACCAGTGTCTGAAATAACATCTGGTGCATAAAATAATCAAAAGATTTATTTTCATGCATCCAATAATCCAAAATCATTGCTCGCCACGCCCCCAACAGGAAAGAGCCTTTGCGCCCACGAATAAAACAGTTCTGACAGAACATATATTTCTGGCCCACCTTGTCCCCAACCAGATACATAAAGAAATCCTGTTCTTCTATCCATTTTGGAATTGGTGACACCACAAAATCCGTTGAATCCAACCAATATCCACCATATTTATACAATAATTCCACACGGCAAATATCAGCAAAATGTGCACGACGAATTTTACCGGCTTTATACTTTTCCACAATAACATCTGGCAATGTTATATAGTCAAAAATATTATTGTCATCCAAAACAATCAATTCCTGTTTACAGTGTTTTCTTATACTGCGAAAACAAGACTTCACCAATTCTGGCGCATTTTCCTCACCTTGTTGCCAAATTGTAAAAATCTTGTCGTTTTTATTGTCTTTGATAACTTTGGTTTCTTTTACCGCCATTGCCGCAGGCAAATACCGCTTAAAATACGCGGGTGCAACACGCGATAAAACATTTGTACGCACATCACGACGATGTTCACGACTTCTCCACGGCCAATTAAAAACATGAGATTGAAAAAATATTTTAGTCAATGCCCAGGCTCTGTCTATATTCATATGTTTTCCTTTTTTTTATTATTACAAAACACCCCAGCCACACTGACTGGGGATTTTATTTATTCGTCTATTTCACCCATATTATCATCCTCGTCAACGGGCCCGGTTGTCATTTCTTCGGCAATACCAGACGCGCGTGCCATAATCTTGGACAACAATTCTTCCTGTGCATCCGGATGGTCTTTTAACCATTGACGCGCATTGGCCTCGCCCTGGCCCATACGTTCACTGTTATACGAATAGAAACTGCCCGCTTTTTCAATCAAATCATATTTCACACCCATATCCAGGATTTCACTGATGCGGCTTATACCTTCGCCATACATAATTTTGAAATCAACTGTGCGGAACGGTGGCGCAACCTTATTCTTTACAACCTTGACCCGTGTTTCATTACCTATGATATTTTCTTTGTCTTTAATCTGACCCGTACGGCGGATATCCAAACGCACAGACGCATAGAACTTTAATGCATTACCACCCGATGTTGTTTCCGGATTACCGAACATAACACCAATTTTCATACGTATCTGATTGATAAATATCAACAAAGTATTACTGCGCGAAACCGACCCCGCTAATTTTTTTAACGACTGCGACATTAAACGGGCGGTTGTTCCCATAAATGTATCACCAATATTACCTTCTAATTCTGCCTTAGGTACCAATGCCGCAACCGAATCAATTACAACCACATCAACAGCACCGGATTTAATCAATGTATCGGCAATTTCCAATGCTTGTTCACCAGAATCAGGTTGTGAAATAATTAAATTAGCAACATCAACACCCAACTTTTTCGCATAACTGGGATCCAGCGCATTTTCCGCATCAATATACGCACACGTACCACCCTTTTTCTGTGATTCTGCAACCGCATGCAGCGCCAATGTTGTTTTACCTGAACTTTCCGGACCATAAATTTCTACAATTCGCCCTTTTGGATAACCACCAATCCCCAGCGCAATATCCAACCCCAACGAACCAGATGAAATCGCCTCTATATTCTGTTGACTGCCATCACCCATTTTCATAATGGCTTCTTTACCAAACTGTTTCTGGATTTGTGCCAGCGCAGATTCCAGCGCAGGATTTTTCGCGAACAAACCGCTATCTTTTGCAACTTCTTTTTTTGCCATAAATTTTCCCCTTTTTCTTAGGAAAATCATACAAACAAAAACCCTAAAAAGCAAGTATCACTTTCGCCCAATCAAAACAACAATACTAAGCACCCCGACAACGGCGGTAACCGCCCACACGGCCGATGTTGCCCCAAAAATTGCAATCATCGCAGCCCCCAATACAGGCGCAACAACATTCGGCAAATTAGAACTGGTCCGAAACACACCATAATACTTTGTCTGTTGTGATTTTTTTGTATTATCAAAAAACAATAAATCGTGTACCGATTCCATCAACGCCCCTGATATCTGCCAAGCGATAAATATTATCAACAACGGCACCCCGGTTATAAATGTCGCCAACGCAGACAAAGTCGCAAACGACCCAAAACCCAAAATCAACCAAATATTTTTCCCATACTTACGTACTGCGTGCCCCATATACTCGCTCAACAATAAATATGGAATAATCCCCAATGTCAAAACCCAACTAAGTGCATCTTTGCTAAATCCATTTTCTATCACCAAAATAGGGACATATAAAACACGCATTGCGCGCAACGAATAATATCCAAAATTTACCAGATACGCACGCAACATCCCAGGAACCTTGAAAAATTCACGTGTATTATTCCACAATGCTTTAAAAGTTTTACGCGGATTGACGGGTTTTATTTGTTTATCTTCCTGGACAATTCTGAAATATTTAAAACTAATCCATGCGGCCAAATAAATCACCGCAGAACCAAAAAACGCCGCCCTGTTCCCAAAAGAATTAGCAATCGCCACCGCAATTGTTGGGGCAAACAAAGCACCAACATTTAACCACAAATGATATCGTGAATTTAACCGTGCCATACCAGTATTCTTGGAAAAATCTGACATAAATAACGGTATCAGCATACTAGACAACGTAATCGCAATCCCCGTCGTATAATCTAATATAATAAAAGTTCGCGGCAAGATAGAAAAACTCATCATTGCATAACAAGCCGCCAACATAATCAACGCAAAATAAAACACCCGTACTTTGGAAAATTGCCGAAAAACTTCATTTGCAAACAACCCAATAATAAAACAGAAAACAGAATACAATGCCACATATACACCAACCACCGCGGACGAACGAAATATTTCCAAAATAACCAGTGAATAAACGGCATTATAAATACCGTCTGCAAACCCCGTAAAAAAACCCAGGTTTGCAAACGAAAAACCATTTACCCGCTTTCCCACAGAAATATATTTATCCCTTGCCATAGTGGCAATATTATATCACAAAAATTCTTACTTTGCACTTTGCAATATCAAATAAAAATGCCCCATTGGGGCATTTTTATTTCGCCGGCGCCTGTTGTGTTTGCTGACGCTGTTCATACAGTTGCGCAAAATCAACCGGCTGCATAGCAAATGTTGGAAAGCCAGATTCACTTGTCAAACGGGTAATCAATGCGCGCACCGCCGGGAACAACAATGTTGGAACATCAATCAACAATGTGCGCTTTTTGCTGTCATCATCTTTGATTTCTTCCATCTGGACCAAACCAGAATACGTAGATTCAATCAAGAAAATAGATTTTTCACCATTTTCCAACTTAGAATGAACCTTTGTAATCAAATCAACCATAAACAAACTATTTTCTGCGCCTTTAATCTGAATATCAATATTGATTTCTAATTTTGCCTGACCATTATCAGATTTGAAAAATAATTCAGGAACATTTGGGCTTTCAAAAGAAATATCTTTCAAAAACTGAGAAATAATATTAAATTTTGCCATTGTTTTTTCTCCTTCGGTGTTTTTCTGGCGAATATAAGGTCTGGACCTGAGTCCGTCTTTTATGCTAATATAACATTATAAAAAGTTTTTACAAGTGGGGGAATGGATAAAAATGTTGTTTTCTGGCAAAAATATTTTATTGCGGGCCATTATTGCGGTTGGATTTATGGCAACTTTGACATCATGTGATTTGTCCACACCAACCGTCAGCACCGACAATTCTGTCGTCCCCAGCAATCTAAAACGCGTTTCTTATTCAGATTTACCGGGATGGCGCGATGACGATGTACGCTATGCTTTACAGGCTTTTCGTAATTCGTGCCGTGCAAAAATCCAGTATACAGGCCGCGTAGTACCAGACCGTGATTTATTTGCGGAAAAATGTCAAATGTTGCCATCTGCATCCGCTGATGTGGCAACGGTTCGCGCCTGGTTTGAATCAAATTTTCAACCGTACCAGATTTATAATGATAACGGTGGCGACCGCGGGACATATACCGGATATTATTCACCGATAATTCCGGCATGCCGTACCAAGACGGCTGAATGCAACGAACCATTGATGGGCATTCCAACCGATGGCCGTAATTACAAGGGTGTTGCCAAACGCGATATCGTTGAAAAACAAATCGGTCGTGTATTGTACTGGGCAAATATTGTTGATGTACAAAACATCCAGATTCAGGGTTCTGGTAATCTAAGACTGGAAGATGGCACAGATGTAAAATTAAATTTTGCCGCCGTAAATGATATGCCATTCAAATCCATTGGCGAGGAACTGCGTCGTCGCGGCATCCGACCAGATGGTGGATATTCCGCAGATGCGGTATGGTCATATCTGAAAAAAAATCCATCCTTGGCCCGTGATGTGATTTATACGAACCCACGTTATGTTTATTTTTACGAATCCGTACCACCGGATGTAATTGGCAAATTGGGCACACCACTGTCTAAAATCCGCAGTGTTGCAATGGACGATGATATTTATACTTTGGGTTTACCTGTCTATATCAACACCAATTTGTCCAACGGTCAACCATTCCGTCGTTTAATGATTGCCCAGGACACAGGCAGTGCAATTCGTGGCTGGATTCGGGCCGACATATTCTTTGGCAAAGGGGACGAAGCATATAAATACGCCCACGGTCAACACGCCCAAGGTCAAATGTTTATACTGATGCCGAAAGTATACAATTATGTCAAACCAAAATAAAAAATTTGATATCCGTGCAAAACACCCCCAAACCATTGGGGGTGCATTGGGCGGACTGATAAAAATATTTGGCGCGCGCGCGGCATCTGACTCAGACCTGGTTGCGCGTTGGTCTGAAATTATGGGGGCGGATATTGCGGCGGTGGCCGGCCTGGCGGCAATACGAAAAAATCGCGATAACACATTTAATGTTATAATTCGCCCAACGAACCCAGCATATACGTTGCAGTTATCATACCAAAGTGATGAAATAAAAAATCGCATAAATAAATACTTTGGCTATGACGCAGTCAGCAAAATAAGTTTCAGAAAATGACAAGGGGTATGGGATGAGATTTTCTTTTAATTTTTTATTTTGGTGTTGTATTTATTATGTGATTGATATCTTGGCAGAATCGTTTGGATTGTCACGTTGGGGTGGGATTTGGTTTTCTGTGTTGATTGTTGTGACGGCTCTTATGTGGACTACTGTTTTTACGAGACGTACAGAAAATATCACTGTTGCAGACAAGGTAAAATTTCGTAAATTTAAAATAATAAAAACGACAGATGGTCGCACATTTATTAATAATAATGATTTGTTGATAAAGTGGAACTCTAATGAATTAGATAAAAAATTAAAAAATGGGCATACATACAGAGTTGTATCGTATAGTTATTTTTATGGCAATAGGATTATTTTATATGCACACGAAATAAAATCGTCGGCACGCAAGAAAATTAGAAAAAAGCAAAAATGACAACACGCGTATTGGGCATAGACCCTGGACTTTTACACACAGGATGGGCGGTTATTGATACCGCGGGTCAAACCCGCAAATATATCGCCAGTGGTGTAATTTTACCCAAAACAAAATTGGAAATGTCCGAACGCCTGGCAATTATTTTTCGTGAACTGACACAAATTTGTGAAACATTTTCCCCAGACGAATGCAGTATAGAAATCATTTTCGTAAACAAAAACCCAAAAACCACATTGATTTTGGGCCAAGCCCGCGCAGCTGCAATTGTGGCAGTGGCCAATAAAAACATACCTGTATTTGAATATGAACCTAATGTTATTAAAAAGGCTCTGACCGGGGCTGGCCACGCAGACAAAAGCGCAATTGATAAAATGGTAAAAATTCTGTTGCCGGCGGCACACCCAAAAACCGCAGATGAAGCCGATGCAATCGCAATCGCCCTGTCCCATACAAATATGCTGCGTGTGATTCCAAGACCATCCATTGACCACTAAAAAATACGCCACCAGCGCATTTTTACCACTCAATCGGTGTCATACCGTGCTGAATCAGATATTCATTGGCACGACTAAAATGATGATTGCCAAAAAATCCACGATGCGCCGACAATGGTGATGGATGTACACTTTTCAAAATCAGATTTTTTTGCCCATCCACAAACTCGGCTTTTTTCTGTGCATAACTGCCCCACAGCAAATACACAATATTTTCACGCGTTGCCACCGCACGAATAACCGCATCGGTAAATTGTTCCCAACCATGGCCGGCGTGCGATGCCGCCGCGTGCGCACGCACCGTCAATGTCGCATTCAGCAATAACACCCCCTGGTCTGCCCAATATGTCAAATCACCATTTGTGACAGATTTCCGCCCCAAATCATTTTCTATTTCTTTATAAATATTTTGCAACGACGGCGGCACAGGTGTCGGGGGCAACACAGAAAAACACAACCCATGTGCCTGGCCCGGTTCATGATATGGGTCCTGACCAATAATCACAACTTTTACCTTATCCAACGGACACAAATTAAATGCATTAAAAATATTTTTAGGTTCTGGATAAACCACACGCCCTGATAAATATTCCGCACGCACAAAGTCGGTCAGTTTAATAAAATAATCCTTGTCAAATTCCGAACTTAACGCATCCTTCCAAGACTGTTCAATTTTCACATTCATAACTTTATCAACCCCTGTTGTAATGATTTCCACAACACCACATCAATATACCCCCGTGGCAACCCCGTTTGTTCTACCAAATGTGCAAACATATCATCGCATGCCGATTTGATTTCGGATGATAAATTTCCGTTATCAACCGGCAAATTTTTATTTGCAAACACACACCCAAGTCGCTGAATCCATATATCATATTTCACAACATCTTCACCCAGATTTCGCGCCAAATGGTTTGCGGTAATTTTTCCAATATGTGGCAATTTTTGCAGATAATTTAATTTATCATCCAATGTTTCCAACGCATAATACCCATCGCGCAAAGCGTTCCGATTTGCCCATATTTTACAAATCGCATTGATTTTATTTTTATTATTAAAAATTTTTATCAAAGAACCAAAGTCAGTACCAGATACATATAAAAAATTCATAATTTTTTTATGTATTTTCTTGGCCGTTTGCTGCGAAAACCCACCCGCCAAAATCACATACGCGCAGTGCGATGCAAACGCGTCCGCGTTATAAATTTTTCGCGCACGCAGATTTTCCAAAATTTCATCAAAACTTTGTTCATCACTGTCCAATCCCGCCGCTCGCAACGCCGCATCCAAATCAAAAAACCAATTTTCCGAAAAATCAATCATTACGCAGACCGTCCACCACCATATTGACGTAAAAATTTATGTTGTAATTCAGACTCGTCCGCACGTGCATCCATATCTTTGATTGCCTGGGTCGCAGATTTGAATTTATCAGCTTTGCTTTCAGGTCCCATTTCCGCTAATTCTTTTTTTATCGCGTCCACCCGCGCACGTTTGTGCCAAACCTGGCTTTCAGACCGCACATCTGCATATTTTACCAGTTCTTCTTCCAGGGCGGATAATTCCGCGGTCAATTTTTCGCGTCTTGTTTGTGTTGCCATTTTAATCATTCTCTTTATTTTGCTGTTTCAAGATCGCCATTTTCAGCGGATTATTATTTTTTCCTTGCGCCATTGCCATAGCACGAATTTTTTCCTTGGCTTTGTTAAACGCATTTCCCTGTGCCTGTTCGTCTATTTTCAGAACACGTTTTAATTCTTCATATCTTGCGATTTTTTCGGGGTCCGTTGTTGGACGACTGCGATGATGAATTTCATAGGCTAACTGATAATATTCATCCATCAATTTTTTTTCATCGGCTTCTTTATGATTTTGCGCACGTACAATTTCACCAAATTCGTTTACATAAAAATCTTTATCCATATCACACCCCAATTATTTTAATATGGCGCGGAAAAATCCGCGCCATATTTATTTGTTATACATCCAAATTTGCATCCAGCGCATTTTCCACGATAAAGTCACGTCTGGGTTCCACCACATCCCCCATCAACATAGACACAACTTCATCAGCCTTGGTCGCATCCTGAACCGTCACCTGAAACAGTGAACGATGATTTGGGTCCATGGTCGTTTCCCACAACTGTTCTGCGTTCATTTCACCCAAACCCTTGTACCGTTGGATTTTAAGCCCCGTTTTCGCATACTCAAACGCGGTATTCAACAATGCCAACGCACCCCAAATTTTCTGAGATTTGGATTTCACTCTCAGTATTGTCGGACGACTAAAAGTTTCAATCAATTCGTCATGACCATCCAATCTGTGCCAACTGCGAATTTCCGGCCCATTGATTTTTTCACGTGGCAGAAAATGCGATTCCGTCACACTGCGCAGGGTACGCGTAATTGTAATACCATGTTCATCAGATGATATTTTCCAACCGCGTTCAAATTCCAATTCCTGGGCATCCAGCATACTTTGTGCAGCAACAAATTTTTCAGCGTTTTCACTTTCAAACACACCATTCAGAGCCAAAGCCTCTATAAACCGCAATGGCATAATATGATTCAACGGTTGCAGGGTATTACGCATATTCAGCACCAAACCCAACAGTCGTTTCAAATCCGCACCCGATACCTGTACACCTGTGGCCGTTTCAATCATACCGTCACTTGCCAATTGTTCCATCAGGTAATCATCCATTTCGCGTTCATTTTGCAGATAAATCTGCTGCTTACCACGCGTCACACCGTACAATGGCGGCTTTGCTACATAGATATACCCACGTTCAATTGCCTGTGGCATATGTCGGTAAAAGAATGTCATCAACAACGTCTGAATATGTTGTCCGTCAACGTCCGCGTCGGTCATGATAATAACTTTGTGATAACGCATTTTTTCAATATCAAAATCGTCTTTACCAATACCCGCACCCATTGTTGTAATCAGCGCACCAATCGTATCCGACCCCAACATTTTATCAAAACGCACGCGTTCAACATTCAAAATTTTACCACGCAGCGGCAAAATCGCCTGGGTTTTACGGTCACGGCCCTGTTTTGCTGTACCACCAGCCGAATCCCCTTCAACAATAAACAGTTCACATTTTGCCGGATCTCGTTCAGAACATCCTGCCAATTTCCCTGGCAACCCGCCCAACTCTGGCCCCGTCTTTTTACGCGACAATTCACGTGCTTTGCGTGCGGCCTCGCGTGCAGTGGCAGCCTCTATAATCTTATCAACAATCGTTTTTGCGATTTGTGGATTTTCATCCAAAAATTCATACAACAATTCCGACACAGTACTTTCCACAATCGGACGCACTTCACTGGACACCAATTTATCTTTTGTTTGCGAACCAAACTTTGGGTCCGGAATCTTTACACTAACAATACTGGTCAAACCTTCGCGGAAATCTTCACCCGACAGGTTCATATCCTTTTTAGTACCCTTTTCGCCAATGTATTTATTGATTGCACGTGTCAATCCTGCACGGAATCCCGCCAAGTGCGTTCCACCATCACGATTTGGAATATTATTGGTAAAACACAGTGATGTTTCCGTATATGCTGTTGTCCATTGCAGAACAATTTCAATATATGTATCATCAATTTGTTTTATCATCTGAATTGGGTCTTTATTCAACAATTCTTTGGACTTATCCAGATATGCTGCAAACCCCTTTAATCCATCAACAGAATGGAATTCACGTTCTTTTTTCTCGCCCCCGCGCAAATCTTCCAAAATAATTTTCACATTCGCATTCAAATAAGACTGTTCGCGCAACCAGGTTTCCAATGTATCAAAACTAAATTCGGTCCCGGTAAATGTGTCGGACGATGGCTTAAAAGTCACCTCAGTCCCGTGGTCATGTCCAGATTTATTTTCACCAATTTTCAAATCACATGTTGGTACACCATCGGCAAACGACATAAATGCTTCTTTGTCCCCGCGCCAGACCTTTACTTCTAACCAACTAGACAAAGCATTTACCACCGACACACCCACACCGTGCAAACCACCGGACACTTTATATGCACCACTGCCTTCGTTATCAAATTTACCACCAGCGTGCAATTCACACATAATCAGTTCCAGCGCACTGCGTCCCGTTTCGTGATTTATATCAAACGGCATACCACGCCCATTATCGCGAATTGTTGCACTGCCATCTGGATTCAGCGAAACATAAACAGTATCGGCATACCCCGCCATTGCCTCGTCAATAGAATTATTGACAACTTCATAAATCATATGATGCAGACCATTACCACCCTCGCCCACGTCGCCAATATACATCCCCGGGCGTTTTTTAACCGCCTCTAACCCTTTCAGGACTTTAATTGAATCACCGGTATATTCATTTGTAACTGCCATATAAAATTCCTTTCTTTTTTCTGTGTAAAACATAGCAATTTCTGGTATAATTAGCAAGAAAAAAGGGGATTTTTATGAAATTTAAATTACTATACTTTGGTGATATTTTAATCAATCCGAAAAAGCGTGCACAACACATCGCCGACATTCGTATGCAATTTCACCCACAATTAAAGAAACTGGTGGAACACAGTCCTTGGAACAACTTGACCCAGTATATGGTTCCAACCCCTAAAAAAAGTCCTGTTGCCACACGACACGTGGGCGGCATAGACTGGAACCCAATAATTACACCAAACTTAAAATTACTGGCCGAATTAGACATTCAATTACTGCACCCAGAAATTGTTGGTGTCCCGCGTTCTGACATTGATAACCGTGTAAAAACAATTATGGACGGATTGCGCTGCCCACAAAACGAACACGAAATTGGCGCAAATACCCCCCGTGACATAGGTCCAATTTATACCCTGCTGGATGACGACCATTTAATAACAAAACTGACCGTCAATACCAGTCACTTGTTGGACACAGGAATCTTTGCAGAAAACATCCTGCGCACCCCAGATTCAATATTTATGCTGATTGATGTAAATGTCCGCGTAGCCGAAGGTACACTGGAAAACCTGCCATTTATGGTATAAAAAATCCCGCCATTGGCGGGATTTTTTTATGCTGCTGCTGTAAAAACTTTTTGAACATCGTCATTATCATCCAATGCATCAACCAGTTTTTCAATCTTTGCATACGCTTCATCGTCCAGATCCATTGGCATATTCGGCAACCATGTCAATTCGGCCTGTTCCGGCTCGCCTAACTTTTCTGCCAAAAATTTTTGCGCTGGGATAAAGTCTTCTGGTTTGGTTGTGATGATAAAGCCCTCTTCCGATGTTTCCAGATTATCAGCGTTTGCTTCCATAATAATTTCCATCATTTCGTCTTCGGTCTTGCCAATTGACGCAGGGTACATAATCTGACCCGCACGCGTAAACATAAACACCACAGATCCTTCTTCGCCCATATTACCACCGTTTTTCGCAAATATATTACGAATTTCTGGCACTGTACGACGTGGATTATCGGTCAACGCTTCTACAATCACAGGTACAGCGCCCGGTCCATAGCCTTCGTAACGCACTGCTTCATAGTTTTCAGTATTTGAACCCGACGCCTTATCAATTGCACGTTTAATATTATCATTCGGCATAGAATTTTTACGCGCGTTCAAAATCGCCAGGCGCAGGCGCGGATTGTTATCTGGGTTTTTATCGCCCAATTTTGCAGCCATTGTAATTTCACGCGCCAATTTTGTAAACAAACCACTGCGCGCCGCGTCAACAGCACCCTTTTTGTGTTGAATATTATGCCATTTACTGTGTCCACTCATATTTGACCTTTTCAGTTTATTGGATTAGAATTACCCCAAAAGGATAACAAATGATTGGCAAATTGCAAGGCATAGTTGACTATATCGGCGACGGATTCGTGATTTTAATGACTGGCGGGGTCGGTTATAAAGTCCATACACCCGAATACCTGACACATAAATCAACGGTTGAACTGTGGATTGAAACCGTTGTCCGCGAAGATTCCATCCGTTTGTTCGGTTTTTCAACACTGGCTGCGCAAAATTTATTTAATATGTTGACGACGGTATCGGGCGTAGGCCCCAAGGTTGCATTGGCAATAATGGGAACAATAAATACCGATACATTGATGGCCGCGATTGCAACCGGTGACGCCAAAACAATCGCCACCGCCCCGGGTGTTGGCAAAAAGATGGCCGAAAAAATCATTGTTGAATTAAAAAATAAAATCGGTGGCGCGTCTGTCACCCTGTTTGCCCCTGATGCCGGCACATCCGCATCATCCGCCCTGCCCGATTTGCTGATGGCACTGGAAGCGTTGGGTTATCGCAGACTTGACATAATTGAGATGGCGCAAAAATTGGTAAACCAAAACCCATCCGCCGATGTATCAGCCCTGGTCCCCATGGCATTAAAAGAAATAAGTAAAGGCAAATAAACAATATGAACAACAACGACACAATTTTTGCACTTTCATCTGGTCATGGTAAATCCGGTGTTGCGGTTATTCGCATATCTGGCGACAACCTGCACGACACATTTGTCACTTTTATCGGCAAAACCGAATTTATACCACGCCATGCATATTTTACAAATTTGCGCGATGCATCGGGCGAACTGCTGGACCAATGCCTGGCCATGTATTTCCCCGCACCGCACAGTTTTACCGGCACCGACATCATTGAATTACATACACACGGTGCACCAGCGGTCATAAACGCAGTATTTGAATATCTGAAAACACTGGGCATGCGCATGGCCATGGCTGGCGAATTTTCACGTCGCGCATTTTATAACAATAAAATGGATTTGGCGGATGTTGACGGATTAGCGGCATTACTGGATGCCCAAACCGATATGCAACGTAAACAGGCCTTAAAATCCATGCTGGGCCGCGACAGTGAAATTTACAACACATGGCGCGAACAAATGGTTGAAATATCGGCCTATGCAGCGGCAATTCTGGATTACAACGCGGACGATTTGCCAGCGAATATCGGTGATACAATTCGCACACGCACAGAAAAATTACACAATGAAATTGGTGCTGCACTGGCGCAATATAAAACCAGTCGTGCAATTCGTGGCGGGATAAATGTCGCATTGGTCGGTGAAACAAATGTGGGTAAATCATCAATATTTAATTATCTGGCGGGTTCAAACCGTGCAATCGTATCTGACATTGCCGGCACAACCCGCGATGTTGTATCAATAAATTTGGATATTGACGGATATATGATAAACCTGTCTGACACGGCGGGCCTGCGCGAAACAGATGATGTAATTGAATCAATTGGTATCCAGCGCACTAAATCAGAAATCCAAAACGCAGATATTATTGTCCGTGTATATTCCCCCACATCGGGGGGGTGGCACGAATGTGCCGGGGGGGGTAATGAATTCACCGTCATCAACAAATCAGATTTATTATCAAAATCTGAACTCTGCACTCTGAACTCTAAAAACTGTTTGTGTGTATCTGTCAAAACTGGCGACGGTATGAACGATTTAATGACTACACTGCGCGAAAAAATTCACGCAATATTTGATAATCGTGAATCTGATTTAACCATAAACGCACGCACCAAAGAATTACTAGACACCGCGCACCAAGAACTATCACACGCATTATCGGCGGGCGACAACTATGACATATTTGCCGAACATACGCGCCGCGCAGGCGATGCAATCGGCAAAATTTTGGGCACAATCACCGCCACCGAGGTATTAGATACAACATTTGGTCAACTGTGTTTGGGAAAATAAATCAGCAATAAAAAATACACCAAACATAAAAAATCCCGCAACGCGGGATTTTATTCAGTATAACAACATTCGGATTCAAATACAAATGTACCCATGGCATCACTGGCCGCTGTTCCCGCAGCAATACAACAATTCTCAATTGACGTATTCCCAATTGGACTTGTCCCATAAACACCACCGCCAACATCCGGACATCTGGTGCACTGTGATGTACTGTTCAAAT
The DNA here is from genome assembly GCA_017463185.1 of Alphaproteobacteria bacterium. GTDB lineage: Bacteria > Pseudomonadota > Alphaproteobacteria > Rs-D84 > Rs-D84 > Enterousia. The sequence goes on from JAFTPS010000014.1 coordinate 150,070, forward strand.
TTGTGGCTTTGGTATAATATCCGGCATTACACGAATATTCATAATCCATTTCCATCTCTACTTTACATTTCCAACTTTCATAATTATCATCAATTGCCAGCGATGTAATTTTTTTCCGTTGTGATAATGTCTCATTGTCATCAAACTCCACCCACTCGTCATAAATTAAATCACCGACACTGGGCAGTTTGCACCCATTACACGCATTTTTGTCTTCACCAACACGCGCACATATCGCAACATATGTATCAGTCACATCAACATAGCATCTATTAGCCATACCATCAGAATCAAATGGGTCCATATCATCCAGCATTTCTGGGCACGCCCCCATCGTATCTGAAAAAAATTCATCCGCCCAACTAATAAAGTCACTGTAGTTTTCATAGTATTTCTTATCATCATAGATACTTTTATACACATCAATTGGACAATGCACAACATGATATAAATCAGATTCTGAATCTAAATCATCCTCTTCATAACACACGGTTCCCACATCATCAACTATATAATCCGATGCCGCACGCGAAATATTTGGCAACATTGTAAATATTACAACACCACCAAACAACAACATTTTATTTTTTTTCATTTTCAAACTCCTGTTTTATTTTTATCCACATTTCGCTTTGCTACACGCTCGGCGAAACAAACAAAAAACCACCGAAAAATTCAGGTGGTCAGGAGGTTCGAAACAATCCTTTGAATTGTGTGCTTATTTATATATATCGCAACCCTCCTGACCCAATGGGTTCAGGAGTTTTTTTATTTTTCATCTGACAGAAACACGCCATAAATTGGCGCATCTAAACTCTTTTTCAGATGCAAAGGAACGGGTTTCGACACCCCATCATCGGAACACCCGACGACATATAAATTATGATTTATTCATGTATAAAAAGCAATCACTTAGATAAATAAAAATTTATATGAAAGATAAGGTACTATATTCTATGCCCTAAAAAAATCCCGCAACGCGGGATTTTTTTAATAACATGTTCCATACGAACATCCGGACATATCCGGCACACTGACCGATACGGTGGACGGACCACCATCTTTGGCCGTACGAACATTATTTGGATGCGGGCAATCATAAACATTTGCAACCAAGACAAACGCACGTTCCGGCCCAAATATTACCCATTCGTTTGGTTTTGTACGTTGACTGGTAATCCAATACGCATTTCCCGGGCGTGCCTGGTCCACAATACGATTTTCTAAATATCTGCGGGCATCATCGGAATCATAAACCGAAACCTCAGATTCCAGTTTATACAAAAAAGTACAACCAATTGGCTCAGCCTCTAACTGAACCAAATACTGACTGCCATTTTCACTTTTAATCAAACCACTGCACGCGGTCATTCCAAACGCAACAGCCAATAACACAAATATTTTTTTCATTTCTGCCTTCTTCTATTACTCTGCGTCAATTATATCATAATTTGCGGGATTACTAAATAACTTTTTCAGCACCAGATTATTCAACGCATGGCTGCCCTTATAAGACACCAAGTCCCCACAAATCATCCCCCCACTGGTAAACATATCCCCAACAGCATCAATAATTTTATGTCGCACAAACTCGTCTGGCCATATTAAATTATTCAGTGTCCCATCACCAGCATCATTTAATGCAATAACATTGCTTTCATTTGCCCCGCGTCCCATTCCACGTTTTTTTAAATATTCCCATTCAGAATATTTCCCAAATGTGCGCGCACGTGCAATATCACAAACAAAAACATTAAAAGATTTTTTTGTACCGTCATATTTATACGAATAAGATTGATTACCGATAATTTTTTCAGGATAAATCAAAGTCGCACTTATATTCAAAGACTTCCCATCATTCGGCGACAATTTTACATACCCATCGCTTTTGCGTCCTGCAATTTTATTCATAATCCATAATTGAATACGCGTTAAAAGTGACAACTGTCTTAAAACTTCGCGCGCGTGTACAATAACTTCTTTTTTTACAACTATGCGTTTCAGTTTTCCCTTGGTCACCCCGGCATCAACAAAAGCATCAATAAATTGTGCTGCACTGCCATCTAAAATAGGCGTTTCAGGACCATCAATTTCAATAATTGCACAGTCTATCCCAACCATAAACAAGGCCGCCATTAAATGTTCCACCGTTTGTACATGTGCACCATCGGTTTTACCGATTGTGGTATTGCGCATTTTTGTATCACCAACATTATCATACCGTGCGGCAATTAAACCAGTCCCAACCATATCAACACGACGCATAAAAATCCCAGGATTATCAGACGGCTTTACCACAATGTTTACCGGCTGTCCCGAATGAATTCCAACCCCAGTAATTTTTACTTCTTTTTTTAATGTGGTCATTTAATTTTCTCCTTTAACCATTCATAGAATCTGTAATCTATAACTGTTTCTAATTTTGCATACTTTATTATATCACGCACTTCAATTGGTAAACGCACCCAGTCTTTTTCAGTTGTAATCAACTTGGCCCCTTTTTTATCAGCCAGCACAATCAATCGTTCTAAATCCTCGCTGGTGTATTGATAGTGGTCCGCAAAACTGCGCCGTGCCACAACATTTTTCAACGCACCAAAGAATTTTTTCGGATATCCAATCCCGGCAAAAGCAACCAACTTTTCATCATCGTCATATGGGGATACGGTCTGATTTTTCGCATAAAACACTGGAACACCGGCTGGCAAATTAAAGTTGCGCTTTGGCCGTCTGTTTTTTATAACAATTATAGCATCCGCTTTTGCCGCGGCGCATTTTGGTTCACGCAATGGACCGGCCGGCAATAAAAATCCATTACCAAAACCTAACCCCTCATCAAAGACTAAAATTGAAACATCTTTTTTAATGGTCAGATTTTGCAACCCATCATCCATAATAATTGGACCATTTTCATCAGCCTGTTTATTTAACAAAATAATATTACTTTTTCTATCACCCACGTGCACCACAATCCCAGACCGTGCCAACATTGTCGCTTCGTCTCCGGCATCCCCGTTTTTTGCACATTTTTTATATCCACGCATAACCACCGGGGCATCATACCGCATAGCAATCGCACGCACAACTGGGGTCTTACCAACACCACCAGCCAAAATATTTCCAACACAAATTATGGGGCGTCGTGATTTTACCGACCGCCATGACCGTACCCAATATACCACACGACCCACCAAATAATAAATCCACGCAAATGGTAATAAAATAAAAGACAACAAAGTTTTTCGTGTAAACCAATATGGTGTTTTCATATTACGCCTTTTGTTTTTTCTTGTTGGCTTTTTTAGTCGCGGCGGCTTCGCGCCTTTGTTTTTTACATTCGTGTGCGGTTAAATCCTGTTCCACAATCGGATGATTAAATTCCGCATCCATTTCGCGAACCTGTGCAACCATAACATTTTCAACCTGTTGACGAACAGCCTCAAATTCCGCGGTGCTGCATTTCTTTGGTACGAATATAGGGTCACCAACATTTACAGTCAATTTATTAAAAGGCAAAGCCAATAAATATCGGTCCCACCGGTCCTGGAACCAAGCACGCTTTGCAGAATAACATACCGGAATAATCGGCGCACCAGACATTTTTGCAAAATATAACGCCCCATCCTGGACACGCAACGACGGTCCACCCGGCCCATCCGGCGACATGCAAATACCAAAATTTCCTTTATTTAAAACCCGCAAACCTTCGCGCAGAACAGACACCCCCCCCTTATGCGAAGAACCATAAATAGCCCTTAAACCAAACAAACGTTGTAATTTAGCCATCATTCGTCCATCTTTATGACGACTGGCCACGGCATATGCCTGCATCCCACCCAGACAAATAATAGGACTCAACATCAAACTACGCCCATGCCAAAACACAAAAATTGCCGGCTTTTTACGATACTTATAAAACACATCAATATTTTTAATTCTTTTAACAGATGTAAAATACACAAACCAAATAGGAATCGCCATAATCACGGCAACAATCCATTGAAAAATCCCCAGGCTTAAAATCGGTTCCCAAAAGCCCTTCCATAATTTTCTAAATGTTTTATTCATAATAATACAAACCTTTGTGCGGATTCTAGCAACAAAAAAAGTATAATTCAAGGAAGTATAACCTTTGTCCTAAAAAGCCCGCAAAACATATTTTTTGTTTGACTTATGCTAATAATAATATATAATAAACAGGCTTTATAAACGTATCGCGGGGTAGAGCAGTCCGGTAGCTCGTCAGGCTCATAACCTGAAGGTCAGTGGTTCAAATCCATTCCCCGCAACCAGTTTTTAATAAAAAAAATGCCCCTAATCGGGGTGTTTTTTATTAAAAAGTTTTGGGATTATTGGTTTGAACCATAGCAACGCAGTTGCCAGTTCAAAATTTGTATATAATAACGAGTGGCAACAAAGTTCAAATAACTACAAATTTGCGCACAGCCAGCATATTTATACCGTGCGAGCGAAATCCATTCCACATCCCTAAAAAACGTATCTCAAAGACAAACCACCTGTGTGATTAACCACATCTGTATGTAATCTTAAATCATAATTTAGGCGTAAATTTATGCCGCTAATATTATATTCAGCCCAAATGCCAAATTCTGCCCCCAGTGGTCGTTCTGTGTCTTCTATTTCAAAATTGTATTTATATCCCAATACATCTAAATCTACTTTATTGTCTGGTTGTGTAATATTATATTCAACAAATGCACGACCACCCAATACAAAATCACCAATCGCATGTTCATAACCCGCCCCTGCAACAACACTATAAAAATCACTTTTGGATTTTTTTAAGTATTCACTGTTTTGATTTAATTCTATATTTGTGTATCTGATACCAATTTCTGGACTTAATCCGTATTCTGTTTTATAACCCGCCATAACCGATGCAAACAAACCAGATACATCACCATTATTCAATTCACTATCTATATACTCATAATCTGCAAAGTTATACGCAACCAGCCCATTTACATAGAATTTGCTCGGTTGCCATTTTGAATATAAAAATACACTGCCTGTATCAAATAATATATCAGACGGATTTATATCTATATCAACATTTGAATAACTGTATCCCGCACCCATTAAAACACTATCTGACAACTGTAAATCCGCCCCCAGAATAACCCCCAGTCCATTTGTTGAATAATTGTATTTACCAGACTTATTCATTGAATTAAGTAATGTTGTTCCCCATACAGAAAACTTATCATCATTAAACCCTATATTACCAAAAACAGAATTATAAATATCAATATTATGTTGTTTTACAATATTTCTTGAAATGCCAATAACCGATAAATCCGTCAATTCAGAAACATTATTCGCAACCCAATTATCAAATTGATTTTTTAAGTCTGCTACATTCTGTAAAACAAATTCATCCCCCTCTAAACCTATTTCCTTATCAAAATTTTCAAACGTTATACCAGAATAATAAAATTCACTTGGACTATAAGGTGCCTGATATTCATAACCGTTTCCATCACCCAACCATTCTGTTTGAGTTAATACTAAACTATGTTCAAACGGTTTATAATAATAGTAAATATCTGAAATTTGTGTTAATTGTCCAGCCGCAGCATATGCAGGGTCAATAACACTATACATATTACCATCATATGAAACCAACGTTAAATCCACTGCATGTGCAGAAATTGCACAAAATATACCAACCAAACCAAATATTATCTTTTTCATACTACACCCTTTGTAAAAAAAACACCGCCAATAAAGGATATTGACGGTCGGGCGTTTCCAAAAATCATACTGTAAATGACTCCCATTGCGTTCAGGTTGCCCTTATTGTATTACAACGGGTGGCCCGACCAAAGGTCAGGCATAACGATGCGAATGCACCATTTGCAAAAGTGGATAACGATGCATATCGCACCGTACAGTATGGGCTTTTGGAACCCGAACCCGCTAGTCCCCTATCGGATTCAATACTTATAATAACAGTAAATACCTATAAATGCAAAAAATAAAAAAACGACTAAATTGTTTCATCAACAAGCTTAGATATAAAATCTACAAAATCACTGGAAAATTTTATATCCAAATTTTCATTACAAGAGATTAAATTTTTAATATTTTCTATATTTTGGAAATCTAGCCAACATTCATCACCTGTTTTACATGGGATAATCCTATCAGCCTCACCTTTATAAAAGGCAGCAACCATAGGATTAATAAAATGATTATTTTGTTCACAAAAATCCTGCCACAACATAACAACATCGCCTCCATGACACATAGATAAAAAATCTTCACCATTCATGTAATTAAAACATAATTTTACGGGCAAATTAGCAACCCTTAAACCACGAGGCAAATTTACAAGAGCACGATTTATTTCTTGCTGACACATTTCTTTTATTTCTTCTAAAGATAAGTTATTATATTTTCTCTTAAATAGATCTACATCTAACCAAATACACAGCTCATCAAAATCACCTTTTACAGATTTTAAAGCATCCTTTATTCTTGATATATAATTACTTACTGTTATACCACCACATAAATTACTAGACATTATAGTAACAATTTGCTTATCTGTATATTCTCTAAAAAACTTTTTCAATACTTTTATATACCTTTCTTCGCTTCCACCCTCACAAACCACCAAAATATATTTATATACACACATGTCAAACCCCTAATCCAAAATAATAGGCTGCCCCCTATACATCCCAGAAACATACCTATCTCTGAAATTAACCTCATTCCTTTTTTCTATAGAAGATAATCTAACCAAGACAGAACCGTTTTTTTTGTTTTTATTAACAAAGGCAAATTCATCTGTTTTATAAATCTTATTTTCTAAAATATCAGTTGTATGCAAAGTAGCTATTAGCTGCGCTCCATTCTTATTCAAATTTTTATATTTAAACCTTTTAATTAAACCTTCTAAAACTTTTGGATGTATAGAACGATCCATTTCATCTATTATAATCAAAACACCTTTTTCAACTGCCCCTAATATTAAACCAGCCAATTTAAATATTTCTTGAGTACCAACGGATAATTCATTATGAAAATTAAAAGGAACATCTTTTCCTGTATCATCTTCTAAATAAGGAATAATATCATCAACATAAACCTTGTCTTCATCAAAATTTTTTATAAAATCAAACGGAATTTCAACATTCATCAAACTCTCTTGAGAATACTCTTTATATTTATGCTCAAAACGTTTAACATCTACATCAAACATCTGAATAAACTTTGATATTTTATCCAAACTAACACATATATCTTCATCCTTATCAGAATCAGCTAAATATCTAATAGAAGAAAATGCTCTTAAACTATCTTTTGCTGAAATTATTTTTATATTATTAGAAATATAATAAAAAACATCCGATAACCTACTATCTAAGTTAGGAAATTGCCAAACAAATTTTTCTAAAAAAGTATTTTTTTGATAATCTTGTCCATCCTTACCACGAACAATAGCAGCAGTTTCGTATATTTTATCTAACAAAACATAATCAAAACCATCACAGTCAATATTATCAAAATAAGTTTTTTGATTTTCTATTTTGTATATAGATATATTATTAGTTAAATCAATTAATTCTTCATAAACAATGGAATTCTCATCAAAAGCCAAAATATAACTATACTTACGTGAATTAACAAAAAATTCTATACTAAAACACGTTGGTTCTTTTATAAAACGCAATTTGTTTGGTTGATACGAAGAAAAAACCAAACCATCTACTACAATCTCACGAAAAACTTTTATCGCCTTAACTATATTACTTTTACCACTAGCATTAGGACCATATATACATTCCACAGGAACAACCCTGTCAGCAATTTTTTTTGTTGGTTCCAATGCATAAATTACATCTTTCTCAACCAATCTTTTTTGGCCAAAAGACATATCCAACGTCAAATCAACAATGGATTTAAAATTTTTTATATTTAATCTATACAACATGTTTTTTACCTTAGGCGAGCATATTATACCATAAAAAAGAAAAAAATTCAACAATAAACAACTTTTTTGTTTATATTATAAAAAAACAAACACAACAAACACAAAAACACATACAATAATATTATTATAAACAAAAAAATTGTTTATAATACCACAAACCCCAGCATTTTATCTGTGGCGGTTTGCATAGAATCACGAATTGGGTCAACGGTCAGGCGACTATAAACCTGTGTTGCGCTGGTGGATTTATGGCCAAGTGATTTACCAATAACCGGCAAACTGGCACCCGATATTGCCTGCCACGACCCCATTGTGCGACGCAGGTCATGAATCCGCATATCTGTGATGTTTGCCGCCTTTAACAAAGATTGCCACGGACGTTTCGGGTCTTCCAGATGTCCACTGGCACTTTTACTACTCGGCAATACCCAACCTTTTTTCTTGCCTTGATTGATTTTTAACAGCAATTCACGCAACTGATTCACCATTGGAATCTGCAACGGTTGCCCACCTTTGGAATCAGGCACATATATCAACCCCGACGTAAAATCAACATGTTCCCAGCGCATAGTCAGCACATTATTCCGCCGCATCCCAGTCATCAGCGATATCATCACATAGTTTTTGAACACATCGTTTTTACATTCCGCCAAGGCCGTCCAGAACCTTTTTAATTCATCACCATTCAAGAATCTGTCCCGACTTTTTTCTGTAAATTTACGAATTCCGCCGGCCGGATTACCACGTAACCCCATTAAGCCCTTTTTCACTGCAATCACATACATATGCTTAATCAACGACAACACCCGATTGGCCGTATATGGACTGTGTGTTTTACAAGTCTCCGCATGCAGGCGTTCAATCTCGTCCGCTTTGATACTTAACAACTTGCGATTATGAAATTGATTCAACCGGTGCTTGAACACACTGTCATCATTTACAACCGAATGTTGCTTTTTATAGATTGTGGAATATTCGGGTTTATAGATATTTTCATAAAACTGGCGCAGGGTCATATCATTCAGATTTTCCCGTCTTTGAATACTGGGGTCTGTGCCATTAGTCGCCATTTCTTTTAAGCTATGCGCCTGCCGCCGTGCATCACACAGTTTAATCTGCCCCACACGCCCGATTTTTATACGCTTTGGTGTGCCTTGGAATTTCATATAGGCATAATAAGTCTTTGCCCCGCCATAGGTCACAATAACACACAGACCATCATGACTGCCCGTGTCATAATAAACCGCCTGCCCCGATGCAGGAACGGCTAAATTTTCCAACGCCCGTTCTGTAAAATTGATACGATTTGACGACATTTATTCTTTAGCCACACGCTTTAACAGTTTTGAATTTGTGCCCGACACAACCCTTTTTCCGGTTTCTTGTTCCAGCTGTAATCGTGCCTGACGGGCAACATTACCGCCACGCTTGGCCACCGCCATATTTTGTGCCAGTCCCATTGGATTTTCATTTTTTGCAATCTCGGTCGCAGACAGTTCCGCCAACATATTCAGAACCAATTCAGCATTCGTCATATTATCACGCAAGGATTCTTTCTTTAGCCCTTTGTGCTGTTTATATTCTTTGGTCTTCATACCCGACCAAGAACGTGTAATTTCATCTGTCAGCAAGGCGTATTCCAATCCTTTCTTAATTCCACCCTTGTCCCATTGATTGGTCAGGTCTTTACGAATTTCAATAGAACGCAACCGCTGGGCAATCCATTCATCCGAATAACCCAACCGCTGGTAATAATTCAATGCACGTTGAATTGCGATTTCGGGGTCTGATATTTCATCAATTCTTTCACTACCCACACTGGCCAGCCACAACTTAAATGGTTCTGCTTTCTTAGATGGCACAGATTGAATCAAGCGCAACAACTGTTCTGTGTCCGCCACATCGGTCATACGCAACTTGCCATCTGGTGCAACCAATTTCAACTGGTTACAATTTGTAACCGTTTCATTTCCTTCCGCCTTCAGACGGCTTTTCAAAACCTTCCAATAATTACGTGAATGTTGATAATCCGATTCCGTCAATGCTGCAATAACATCAACAATGGAAAAATACCACTTTTCAGCATCCGCATCCCATTGGGTTCTGATATTTGTATCTTGGAACAGTTTTAGTGTCGTATCCGTCATTTTTTACCCCTGTAAATTTGACCCGTTATCTTTTTCGTTTTGCTACCAATTTTTATTAAATCTTGTTAAAGTTATTATGCGACACAATACGCAGAAAATCAAGAAAAATTAAACAATATTAAACAATGTTAAACACTTGACCCGTTAACTGAAGATCAGTGGTTCAAATCCATTCCCCGCAACCAGTTTTAATAAAAAATGCCCCTAATCCGGGGTGTTTTTTATTAAACCAAAATTATTTTATCCCAATCAAAAAATCACCCAAATGGGTGATTTTTTATCATTTTGATATATCAGATATCAATATTTCCATCAATTCATCTGACACTTTTTTTACCAATGCATTTTCAACTGTATTACACGATGCGCCAGATTCATAATGAATTGACTTTGAAACAGAATCAGTGGACACAATTTCCATTGTTGCAGTTTCTATAAGTTTATAGGAAACAGTCAATTTAGCATCTGTTTTTTGAACTTTTTCGCCTGTCAATTGAATAGTTTTATCTGTACGATTGATATTAAATCTTTCAATTCTACCAACCAACAGATAATCAGCTATTTCCAATTGTTTTAATTTATTTAAATTTTCTCGTTTTGCTATATCATCATTCAGTAATCCTAATTCTTTTGCTTGTTTATCAAAATTACTTCTGTCGACAACGGTCAATTTTTTTGACCTAGAGATATCCTTTTCCCACGCTGTTATTAAATCAGCATCTGTTAAACAATCCCATTTTTTCTTGCCTTCAAACCCTGTTATCACCACACTATATTTTGATTTTTTTACCAAATCTGGTGAAACATAGTCATCTGTGACAAATACTTTTGCTTCAATCTCGACTGTATATTTTCCTTTTTTTTCTGATACAGATTTTACAGAATATCCCTCTATTTTTCCTTGATATTTTTGGTTGATATTTCTTTCTTCTATGCGCAAAGATTCATCAATTTTTCCACCTTTGTAATCTACAAAAACATCTTCCTTATAATCTGCTGAAACCTGTTGTTTATCATCATCAAACCAACCATCCGTAATTGATTTAAACCAAGATTTCTTTTCAACCTTTGCTTTTATTTCACGTGTATCTTCCAGATGATAATCAGCAGAAACTATTTTCGCACTGTCTGCACCACCAGACACCACAGAAGTCTGTCTTATAGCATTATCAATCGCATCAATAGTAGCTTCATATTCTGATTTTCCGTATCCCGTTGCACCTACATTTTGAATTTTTGCATTTGCATAATTTATAACACCGCAAAACATTAAAAATACAATGAAAAATTTTTTCATTTTTACATCCTTTTTTGTAAAAAAACACCCAAACAAAATTTGAGTGTTTTTTATATTCGTTTACCAGGTTTGAGTATCTTTATCCACCAACTTTTTAATAATCTTATAATCTGACCATAATTCAGTACCATCTGATACATCCGTCAAAGATAAATCAAAAGTATATTCAATCAGTTTATTTCTGCGATCAACATTTGTATTTTTTTGAGAAATACGCCCTGTCAGTGATAAATCAAATGCTTTTACTGTATTATTTTTCTTTACTGTTGATTTATCAACCAACGAAGATTCGGCCAATTCTCTGGACGCAGCAACATCTGAATTTCTGTTTGAACCAAAAGAATTAGTTGCTTTTACATTTCCACTGCGTCTGACTTCTTTGGTTATAAACATTGTTAAATCGCGCATATTCAGCCGTTGTTGTGTATCATTTACAATTTCCGAAACCTTCATAATATATGGCTGACCATTTGGTTTTGGGCTGGCCAATTCATGTGCCAGCATATCATTTAACATACTTTGGGCAGCAACTTCAAAATCATTACTTGATAATGTTGCAGATACAAATTCCTGGGATTCTGAATCAGTCAATACTTTTGGACTAGAAGAACATCCCACCCCCATAAAAGCTATTGCAATCATTAAATAAAAAACTTTTTTCATTTTTTTCCTTTTATTATTGTTCTATTTTTGTATTTGATACATAAACTTTATAATCCACAGCCTTGCTTGATGGCGCGACAATGGTCCAATAAAAAGGCAATCCTTTTTTAACTGTCTGTTTTACATATTTAGACAACAAAGTATTTATTTTTATTCCACTATCATTAAACCAAGCTGTTGAATAATACAAATCTGTATCATTATACACTTCACCAGAAACGGTTATTTTCATATTTCCATTTTCTACATATTCAACCCCATTGATACGAATATTTTTTATACAATCGTCTGGCAGGCTATCTATATGTATATGTTCAGGATTCAGATTTTGGGTGGTCGTACAACCACCCAAAACAATTCCTAAAATACAAATAATTTTTTTCATAATTTACCTGTATTTAGTTCAGTTTACCAACAACTATTGCTGGCACTGCATTTGCCGTTGGGATACGAACAAATACAATTGCATTTTCAATACCTTCTGGGATAACAACTTCTAAGCCATCATTGATAAATAATTTTCTATCAACAGGCATATTGACACGTGCCGTTTGAATTTCTGTTGGTATAGAATCCCAAGATCTTAAATCCCACGGTTTCTTTACACTCATAACCCCGGTTACTGCCGCCGCTGTTGCTGCTGCCCTAAACGGAGTATCCTTAGCCGCTTCATTTGCTGCATATCCTGCTGCAGTTGCGGCGGCAATTTTTCCAATTTCAAACGCTACTGAACTTATAATATTACGTGTCTTATATTTGTTATAATCAGTTTTAACAACAGAATCAACATTTACTAATTGTTGTGTTGTAACCGTTGTATCGCCAGATTTAACACTTATTGTTTCTAATGCTTTGGTTCCTGGGAATACATCAGGGATAGTCAGTTCAATACCCGCTTCAACCCCTAATGCTGACAATGGTTGTGTCAAAGGTTTCAAAACATCTGGTACCAATGAACGTTTTTGCAATTGTCCAACCATACCGTTTTCAAAAACAACATAAACACTTCCTTTTTTCAAACCAGCAACATCTGATTTAACAAAAGTATTTTTTGGTGCAAATTTTGCAACTCTGCTCATACCATTGTTCGCATTACTATAATCACCGCTGGCACCATCATACAACGCCATCAACCAAGTAGTATATGGATTTGCATAATCTTTCATTGCGGTAATATCATCATCCAAAGACGATACATCTTTACTAATGGAATCAGTAATAGAATCCAAACTTGGCACATTGATACCAAATTCTTTTAATATTTTTTGATCTTCTTTAAATTTCTCTTGTTCTTTTGCAATTTCATCACTATTTTCGCTTATATTTTCTTTTTGTAAATCATATACCTGATTAAACACTTGCTTTGCATAAGAATCATCATTTGCAATCAGTCCAATTCCTTCATAAGTCTTGAACATAATCTTTTCATAACTTTTGATTTTATATGATGAATCTTCATCGGTTTCACCCTTTAATATAGAATTTACCGGTGAAAAACATGTTTCAAGTCCTTCTGCATTATTTGCCCATAAATATGCATTACCACACTGCAATCCACCCAAATAAACATTATTCGGTTCTTGATTTAATACAGTTGCCTTAGCCATCTTTTCTGCTGCAACTTCGTAATTACCATTTGAAAAATCCTCGCGATATTGTTTGGAAATTTCTGCGTAATTACCATTACAGGCCGCCAATACCAGACATCCTGTCAATAAAGTTATTTTTTTCATTGCACATCCCTTTGTTAAAAAATAAACCGTCAATGGAATTTGACGGTCGGGGAGTTAGCAAATCATATATGTCAATGATTCTGTCGCTTTTAGGTTTCCCCTGTTGTATAACGAACAGCCCCCCGACTGATTTACAGTCAGGGATAAATAACGACACAAAACCACAGGAATGACATCGGATAACGATGCCATACGCAATTTTGCACCGGACATATAAAGGCTTGCTACAGCCCCGAACCCAATTCCCATTGGATTCATTTCCTAGTTTAACATAAAATATATAAAAAAGGCAAAAACAAAAAACGCCGCCAATCGGCGGGTTTTTATTTTTTCTTGAATCCCTGTTTCGCTTTGAATTTTGGATTATCAGGGTCAATCAAGATAACTTGCTTTCCACGACGGATTTGTTTAACATTACCGCGTTTCTTCCAAGCCTTTAAGGAACTTAAAAATTTCATGTCGTTATCCTTTTTACAGTGGCGATTATAAACATATTTTTTGAAAAATCAAATAATAATATTATTTATTGTTGTTTTAGTAGGGGCTGTTGAAATTGTTGATTTTAGAGTTTTTAGATTTTTTTAACCGTTTTTCAACAAAAAAATCCCAGGTTTATGGGGTGTTTATGCATTGTTGTTAAAAAATGCCCCTGTTTAATCAACAGTTGAAAAATATGCTGTTTTTAACACTTTTAACAAAAAGTTGGCTTGACCTTTTTATGCTTGTTGAAAAATGTTGAAATTGTTATAATTCAAATACCGCGGGAGGGAATTTATGAAACAGCAGGTTTTGAAAGCATTGGCAAATCCGGCGCACATATTTTATGTGCCATATAATTTAGCTGTGCTGAATTTTATATCGCTGTTCATTATTTTTGCGATTATTTTTATAACAGCGATGGTTGTAACGCGTGGAAAGATGGCGATAAATCCACTGTATTTCTTGGTTGTTGTGATAATAACACATTCAATAATTGCAATTTTTTCTAAGCGGGACCCACAACTGGGCCAAATTGTAACGGCAAAAATTCAGTTGATGAAACGTAAAATACCCAGAAAATTGGCGGCATAAGATATGAACACTATAAACGGATTTTTTGATTACTTTGCGGGCAGTGGATTTCCAATCACTTTGACTATTTTGGTGATGGTTGTTTTGTTTGTTTTTATTGTTTTAATGATGTTTGTACCAACTTTGACGCGTCGTATATTTCCGCATTTTGGATATGCCAAGTACTCAAATTACCTGCCGTTTGGAACGGTTTATAATGATAATTCTATGTCATTGACCGATGGTGGATTGGTGCGCGCATACCGCGTGGCTGGTGTTCAAACCAGTATGCAGGATGACGCAACCAAAGAAAAATTTTTAGAATTACGGGCGCAGTTATTTAATCAGATACGCGACCCGAATGTTGTTTTGCGTTTTTATATGGTGCGGGACGCGGCCGACGAAAATACGGATTATGAATTTGATCAACCGACTTTGCAAAGTATTTATAATAAATGGCGTGGCCAGGGATTAAAAATTTTCTTGAACAGTTATTATATAACCATATCTGTTTATGGACCAAACGCGCGCGAAAGGTTAAATCAATATGGTAATTACATAGAATCAATATTAGCGGCGTATCGTCCACAAGTTTTACGTAATGACAGTTCTGATAATATGGCACGATTTTTTGGTCGTATATTATCCCCTATTTCAAAGCCTGCACCTATGCGTGCTGATAATAATATCGCAAATCTGACAACGGTTGATGATATTGAATTTTTGCGTGATGGTATTGTACGTTATATCAGTGGTGGCAATCAATCCTTTGCAGCGTGTGTTTCTTTCAAGATATCACCGGATTATTTGGACGAAGAATTCTTTGATACTGTATCAACCATCCAGACAGAAATGATTTCTATGAATGGTTTTCGTATTATGGGTAATGCTGATATAGAAAGTACTATCCGTCAACGCCGCAGTACGGCTGATGAAAACACAACATCAACCGAGGAACAAATATCATCAGCCCAAAGTGCAATGGATGAAAATATATCTGGTAATCAAAGTCTGATAAATTATTATCCTTTATTTGTAATATTTGGTGCAACCCGCGAAGATTTACAAAAATCAGTTGCAGAATTTAAAAAAATAGCCGCACAATTTGGTATTTCACCTATTGTTGAAACATTTGCATCCCAGGTTTCTTGGTTTGCACAAATTCCGGGATTTGATACATTTCCGCGCAGTTTTAAATTATTATCCCGCGCGGCGGCGATTTCAATTCCTATGTCAACCCAGCCACGTGGTGTTGAAAATTCTGATTGGGGGCCTGGCCCATTGGTTGTTTTTCCAACCGCCCAGGGAACACCGTACCAGTTCCAATTCCACGTATCGGACAAGCCTGCCGCCGTGGCACATACACTTACAATTGGTCCAACCGGTGGTGGTAAAACAACCTTGTTCAGTTTTCTGATAGCGCAATCTTTACGTCATCCAAAACTAAAAGCGTTTTTCTTTGATCGTAACAAAGGTGCGGAAATATTCACATTGGCAGTTGGTGGAAAATATATCACTATGCAGGGCAAAGAAAAAAATACAGACCCCATGGCACAAAATTTCCTGACGCGTTTAAACCCACTTAAAATGCCAGATACTGCGGCAAATCGCGCATTTTTACGTCGCTGGTTTGCGATTATATCGGGCCAGAATGATGCGGCATCGGCCGATGAAATCGCACGCGCGGTATCTGTGAATTTTGATTATTTGTCCGACCAGGATAAATTGTTAAAAAATTTATGGGAAAGTTGTTTTTCTTCATCTGGTAATATGCGCCCTGCCCTGAAAAAATGGATTGACCCGTTGCAGTACGGTGATATGTTTAATGATACATCTGATACATTAGATTTACAGGCGCGTCTTACAACATTTGATTTTACCGATATTTTACAAGATGAAACATTGGCCCCGGCGGTAATATCGTATATATTGCACAGAATAAATAATATCACTGTATCGGGTGGTAATCCTTCGTTGATTATGATTGACGAAACCGCTCCTATGTTGGAAAACAAAATGTTCCGTGACAGTTTTATAGCCGGCCTGCAAGAGGGGCGTAAAAATCGCCAGGCATACATGGCTGCATTCCAGCGCGCAAATGTTCTGGATAAGTTAGGAATTGGTGATGTGGTTCGTGGCCAAGCCCAGACAGTCTTGTTTTTCCGCAACCCAGCGGCAGACAGCAACGATTATGCACATTGGAATTTAAATCCATTAGAAATGGCGTTTATCCAAGGCAAGGCTTATCCTAACTTAAAACGTGCTTTGTTATTATCACGTCCTGTCACAGGTGAATCTGTGATTTTAAACACAGAATTGGGTGGATTGGGCAATTTATTGCGTTTATTTGAATCTGGGCGTTCGTCTGTATTACTGGCCGAAGAATTATATAAAATGTACGGCAATAATTTTGTAAATGAATATCTAAAAAAACAGGGCGCGGCCGAGTAAATCCTTGAAAAAAATAATTGCTATTTTTTGTACTTTGTTTTGTTGCCGGGCAATTGCCAATGATTGTCTGGCGTACAAATTAAATCCGCGAATTTTTATTGATAGCCCCGATTGGCAACGGCGCGTGGTACAACCCCTGGCACCAATGGATTTGTGGCACGGAAATGTGGTTGCAACATTGGTTGATAATTATGATATTATTGCCAACAGTACACCGGTTGAAAATGGTTTTTGTGTTGCGCTTAAAACGGTAAATGCAACCGTCGGATACAGTGATTTTTTAGTAAAAATAGATATGAGACACGCACCGGAATCGTGTTCTTATAATGCGGTTTTATCACACGAAGATGCACATATTCGGACATATCTGAATGTTATAAATGATTTTAAGGGTGAATTGCAAAAATCTGTATTTTCCGCGGCTGATTCTATAATGCCTATATTTGTCCGTAATAAATCAGATTTAGATGCGGCAATTGATATGATGAATAATGAATTGCAATCACATCCAGATTTAATTTTAATAAAACAAAAAATTCACGCGGCTCAGGAAATTCGTAATAAACGTCTGGATATGAATGATGATGGCGCAGAACTTAAAAAGTGTATCTAATTCCAATTTTTAATTCACTTACTTGTCTAAAAAAATCGTGTCGTACTGGCGCATACATAAACATAGTTCGTATCGCGGCTTGCTTATTTATATTATAAATCGCACCAATTCCAATTCGTGGTGCGGCACGATGGGTTGATACGGTTGTATCAATTCCATCATATACACCGTTTTCCATTTCGCGATAATATGCATCTGTTTCAAAAATAAAGTTTGCAACACCAACAGATATTATGGCTTCCAGCCCGCGAAAGATATTATAATATGTCTGAATATTCGCACCATAAATTTGATAACTTATTTGTGTTTTTAATTCCAGCCAATTGTATTCGTTGGTATAGCGGCTTTTTTCTGTATTTGTATCAAACGAATACCCATAAAAAATTTCCGCACCAAAACATTTGTTAAATCGTGCACCTGCATTGACTGTCACCGCGCCATATTTATCAGATATGTGAACTGGATTTTCATTATAATCAACAAAAGCCAAACTTAAATCCACACCTACATATGGTTTAAAAGATTCTACTAATGGTTGTCGTATATTGGCATAACTTGACACAGGTAATATAATAAAAAGTAAAAATAAAATGCGTATCATATATGATATTTTATAATTAAATTACACATATGAACATACGAATGTATTCATTAAAAATCGTTTTTGAATGCTTCTATCATAGCATTATTCACTTCTTCGCCAGATAAACCCGCCTGGCGCAGAAATAAAATTTGTGCATCATTTGGTCTGTAAATACTTGCACTGTGTTCCGCCGATATTGGTTCGGCACTGATACGTTGTGATGGCATAAATTCAATTTTTGCGTTTTGTTCGGCCAAAGCACTGAACCCAATATCTGACTCACACCCATCACATCCATTATCAATAATCGCAGTACCCGATAATTTAGATTTTGAATTTTCCCGGCCAAATAACTTAGTTTTTACAAAAATGCCGGTGTTTTTTTCCGTGTGATGTGCTGTACAGTCATATTCAAATTCGTTTTCATTTGTTATCATAACTTGACCGTAAATTTCAGAATTTTTTCCGGCGTTTTTAATAAAAATGTTTAAAAAAGCCGGCTTTTTTATTTTTATGTCTGCGCTAAAAAAAACTTTCTGGTTTTTAACCAATACGTCAATATTTAACCGGTTTTTCCCGGTGATTTCGCCAATGTATATAATATGTACTGGTAAATCATAATTTTTATCAATGGGCGCATTTTCCAATGTTGATAAATCGGCCATATATATACCATCACGGAAAACAATTGTTTCCGCCGGAAAGGTTTTTATATTGAATTCATTCCACAGGTATGACATATTAAACACATTATAAAGGATTTAATTATGGGATTCAATTGTGGAATTGTGGGCCTGCCAAATGTTGGCAAATCCACATTATTTAATGCTTTGACACAAAGTGCTGCGGCGGATGCACAAAATTATCCGTTTTGTACCATTGAACCAAATACTGGACGTGTTGTTGTACCGGATGCAACATTACATGAACTTGCGCGTGTAGCTGGTTCCCAGAAAATAATTCCAACACAATTAGAAATTGTGGATATAGCCGGGCTGGTAAAAGGCGCATCCGCAGGCGAGGGATTGGGTAATAAATTTTTGGGAAATATCCTGTCAACAGATGCAATAATTCACGTTGTTCGTTGTTTTGAAAATGATGATATTGTCCACGTAAACGGGCGTATAGACCCATTATCAGACATTGAAACTATTGAAACAGAATTGATGTTAGCGGACCTGGAAAGCATAGATAAACAAATAAAAAACTTGGAAAAAAAGGCCCGTGGTCTGGATAAAGATGCTATAAAATTATTAGCCGATGCGAATGTAATAAAAACTAACCTTGAAAAATCAATTCCGGCACGCAATGGCGATGTTGATGCATCTCCATTTAATCTGTTGACATCAAAACCGGTTATTTATGTTTGTAATGTGGAAGAATCCGCAGCCGCCACCGGTAATAAATATTCCGATATTGTAAAACAAAAATTTGGCAATACGGCGGATGTCTTGGTTATTTCATCAAAAATAGAAATGGAAATTTCACAAATTGTTGACCCAGACGAACGTAAAATGTTTCTTGATGATTTGGGGTTGTCTGAATCTGGTCTGGACCAGGTAATAAAAACAGGATATAAAACATTGGGCCTGCAAACATATTATACCATAGGACCCAAGGAAGCACACGCCTGGACTATCACAGTCGGTATGACAGCACCACAGGCTGCTGGTAAAATTCACACTGATTT
Organism: Alphaproteobacteria bacterium; assembly: GCA_017463185.1. Lineage (GTDB taxonomy): Bacteria > Pseudomonadota > Alphaproteobacteria > Rs-D84 > Rs-D84 > Enterousia. The sequence goes on from JAFTPS010000014.1 coordinate 170,260, forward strand.
TGAACGTGGATTTATCCGTGCCGAAGTTATCAGCCCCGACGATTTTATATCCTTGGGTGGTGAAGTAGCGGTTAAAGAGGCCGGCAAAATGCGCTTGGTTGGTCGTGATTATATAATGCAACCCGGTGACATTTGCCATTTTTTGTTTAATACATAAATAAAAATGTTAAAAAAACACCGGTAATTGCCGGTGTTTTTGTTAGAAACGATAACCAATACTGGTTGTTATGGCAAAACCAGATGTATCAACTGTATATTCATAACCGTTTACATCAGTTTCAAAATTCATAATTTGATATTCTAATCCACCCTTTATAGACAGATTATCATTGAAATTATATTTCACACCGGCGCCAATGCCATAGGCAACGGCTGTATCATCAAAGCTTAAACTTCCGTCATCATATTCCATATTTGCAAATCCTAATTCTGCTGAAATGTATGGTTGTGTTTTTCCGTCCAAGAATGGAACAATAGCTCTTAAACTAACACCAAATATTTCTTCCGTTTCTGTTTCTGAAAATTCTGGTGCAATACCAATTTGAATACCGTCAAAATCAATGCCGACATATGCAGAACCATTACCGTTAAAAGCAGAAGAATCTGCTTCTGTAATTTTTGTTCCGTCTAATTCATATTCCGCAGATGTGTTTGAATACAAACTGATTCCATATTCAATAAAAAATCGTGGGTTTAATTTATTTTGTTGAACACTTTCTTCTGCAAAAGAAGTCACCGGCAACAAAGCCAATGCGGCAATTATTGAAATTTTTTTCATATTTTCTCCCTTTGGTTAAAATTTAAACCGTCAGAAATGACGGTCGGGGTGGTTGATAAATCATAGTTTAGGAAATGACTCTGTTGTCTTTGGGAAAATCCCTGTTATATAACAAACAGCCCCCCGACCGTTATAGGTCAGGGATATTTCAGTGTGTAATAAACACTGCCTAAACTATTGGGTTATCACACCCCGAACCCACATCCCTGCAGGTTCATTAAAAAGTATATATTAAATATCACTACTTTTCAACCCAAAGCAAAAATATATAAATAATTCATATAAATTAAAATTTCTCAGGAACACAATAGACCCCGGCCTGCGCCGGGGTGACGATTAGTTATTTGTATATAGATTTTAGACTCGTCATACCGGCGTAGGCCGGTATCCACTGCGTTCTTGATAGTCCTTGCACTTGAATATAAAAAACAATAAAATTAAATTATTATGAAATCTGGTGGTTGGATTTATATTTTATCAAATAAAAAAATGGGTACTTTGTATGTTGGTTCAACAACCGATTTAGTTGGACGAACATGGCAACATAAAAATCGTTGGATTCCTGGTTTTACATCCAAATACAATATTGATAAACTGGTGTATTATGAATGGCATGACAGTCTTGAAAATATGGTTTTGCGTGAACGTCAAATAAAAGAATGGAAACGTGCATGGAAATTAAGACTAATAATAGATTTTAACCCCGATTGGCTTGATTTATATAATGAGTTGTTAACTAAATCAGGCTATATCCCAGAATAAAAACATCACAGAACACAATGGACTCCGGCCTAGTATCACCCACAAAAATTTTCAATTTTTGCGGGACCCGAAGCCGGGGTTATGTGCAATCACTACCCACTAACCACTTACACTAACCACTATAAAAATCCCGCCATTGGCAGGATTTTTATATATACCATTCAACTGTTTTTATAATGCCGGTATCAAATGTTTCATCAGCGCGCCACCCCAGCTCTGTTTCCAGTTTGGTTGCATCAATTGCATATCGGAAATCGTGACCGGCACGATCAGCAACAAATGTAATCAATTCTTCATACTTTTTGCCATCGGCGCGCGGACGCTTTTCATCCAGTATGGCACAGATTGTTTTTACAATTGTAATATTGTTGCGTTCATTATGCCCGCCAATATTATATGTTTCACCTGCACGTCCTTTGTGGAAAATTAAATCAATTGCCTTGCAGTGGTCCAGCACATACAGCCAGTCACGAACATTTTCACCCCGTCCGTAAATAGGCAAAGGTTGCAATGCCAACGCTTTGCCAATAATATGCGGAATCAGTTTTTCATTATGCTGTTTTGGACCATAATTGTTGGAACAATTTGATGTTGTTACATTCATTCCATATGTATGATGATATGCGCGTACCAGAAAGTCAGACGATGCTTTTGATGCTGAATATGGACTGTTTGGTGCGTATGGTGTATCCTCGCGGAACATACCAGTTGCGCCCAATGCGCCATAAACTTCATCTGTTGAAATATGATGAAAACGTGCATCTTCATAGCCTGATTTTATTTTACCGGGCCCATCCATCCAATGCTTGCGTGCCGCATCCAGTAAATTAAAAGTTCCTATAATATTAGTATTGATAAATGCGCGTGGTCCTTTTATAGAATTATCCACATGACTTTCTGCGGCAAAATGGATTACACCACGAATATCATTTTCTGTAAATAATTTTTCAATTAAATCCACATCGCAAATATCGCCCTGAACAAAAGTATAGTTGGGCATATTTTCACATTCACGCAAATTATCCAGATTTCCCGCATATGTCAGTTTATCCAGATTGATAATTTTATATTCGGGATATTTTTCACAAAAATATGGAACAAAATTAGAACCAATAAATCCCGCACCACCTGTGATTAAAATTGTTTTATACATTTTTCCAAACCTTTTTTCCAATGTTGAATTTCAATACCAAAAGTCGTTTTAATTTTTTCTTTGTCTAAAACGCTGTAAAACGGGCGTACAGCACGTGTTGGATATTGTGCGGACTTGATTGGGTTGACGCAACATTTAAGCCCCGACATATTCATAATTTCACACGCAAAATCATACCACGAACAAACCCCCATATTTGTAAAATGATATATCCCGGAATTTTGTTCCGACATCTGTGGAATAATTTTTACAATTGCCGCGGCCAAATCGCCGGCAAACGTAGGTGTGCCTATTTGATCAGCAACGACATTGATAGATTCTTTTTCTGCACCAAGTTTCCGCATAGTCTTTACAAAATTATTTCCGTGATTGCTGTACAGCCAAGCTGTGCGAATAATAACCGCGCATTTTGCATTTTCCAATACCGCTAATTCACCGGCACGCTTTGTTTTTCCGTACACAGACACTGGATTTGTCGGCGCGTCGGCATCATATGGTGTATGCGCCGTTCCATCAAAGACATAGTCCGTGGAAATATGAATAATTTTTGCACCACTTTGTGCCAAGTTTCGCGGACCATCTGTATTTATTTTTGTTGCGATATCTATTTCGTCTTCGGCCCGGTCTACCGCCGTATAGGCGGCACAGTTGATAATTACATCAATATTATTTTCACGCACAAAATTTTTTACCGCCACCGCATCTGTGATATCCAGCATATCAACATCCGCACAAATCGCATCCGGCAACAGTTTTGCAATTTCCGTCCCCAGTTGCCCTTTACAACCCGTTATCAGGTACATCTTTTAACCCCTTGGCTTGTCTGTCTTTGTCACTTGTAATAATTTTATCGGCCGGCACGCGCCAATCCACCCCAATATCTGGGTCATCAAAACGAATACCAAATTCTGCCCCTGGCGCATACAGATTATCACACTTGTACGCAAATACCGCCGTATCGGACAGTACCGAAAACCCATGCAAAAATCCGCGTGGAATAAAAAGTTGACGTTTATTTTCGTCTGATAATTCAACGGCTACATATTTACCAAATGTTGGCGAATTTTTACGAATATCAACGGCTACATCTAATACACATCCCGATAATACGCGCACCAGTTTTGCTTGGGCGTGTTCCCCCAGTTGACAATGCAGACCGCGTACAACGCCGTATGTGGATTTAGATTGATTATCCTGGACGAATTTATTTGGAATACCATTTTTGATAAATTCAGCTTCGTTATAACTTTCAAAGAAATATCCGCGTGCATCGGTAAATACGCGTGGTTCAACGATTATAACGCCGTCTATTTCTGTTTTAATAAAGTTCATGTTTTTCCTCGTATACTTTCTGCAAATAATCTTTATAATTCCCGGCTTTTAATTCGTTTATCAAATCCAGCATTTGTGTGTCATTGATAAAACCTTGTTTGTATGCAATCTCTTCTATACAGGCGATTTTAAGGCCTTGACGTTGTTCAATAATCTGAACAAATTGCCCGGATTCCATTAAACTATCTGGTGTTCCTGCATCCAACCAGGCATTTCCACGTCTCATTGGGACAACGGACATACGCCCCTCGCGCAGGTATTCATTATTCAAATCTGTTATTTCCAATTCGCCGCGTTGTGATGGTGTTAAATTGCGGGCACGTGCCACAACATCGCCCGGATAGAAATACAGTCCCACCGACGCATAATTTGATTTTGGATTTTTGGGTTTTTCTTCTATGGAAATGGCGCGATGGCTTTTATCAAATTCAACAACACCGAATCTTTCTGGGTCAGATACATGGTACGCAAATATGGTTGCACATTTGCCGGCGTTTTTGGCAACCTCTGCCTGAAAAGACGGCAGTTGTCCACCCATATAGAAAATATTATCCCCCAGAATTAAACATACATCATCTGTGCCGATAAAATCTGCCCCAATCGTAAAAGCCTGGGCGATACCTTTGGGTTCTGGTTGTACGGCATATTGAATATTTAATCCGATTTTTTTACCATCCCCAAACAGTTTTTCAATATTCGGCGTATCCTGGGGCGTGGAAATAATCAAAATATCACGAATCCCGAACATCATCAGTGTTGATAACGGATAATAAATCATAGGTTTATCATATACCGGCAATAATTGCTTAGATGTAGTTTTTGTCAGCGGGTAAAGGCGTGTCCCACTGCCCCCCGCCAGGATAATTCCTTTCATAAAGCATCCTTTTTATTGTTTGAAGTTCAAAGAACAGTTTGATATTAGTCAAAAGATATATATAAATCAACCGATTAAATATTCATTAGTTTATCTAACTTTTCCTGGGCGGATATTATATCGCTGTCAACGGCGCAAATCTGCGTACGCACAGATTCGTCACCACCCAATAATTGGGCCGTCAATTCACGCTTTTGTATATTCAGTTTTTCCAAATATCGCTGAATTTTTAAAGATACAATATATTTTTCCGCTGCTGTTTTATCAAATGTCAAATCCGCCGCCACACCATCAAAATCAATGTTTAGTGTTCCTAAAAATTCCATATACTGTTCGGCCAATTCTGGAAAATTATTTACAATATAAATCAGTGTACCTTTTGTAATCGCGTCAACATCCGGCAAAGCAATATTGACCGCGGAATTATTTTTTTTCCATTTATGCCATGAATTAAATTTGCGCGCGTTGTATTCTTTCTCAAATTCAGATTTAAGGTCAGGGTCTGCAATTTTTTCTAATTCTTTTTTCAGGAATTTTTCCGCTTGGCTGCGTCCCCCGGGGGTTGATACAACAAAATTTTTATTTGCTAATTCCCATAAAAAATCAACCAATGGCATAGCGTCATCAATAATTTTGCGCATAGCATCCACGCCACCGGTTTTAAGTATTTCATCTGGGTCTTTGCCACCACTAACAAAAGCAAATCTTACATCTGATGTATCACGCAAAAACGGCATCATAATACCGCACGCACGTCCAGCCGCCTTTTGCCCTGCCCCGTCCCCATCAAAACAAAATGTAATATTGCGATTTGATTTACAAAGTAATGCAATATGGTCCTCAGTCAAAGCTGTTCCCAATGGTGCAACCGTTTCAGGAAATCCATTTGTTTGCATTTTTATTGCGTCTATTTGTCCCTCTACCACGATGGTGCGATTAGCGCGATGAATTGCATCGCGTGCAAAGTTTAATCCAAACACGGTTTTACGCTTGTGGAAAATATCGGTATCAGTTGTATTTATATATTTGGGCTCAGACCCATCCAAACTGCGTCCAGAAAAGGCAACAATTTTGCCGTTTGCATTAAATATAGGAAACATCAATTTATCGCGGAAAAAATCATACATACCATAATCGCTGCGCCGACACAGCCCCGAATCAATCAGGTGCCGTGAATTTGCATATTTGTTTGCAATAATATTATTTTTTGGTGCATACCCGATACGATATTTTTTTATCAGTTCATCAGAAAATCCACGATTTCGTGCGTATGCAAGGGCATGCGCCCCATCGTCAGTAAATAATTTTTCCGCATATGTTTGTGCGGCGCGTTCGCATATATCAAATAAACTTTCCTCGCGTTCAACAATGCGTGGGTCGCGTGGTTTATAGTCCGGCATTTTTAAGCCAGCCTGATTTGCTAATTCACTAATCGCCGCTTTAAAATCCATATTATTATGTTTCATTGTGAACGATATAATATCACCGTGTTCACCACAACCAAAACAGTGATAAAATCCCTTTTCTTCGTTCACAGAAAAACTGGGGGTTTTTTCATTATGAAACGGACAGCATCCCCAATAATTTTGTCCCTTGCGCGTCAAAGGCACAACGCGTCCAACAACATCAACCACAGACAGGCGCGCACGCAGTTCATCGGTAAAGTTGGAATAGTTGTACTTGCCAGATGCCATTATTTTTTCTTAGCCTTTTTGTTTATCATATCAATTGCTGTTTCTAAATCAGGTTGCGTTGCAACCGATACATTTACACGATTTGATGAAATATACGGACCGTAACGTCCCGTTGGATAAAAGAAAATCATCTTTTTGGTTTCGGGGTTTTCTCCGATTTTTATTGGTTCGGCTTTTTTGCCTGCATTTGCCAATAATTCACGTGCCGCATCCAGTGTGATTGTTTCTGCGGTGTATTGTTTGGCCGCAACATTTTTTGCACCATCGGTCACATATGGGCCAAATTTTCCAACACGAAATTCTATTCCGTCCCCCAGTTCAACCGCATCAGATTGCACTGTTTGTGGTTTTACATCACTGTTTTTTGTATTTTGTTCATTGTTTTTTAGTTGTTTAGTATATTTACAGTTTGGATATTTTTCACAACCAATAAACGGTCCAAACTTAGATAGTTTTATCCCCAATTTACCACCACATTCTGGGCATATATCATTACCATCCGCGAACAAGTGATTGTGCATAAATATGTTTATTTCATCAATAATATCGGATGTTTTTATTCCACGTGCGCCATCAATCATACCACTGGTTGGTTCCCAGAAATTCTTCAGTGCAATTATTTTATCCTGTTTTCCATTTGAAACATCGTCCAATGTATCTTCTGTTTTTGCGGTAAAGTTCACATCCACCAAATCTGTAAAATATTTGTTCAGATATGATGCGATAACCCATCCGCCACTTGTTGGGTGAAAGCGGCGTTGTTTATCCTGTTCCACATAAGCACGGTCAACAATTGTTGACATAATTGTTGCATATGTTGAAGGACGACCAATCCCCAGTTCTTCTAATTTTTTTACCAATGATGCTTCGGTATACCGTGGTGGTGCCTGTGTAAAGTGCTGTTCGGGGATAATTTCAGAAACGGCAATTTTATCGCCAATATTCAATGATGGTAATTTTGCTTCTTTTTTATCATCTTCATCATCTTTATCCTCGGTATAAACTTTCATAAAACCATCAAATGTGCGCGTAGACCCGACCGCGTGAAATATTGCAATTTTATTTTCTGTTTCAATATCAGCAGCAACCGAATCAAATTCAGCATTTTTCATCTGACAGGCGATTGTTCTTTTCCAGATAAGATTGTATAACTTTGCCTCGTCCCCAGATAAATTTTTTGCAGGTCCTTCAAAATGTGTTGGGCGAATAGCTTCGTGTGCTTCTTGTGCGTTTTTAGATTTTGTTGCGTAAACATTTGGTGTTTTTGGCACAAAGTTTTCACCGTATTCACGCGCAATAAAGCCGCGGATTTCATTTACCGCGTCCGCATTCAGGTTTGTTGCATCGGTACGCATATATGTAATCAACCCTTGTTCATACAGGTGTTGAGCCGCACTCATTGTGCGTTTTGATGCAAAGTATAATTTACGCGCCGCTTCCTGTTGCAGGGTAGATGTTGTAAAAGGTGCGGCTGGTTTTCGTGTGGTCTTTTTCTTTTCAATATTGATAACGGATGCTGCGATTTCAGGCGTACCTATTTTACCCAAAATATCATCAACCATTGATTTGTTTTCAATGGTCATTTTTTCAATTTTTTGTCCATTGAATTTTACTAATCCTGCATTGAACATTTGTTCTTTGTTCTTTGCACATTGCGCATTGACAGACCAATATTCAATGGGCTTAAAACTTTCTATTTCTTTTTCGCGATCAACGACCAATTTTACAGCCACCGATTGCACGCGTCCCGCAGATTTTCCCAGATTTCTGCGCCATAATAATGGTGAAATACCAAACCCAATCAGGTAATCTAACGCCCGCCGCACCAGATACGCATCAACCAAATCTTGGTCTATTTCACGTGGATTGGCAATGGCTTCTTGGACAGCTTTTTTTGTGATTTCATGAAAAGCTACACGATATACTTTTTTATCTTTTAATAATTTTTTGTTTTTTAATATATCTAATAAATGCCATGCAATGGCCTCGCCCTCGCGGTCAGGGTCGCTTGCTAAATATACGGCATCGGCTTTTTTTAATTCTTCGGTAATAAGTTTTATTTGTTTTTCTTTACCCGGCATAATTTGCCATTTCATTGCAAAATTATTTTCCGTATCAACACTGCCATTTTCCGGCACTAAATCGCGCACGTGACCAACCGACGCAATCACGCGCCACCCATTGCCCAGGTATTTTTCAATGGTCTTTGCTTTTGACGGAGATTCCACAATCAGTAAATTCATTTCCCTAACTTCCTTTGGCAGATAATTGTTGGTCTTTGTGAATATGCGCGTTTTGGCACAGTCCGAACCCAAACATCAGTGATAACAGACTGCTGCCGCCAAACGACATCAGCGGCAACGGCACGCCAACGGTTGGCAATAATCCCAAAACCATAGAGATATTTATAAAGTAATAAATAAAAAAGTTCAACATAAAACCAAAACAGATTAGTTGCCCAAACCGATTGCGACATGTTTTTGCCGCCCAAAACAATGCGATAATAATCCATGAGTATACAGCCAATAATCCAAATGCGCCAATAAATCCAAATTCTTCGCCCAGCATAGTGAAAATAAAATCGGTCTGTTTTTCCGGCAGGAAAGATTGCTGGGATTGCGAACCGTTCATATATCCTTTGCCAGTGATACCACCGCTGCCAAAAGCGATTTTAGCCTGGGTTATTTGATAGCCTGCGCCCTGAACATCGCTGTCGGGATTTACAAATGTAATCACGCGTTGACGCTGGTAATCGTGCATACCACCAAACCAGATAACCGGGGCCGCCATACATCCTAATATTGCCGCAATAATAAACCACTTTTTATTTGCCCCAACAATATAGAACACTCCAACAGTAATCATCCCCAACGACAGGGCTGTTCCCAAATCAGGTTGTGCAACAATTAAACCAAATGGCACCAAGAGCATCAATCCCGGCACCAGATAATTTTTAAATTGTGATAATTCCACCGAATTAAACCACGCAAAATATCGCGCCAATGCCAATACCAGTGCAATTTTAATCAATTCAGACGGCTGAATATGAATAATCCCCAGATTTAACCACCGCTGCGCCCCCATACCCGTATGCCCAACAAATGTCACCAAAATAATCATAATCAGTGCAATGGCATAAATCAGATATGCGGATTTTAACCATGTCTTGATATTTGTAAATGCCGCAAAAAAGAAAACACCAAACCCCAGCAATATTTTCATCAACTGTGAAAACGCAAAGGGTCGCCAATTACCGCCACCGGCCGAATACAGCACCACAATTGATATCGCCAGCACCATACACATAGGCACAAACAGTCCCCACGAAAAACGCGACAGTTTTTCCGACAATGTCATCATATTTGCATTTGAAACGCGGGTCTGGCGTGCCATTTTATTTATCCCCCTTTAACAGTTCGCGCATAACCGCGGCCGCGCTGCGAGCGGCCGGGCCACTGCCCCCGGAATGCTCGGTTATAACACATACGGCATATTTTGGATTATCCGTTGGTGCATACCCAACAAACAAACCGTGATTTCGCATATTCCATTTTAATTGTTCGTTGGTTAAAACACCTTTGGCGCGTTCCGCCTTAGAAATACTGCGTACCTGGGATGTTCCGGTTTTGCCACCCATTTTTGCCCCGTTGACATTTATCGCGCTGCCCGCGGCCGTTCCCCCCGGTTTTGTCACCTGTTCCAGTCCATTTAACACAAAGCGGATATTTTTCTGTTGCAGGTGCATAGATTCAAATACCGGCTTTTTGTTGTCATAAATCAATCTGGGGACAACCTGGGTATTTGATGTTGCGCGTGCAATCATTACTGCCATTTGCAGGCAATTTGCCAATATAAAACCTTGGCCAATGCCGGAAATAACGGTATCCCCGTGAACCCAGCGACTGCCAATTTGTTTTTCTTTCCAGTATCTATCTGGAATAATGCCTGGCATTTCGCGTGATAAAATATCATCCATATATTTTTGCGTAAATCCCAGACGCACCGCCATAGCCTTTATCGCGTCAATTCCAATACGCAGGGCGATTTGATAAAAATAAATATCGCACGAATGCTTTAATGCCCCAGCCAGGTCCACCCAACCGTGTCCCTTGTCTTCCCAGCAATGATATCTGCGGTCGCCATAGTCCCAATGTCCAGGACAGAAAATCTTTTCTTTGGGTGTGATTGCACCTGATTCTAATGCGGCCAGTGCAACAACAATTTTAAATGTAGAACCCGGGGGGTACAGACCTTCTATGGTTTTGTTCATAAATGGTTTTGCATAATCAGCGCGCAGTGTTTCTATATATTCGTCGCCGTCATCACCACTAAATATATTTGGGTCAAAACTGGGGGTGGACACCATTGCCAAAATATCCCCGGTTTTTATATCCAGCACAACCCCACACCCCGACCTGTGCTGGGTCAGTGCATCGTACAGTGCGCGTTGCGCCCCGTCATTTATGGTTGTTTGAACATCACCACCAATAATTGGGGCAATGTATTGTGATTTATCCTCGCCCGTGACGCGACCAACCGCATTGGTAATCATAACGGTTTGCCCCGCCGTTCCCTTCATAACATCATCAAAACGTTTTTCCAGCCCCGTCACCCCAGTTGTGAAAAATGGTGCGTTTGCAACCTGTTGTCGTGGTTCGCCCACATAGCCAAAAATCTGGGCGCCAGCTGGCCCCAGTTCATACACACGACCATATCCGCTTTCCACATGTAATCCTGGTAAATTGCGTGCCTGTAATCGTGCCAGTGTATTCCAATCAGCATTTTCACTGACCAGAACAGGTTGAAATTTCAATTGTTTTTTTATTTTAGCACGGATGCGGTCAACGCGCTTTTGTTTCAGGTTTAATTCCCGTGCCACAATATCAACCAATGAATTTATGTCATGTGATTCCTCTGGTACAATGTAGATACGATAAATCGGTGCGTCGCGTGAAATAGGTGTGCCGCCGGCCGTCAAAATTCGTCCTCGTTCCGGCATATTTATTTGGATACGAAATGAATTATTTTGACTTCTTCGTGTGTATTCGCGGTAATTAAATACCTGCATCTGCAACATACGCAAAATCAGCACAGATGTCAGCACCGCCCCTGCTGTTAAAAACAGTGCGCTTCTGCGATCAAAAGTACGTGAAACCTCTGTATCAATCATTGGCGACCCTTTTGAAAATGGCGCAACTGGGTAAATAAAGTGCCGCCGACCACGCAAAAATCCATATGCCGCGAATTAAATTTGCAAAACTAAAATCCATAATCAATAAAACAATCAATCCAAGACCAATAAAAAATAAAAAAGCCAATGCCCCGTCCATATCCATACGGCTGATATCAATATAGCTTTGAAAGCCATTGACCGAATACCCCAGGCAATAAATCGCCAACCATAAACAGACACTGTTAAATTGATAGTCCAATAAAAAACACATTAAAATCGCAAACGGTGTAAACCACGGTATGCGCCGTACAAACGAATAGTAAAAAATAGGAATAATTGCCAAAACACCGGCCGGATTCCAAAATGGTACAGCCAATCGCCACAGCGCAAGCGTTACTAAAAACGGAAACGCCACGTGTAAAACTTTAACTATTTTTTCTTTCATTTATATTCGTTATTTGTATCAAATTGCAAAACCATCACCCGCAACAAAGACGCAGGATTTATGATTTTTACATCTGTCTCGTTTTTCATTTCACCGACAATCAATCCATCCGGTAAAACACCGCTAATATTACTGGTGACCAGTTTTATACCACCTGTCGCCTGAAATTCCGGGTCGCTGAAAAATCCCATAACTGGCACTCCTGACCCATCGCCACGCATAAAACCATAAACTTCGGACCCGACAACACGCACGGCAATATTTGTATCACTGTCCGTTAGGGCGCGTACACGCGAAAAATTCGGTGCGGCATCAATAACAATGCCAACCAATACCATATCGGGTGATACAACAACCTGGCCCGGTTCTATGCCACGATTTGATCCACGATTTATAATATATGTATTGTGACCCATTGCGCTGTTGTCATGAATAACATTGGCAATAACGGTTTTGCGCGGACTGTTTTGTACCATATCCAATTTACGAACCAACTTTTGGTTTTCCGCAATTGCAATATCACAGGCGTGCTTGTTTGCCAATGCCGCGTCCAACCGTACGCGTAATTCTTCGTTTTCATCGCGCAGTGTGGCTAATTCGCGCACATTATCAATCGTATTTCCAATCACACGCACGGGCCACGTAATAACATCACCCACGACCTGGGCCACCGGTACAACCACATGTGATAAAGCATTCATCAATTTATAATCCGGTTTTGCAATCATAATATATATAAACAGCACCGGCAACACCGCGCCGGCCGCAACGGATTTAATCAGTGGATATACCTTGGAAGATAGTTTGTTCTGGTTCATCGGGCGCATTTTAGTCACAAAAAGGTAATTATTCAATAAAAACTTGATTTTTCCTTTAATTATGCCAAAATAGCACTCAGTCAAAGTGGCAAGGCATTGCCATCAGACCAGAAAAACATATCTACAAAAAGGATAAAAAATGCCAAAATTAAAAACAAAGTCGTACTTAAAAAAACGTGCGTCTATGACCGCGACCGGTAAAATCCGTGTTGCCCGTAACGCCCACAAGAAATTGCTGCGTAAAAAATCTGCGCGCGCAAACAATGCGGGTTCTAAACCACAGTATTTGAACGAAAATATGGTCGGACAGGCTAAAATCCTGGCTCCATACGGTTTGAAATAATAGGGGGTAAGTTATGGCAAGAGTAAAACGCGGAACAACCGTAAAACAAAAGCACAACAAGATTTTGGCGCGCGCCAAAGGTTATTTGGGCCGTCATCATTCAACATATCGCGCCGCCCGTGAAAAAACGGAAAAAGCGGGTCAGTACGCATATCGCGATCGTCGCGTTAAAAAACGTGAATTTCGTGGTTTGTGGATTGTTCGTATCAATGCCGCTGTGCGCGCAAACGGTATGACTTACAGCCAGTTTATGAATGGCTTGAAAAAGGCTGGCGTTGCCCTTGACCGCAAGGTTTTGGCCGAAATGGCATATGCGGGTGATGCAAACTTCACAAAATTGGTTGATACAGCGAAACGATTTAGCACCGCCGAATCTAAATAATCCCTTGTCGGTGGGGTAATTGTTTTGTCATAATAAAGACCGTCAAAAGACGGTCTTTATTTATTATACTAATTTTATCTAAGGTAAAAGATTATGCAGGAACAGATTAAAAATATAAATAACTTGGACGAATTACAAGCGTTATATACTGCCACATTTGGTAAAAACGGTACGATGACCGTGCGGTTAAAGGAAATGAAAAATCTGGACAATGACGCGCGTGCCGCGTTAAACCGTGAAAATCAGACTTTGCGTGAATTGTTTAAAGTCCGTCAAACCGAAATAGAAAACGCGGTGTTGATGGCGGGATTGGAAAAACAAAAATTGGATGTGTCATTAAACCCAATGCCGGAAAATCGTGGAACTTTGCACCCATTGACACAAAGTTTAACTGAAATAGCATCTATTTTAGAATCTTTTGGCTATACAATGCATACCGGCCCAGAAATAGAGGATGACTGGCATAATTTTACCGCTTTAAATACACCGGCCCATCACCCTGCCCGTGATATGCAAGACACATTCTTTTTGCCAAATGGAAATGTTTTGCGCACCCAGACATCTGCAATTCAAATTCGCGCAATGGAATCAGATGGTGTGCCAATTAAAATGTTTGGGATTGGTTCTACCTATCGCAAGGAAATGGATGCCACCCACAGTCCAATGTTTCATCAGATAGAAGGGTTGTATATTGATAAAAATATAACAATGTCTGATTTGATTGCTGATATTCGTGCATTTTTATCACGCTTTTTTGGAATTGATAATGTGGAACTGCGTATCCGCCCGTCATACTTTCCATTTACCGATCCCAGCATAGAAGTGGACCTGAAATGGCGGGGTTCAAAATGGCTGGAAATTATGGGGGCTGGTATGGTTCATCCAAATGTTCTGCGTAATTGTGGCATTGACCCAAATGTGTACCAGGGCTTTGCTTTTGGTTTTGGTTGGGATCGTTTGGCAATGTTGAAATACAACCTGCCAGACATTCGCCAGTTTTATGACAGTGATGTTCGTTGGTTAAAAAACAGTGGATTTTAATTTAGGGGTACAGAAATGAAATGGACACTTGATTGGTTACAACAATATTTAAAAACGGATAAAAACGCCGAACAAATTGCGGATACCCTGACGCGTATAGGGCTAGAGGTAGAGGAAGTTGTTTCCCCTATATCGCCTGTTGCGGCAAAAATTATTGAATGCAAACCACATGAAAACAGCGATCATTTGCACGTATTGATGGTGGATGATGGTAGCGGCACATTGCGTCAGGTTGTTTGTGGTGCGCCAAATGCGCGTGTTGGTTTGATTTCTGCATTGGCGATACCAGGCTGTGTTATTGACGGACATGAAATTACATCTGGTAAATTACGCGGTGTAGTATCCGATGGAATGATGTGTTCGGCCCGTGAATTGGGAATCAGCGATGACCACAGTGGCATTATAGAATTACCCGCCGATACAAAAATTGGTTCACCTGTTGTTGAATCCAAGACGGTTTTTGATGCTGGTATTACCCCAAATCGTCCGGATTATTTGTCTGTGCGTGGTATTGCGCGCGACCTGTCTGCGGCGGGTGTTGGTGAATATATTGATGTGGCGGCACATAAATTATCCACCATTGCGGGTACGCGCAGTGTAATTTTAAAAACCGATAAATGTGGTGCATACAAATTGTGCGAAATTCATAATATCAATATAGCCCCCAGTTGTAATGATATTGCATCTCGTCTGCGTGCAATTGGCATAAATCCAAAAAATGCCGCTGTGGATGCAACGAACTATATTTGCTATGATATGGGTCAACCAATGCATTGTTTTGATGCGGATGAAATTGTTGGTGATATAACCGTCCGTATGGCACAAAACGGTGAAAAATTTACAGATCTGTTTGGAAACGCGCACGATTTGACAGAATCTGATATGGTTATTGCTGACAATGCTGGGATTTTAGCATTGGCGGGTGTAATTGGTGGTGCGCGTGGCGCAACAACCGACAATACAAAAAATATAATCCTGGAATCCGCATATTTTGACCCGGTATCGGTCCGTAAATCGGCCAAGCGTTTGGGCCTGTCAACCGATGCATCGTATCGCTATGAACGCGGCATAGATCCAACGATAACCGGACCTGCAATCGCATATGCGGCGGATATTATTATGTCGGCCTGTGGTGGGGAAATTGTCGGTACTTTTGCCGCTGGCAATGACGCTGATTCTGATGTTAAAATTGCATACAGTCCAGAATATTTTAAGCAAAAAACTGGAATTGATATGGATATCAATACTCAGCATGATATTTTAATTGCGCTGGGCTATAAAGTTGATTGTGCATCTAATCCATGGATTGTTGTACCCCGCCCTGCCCGTGTGGATGTTCAAATCCCGGAAACGATTGTTGCGGATTTAATTCGTATCTATGGATATGAAAAAATCGCAACCGCGTCTAAGCATACATCGGGTGAAGCCAAGCCACACAATACGCATGATTTATATATCAAACGGGCTTTGAGTGCGCGCGGATTAAATGAATGTCGTTCGTTTGGTTTCGGAAATTCTGTAATGGAAAATTTATTGTCTGATAAGCCAATTGTAAAAATAGCAAATCCAATCACAACAGATTTTGATACAATGCGCAATGGTCTGTTGGGTGGATTGTTGACCGCGGTATCAAACAATGAAAAACGTGGTTTTGCGGACATGAATTTATTTGAATTGGGAACGGTGTTTGATGGTGATACGCCTGGGGCTCAACATACATCATTGTGTATAGTTCGTACGGGTAATACCGCACCAAAACATTGGTCGTCACGCAATCGTTGTGTTGATATCTATGATGTCAAAGCAGATTTAATTGCATTGCTAAACGGCCAGCGTTTTACGGTATCCACCGAGAACGCACCTCTATGGGCGCATCCATTCCGTTATGGCGCAATAATGCAGGGCAAGAAAAAGATTGCTGAATTTGGTGAATTGCATCCGTCAGTCGCAAAAAAATTGCGTATAAAAACAAACACAGTTATCGCAATTGTGGATAATGTTGAAAACCTGCCTGGGGCGCATCGGCCGCGACACATAATATTGTCGGAATTTCAGCCAATAACCCGCGATTTTGCGTTTATTGTAAATGCGGATATGCCGGCTGAAAAATTGACGGGCGTTGCCATGTCCACAGACCCGCGTATTACAGATGTAGTTGTGTTTGACGCATTTGAAATGGCTGAAAACCAAAAATCAATCGCGTTCACAATTACAATCCAGCCGACAGACAATATGACCGACGCGGATTTGGCTAAATTACAGACCTGTGTAATAGATGCCGTTGAAAAAAAGTGTAATGCAAAAATTCGTGATAAATAAAAATTTTGATTATGCTTATCACCCCGCATAAACTTAGTTTTTGCGGGGTATTTTTTATTGAAATTCTATGCTGATTTGCTATGCTTTGAACAAAGGAATTTTTTATGGACAGCAATTACACAGTTTTAGCCCGCAAATACCGCAGTCAGGATTTTAAATCACTGATAGGTCAGGATGTTTTGGTCAAAACCTTGACCACTGCAATAAATACTTCACGTATTGCGCACGCATATATTTTTACCGGTATTCGTGGTACTGGTAAAACCAGTACGGCCCGCATATTGGCCAAGGCTTTAAATTGCCTGTCATCGGACCATGCAACATCCACCCCATGTGGTGAATGTGAAAATTGTCGTGCAATTGCGGCGGGGCAGCATATTGATGTTATGGAAATTGACGCTGCGTCCCATACGGGCGTGGATAATATGCGTGATATTCTGGACGCTGCACAATACCGCCCAACAAATGGTCGCTACAAGGTTTATATTATTGACGAAGTTCATATGTTATCCACCAGTGCTTTTAATGCTTTGTTAAAAACATTAGAGGAACCACCTGCCCACGTAATTTTTATCCTGGCTACAACCGAAATCAGAAAAGTCCCCGTGACAATTTTATCCCGGTGCCAGCGTTTTGACCTGGTCCGTGTTTCGGTTGAAACATTAAAGAAGCATTTTGCCTGGATTGCTGATGCTGAAAAAATAGAATTATCTGATGCGGCAAATGAATTGTTGGCGCGTGCCGCCGACGGTTCGGTTCGTGATGGATTGTCCCTGTTGGACCAGGCGATTGCCCAAACCGGTGGTCACGTGGACGAGGGTGCGGTCCTTGATATGTTAAAGCGCGCTGACCGTGGCGTTGTTGTTGATTTTATGAAAACATTGTTATCGGGTGATGTTGCGCGCGCCCTGAATAAAGTGGACGAAATATATAACAATGGTGCGGATTTGGCAATGTTATTGACGGATATGATGGAATGGACACACTGGGCAACGCGTATGCATCCGTCTTTGCGTGCGGGCGAGGCTACTAATTCCCCATATACTGCCGACCAGCGCGACCAGATTATGGATATAAATTCGCGTATAACATTAAATACCCTTTCCCGTATATGGCAGGTTATGGTTGCATCTGTTTCCGAAATGCAGGCGGCGGGTAATCAGAAACAGTGTTTTGATATGTTGATAATTCGCCTGATGCATATTGCTGATATGCCTTCTGTGCCTGAAATTTTGAAACAACAGGAATCTGAAAATCGTATGCGCGATGTTAAAAATATTTTGGCGGATCGTATGGCGCAATCGCAACCCGAACCAGAAGCCGCCAAATCCGCCGTATGCGTAATAAGTTCTGCGGGTGACTTGGCGTGCGCATTACAGGACAGCAAGGAAATATTACTTTATTCATATTTTAGTGGAAATATAGAAGTTTCCGAAATAACTGACGGTCATATCAAATATTTTGACCGCAAAGGTGACGCGGATTTTGCACATAAATTAGCATCCTGGTTAAATGATAAAACGGGACATCCTTGGACATTGGAACGTGTCAGCCAATCTGTGAATGTTCATACTGTGTCGGAACAAAAACAAGAAGAATTGGTTGCAGATCCATTGGTTGCCAGCGCGATGAGTTTGTTTGAAAATGCAGAAATAATCGGGGTAAAATAAAATGAAATGTGAATCAGGACGTTCTTTGATAGAGGTTATCGGTGTATTGGCTATTGCTGGTATTATGACCGTTTCGGCGGTTGGAATGTATAATATGATACGCAAAAATCAGTCGCGGATGATTGCAAATTCTGAACTGGAACAAATTGCATCTGATACAAAAATCTTGATGGAAATGCGTGGCACTTACGAAGGGGTGTCCATTGATTATCTTATCAAAGCTGGTGCATTAAAATCAGATGTTGCGCCACTGGGGGGTGATGATTGGTCGGTTATATCCAGCGTGGATGGCGAATCCTTTTCCATAAATTTGACCCAGTTATCCCAGGGCGAATGTAATTATTTTACAACATCTGCGCCAAAATGGGTGTCGGCAATTGTTGTCAATGGATATGAAAACGATGGTGCTGACCATTGCTTTTCATCTGATACAAATCAAATATCATTTATTGTGGAATAAATGCGTATAACAAAATTATTTTTTGTTGGATTGTTTTCTTTATTGATGGTGGCGTGTGCCCCCTATCACAGTCCAGACCGTGCCACCTGGCGTACATACCTGAACGGGGCCAGTTTTACCGATATGACCGAAACCAGTCGTATTGCCAAGCGTCCCGTATACTTGGGGGCTGGCGGTGTATTGGTAACGGATATTGTTTCGTCCGCCAAAATGGAATACGGGGACAAAACAACAAACGATAATGCCATCGCAACATATTATATGGCCAATCTAGAATACGAATTATATGATGCTTTACGAAAGCCCGGAATTTCTGTTCAGCGTGCCGGTACAGATGTGGTTGTGATATTGGTGCGTGACGCGATTATGGAATTAGATGTTGCTGATATTTCCCAAACCGGGGATGACACATTAAAAACAATCGCAAAAATATTAAAAAAGCATAATGCAACATTCTTGGAAATTGCGGGTTATACCGATGCAATGCGTGATACAAATGCGGCATATGCCCTATCGCTGGATATGGCCCAGCGTGTTGCGGTGCATTTATCACAGCACGATGTAAATACTGCGCGTATGTTTATTGTGGGGCGTGGTTCGGCACGTCCAATCGCCGCCCAGGATGACATAGGTCGCCTGACCAATCGTCGTGTAGAATTGCGTATTGCGCCCGCCCGCTAGTAAAATAATATCAAGATAAGTTTCTCTTTTACTTTCAATTTTTTATTGTTATAGTGTGGCTATAACAAAACAAAGGACGGAAAAAATGGCTACAAAAGCAACAGAAAATAAAGTCGTAAAAAACTATAAAAAGACTGGTATTATCGCGGCAATTGTTATTGTTGTTGCGGTGTTGGGTGTTTGGGCGGTTCGTGCGCTGAACGGTGGTTCGTCTGCATCTGTATCAGAGGCGATGGAAGTTGTGACCAGCGACGCTGCAAACGGCGCAAATATGCGTATCGCGGTTATTCGTATGGACGAAATCCAGACCCAGGCGGCGGCATTAAAAGACCTGCGTGCGCAAAAGGAAAAATATGAATCAAAATTGCGTGATGAATTAACCCGCGACCAGAAGGCATTGGAAAAAGAAAAAGCAGAAATTGAAAAGTCCCAGGATGTATTATCCCGTGAAGCCCTGCAACGCCGTGTTGTTGACTATCAAAACAAAGTCACTAAATTACAACGTGATTTGACCGAACGCGCACAAAGCATTGAGGCGTCATATATGAAAGCTCTTAGCGATTTACAGGCAAAACATCTGGACCCGATTATAGAGGGTGTAATCGCGAAAAAGAATTTGTCATTGGTTTTGGATGGTCGCTATGCGCGTACAGGTGCGGATGCAAGTAATCTGGACATCACAGACGAAGTAATCAAGGCGTTGGATAAAAAAGTATCCTCGGCCAAAATGGAAACACCTTTGGGGTTCTAATTCTTAAAAAATCCCGCCATCGGCGGGATTTTTTTTGCCACTCGTGTTCTTTTTTACGAATAACGAGTTCCAAGTAATGAATGACGATAAATGCTTGAAAACCCATAAATATGCTTTATAATTTACGGGTGCGAAGATGAAATTGTTCTTTTATACATTTTTGTGCAAATGTATGAATGAATGATTTTTCTTCGCGTTGTGAAAAAAAACAAAAAAACTTAAAAAATAATGGAGAAAAACTAATGTTATTTGGTTTATTTAACAAAGATGAAAAGACTCATCTGAATAATCCTGTTGTTGTTGAATTCCCATATGGTGATGAAACACTGCGTCTGGAAACGGGCCGTATGGCGAAACAGGCCAACGGTTCTGTATTGGCAACAATGGGGGGGACAATGGTTTTGGCAACTGTGTGCGCCGAAAAATCTGCGGTAGAGGGCCAGGATTTCTTCCCTTTGACCGTTGATTACCAGGAAAAATTTGCGTCTGCTGGTCGTATTCCGGGTTCGCGCGACAGACGCGAAGGAAAAGCGTCAACCGCCGAAACATTAACTGCGCGTTTGATTGACCGTCCAATCCGTCCGTTGTTTCCGGAAACTTTCAAGAACAAAGTTCAAATCATCGCCCAGGTATTTTCTTATGACAAGAAGAACCAGCCAGACATTCTGGCGATGATTGCGTCATCTGCGGCATTGGCACTGTCGGGTGTTCCTTTCCAGGGGCCAATTGGTGCGGCACGTGTGGGGTATGCTGATGGTAAATATTTGTTAAACCCATCCAAAAAAACAACCGAAGATTCCGAAATGGATTTGGTTGTTGCCGCGACCAAGGACGGCGTTTTGATGGTTGAATCTGAAATTGGAGAATTGGACGAAGCAACGGTTTTGGGTGCGGTTAAATTTGGTTTTGATGCGCAGCAGCCTGTTATCGCCGCAATCAACGAATTGGCGGAAAAGGCTGGCAAAGACCGCTGGGCAACACCGGAAAAGACCTCAGAACAAATCGCAATGGAATCCAACTTTGAACAGTTTGCACCCGCGATTGAATCCGCCCTGCAAATCAAAGAAAAATTAGTTCGTCTGGAAACATTGGCGGGCATTCATGCCGACGCCAAGGCGCGTATCCCTGAATTATTCCCGGAATCCGAACGTGCCGCGTCAACGTTGGAATCTTGGGCAGACGAAGTTATAGAAAACCTGACTGCGCGTATTATGCGTGGCAATATCTTGTCGGGCAAACCACGTATTGACGGTCGTGATAATAAAACCGTGCGTCCAATTGAAATTGAATTGGGCGTATTGCCACGTGCACATGGTTCTGCGTTGTTCACGCGTGGTGAAACCCAGGCACTGGTGTCTTTGACATTGGGTGGTGGCAAAGATGCGTTGCCAATTGAATCACTGGACGGGTCCGAGGAACGCGATTTTATCCTGAATTATAATTTCCCGGGATACTCTGTTGGTGAATGCAAAGGCTTAAAGTCACCAGGTCGTCGTGAAATTGGTCATGGTAATTTGGCGTGGCGTGCTGTTCATCCGATGGTTCCAACCCGTGATAAATTTGACTATGTAATCCGTATTGTGTCTGACATTTTGGAATCCAACGGTTCTTCTTCTATGGCGACCACATGTGGTGCAACATTGGCGATGATGGACGGTGGTGTTCCAATGACACGTCCGGTTGCGGGTATTGCAATGGGCCTGATTAAAGAAGGTGAAGACTATGCCATTTTAACCGACATCTTGGGTGACGAAGACCATCTGGGTGATATGGACTTTAAAGTGACAGGTACCGACCAGGGTATCACAGCGTTGCAGATGGATATTAAAATCACATCTATTACATTTGAAATCATGGAACGTGCCTTGGCCCAGGCAAAAGATGGTCGTATGCACATCTTGGGTAAAATTGAAAAAGCAATCAAAGCCCCGCGTGCACACGTATCTGAGTATGCGCCCCAGGCTTATACAATGAAAATCAATCCTGACAAGGTTCGCGATGTTATCGGCAAAGGTGGCTCTGTTATCCAGGCTTTGACCCGTGAAACTAATACACAGATTGATTTAGAAGATGACGGCACAATCAAAATTATGGCTGTCGCCAAAGAAGATGCCGATGCCGCTATTGCGCGTATCAAAGACATCGTAGCCGAACCAGAGGTTGGCGAAATCTACGAAGGTGTTGTATCTGGGATGAAAGATTTTGGATTGTTTGTAAAAATCCTGAATGGGTTTGAGGCAATGGTCCATATTTCTGAAATCACTGGTGAACGCATTGCCAAAATAGAAGATACAAAAATCAAAGAAGGCGATAAAGTGTTCGTAAGATATCTGGGGGCCGATAAACGTGGTAAAACGCGTATGTCTATGGTTGGGATTGACCAGAAAACAGGTAAGGAAATTGTAAAGGAATAATTGTATGAAGCCTGAACAATTAAATTGGACGGATAAACAATGGGCATCCCACCTGGCGTGGGATGTCCGTGATATCCCAGCATTACGCAAATGGGTGACAGAAAATTATTTTCCGGGTATTGCAAAAAACAAAGAAAATGGAAAGTTTGTTTTCTTTATTACTAAACTGGACCGGACACCATCGGGGGCAACACGGGTATTACCATTTGTTTCATCCGACAAAGAATTTGAATCTTTGACACTTGCAACCCAGTATGCTAACCAGGAAATTTTACCACGTATGGAATTTTCACCCGTTGTTGCTAAAATGATGGGTGTGCCAATGCGTGCATTACAAATGTTGCATATCAACGAAAAACAAAAATAAAACGGGGGGATAAATGGATATGGAAAATTTAATGGCCCAGGCTGCTGCCCTGCAAAATAAAGTTGCCGCGGCCCAGGAACAATTGGCAAAAACTGTGGTCAAGGGTATTGCCACGGATGGCACATGTATTATTGATATGACCGGTAAATATGATTTGGTAAAACTTACCATTCGTCCGGATATTTTATCCCGTGGTGCGGATGTGGTGGCGGATGCTGTTATGGCGGCCTATCATGATGCCAAGACCAAAGCCGACAATATTATTGACACGGTTATGGGTGATGCCACCGCTGGCATACCAATGCCACAATAAAAAACTTGTCTTTTAATATAATACAGTGTAAACTGCACACCAATGAAACAGGCAACAATAATTATTATTAAATAATCGGCAACTGCGCTTCTGCGGTGGCTGGGGCGCATATGCGCCCGTTTTTAATATAAAAACAGACAGGATGAAAAATATGTCATACAAAAAAACAGACCCACGCCCAGACTTAACCGCCTTGGAACAGCAAATGTTGTCCAAATGGGCATCTGAAAACACTTTTCATAAATCATTGGACAAGACTAAATCGGGTCGTCCATTCTCGTTCTATGATGGTCCCCCGTTTGCAAATGGTTTACCACACTGGGGGCATTTGGGGGTATCTGTTGTCAAAGATATGGTTGCGCGTTATCAAACAATGACGGGACGTCATGTGTCACGCGAACTGGGGTGGGATTGTCACGGTTTGCCTGCGGAAAATTCGGTTGAAAAAAAGCAAAATCGCCCCGCCAAGGATATTGTTGCGTGCGACGGTATTGCGGCGTTCTGTGATATGTGCCGCAGTGACGTTATGACATATACAAATGAATGGAATCATTTTATTACCCGCATGGGTCGCTGGGTTGATATTGGCGATGGGTATGGTTATAAAACCATGGATAAAAATTATATGGAATCCATGCTGTGGACATTAAAGGAATTGTATAACCGTGGTCTGTTGTACAAAGATTACAGTGTAAATCCATACGACTGGGTCAATGGCACCGTTGTTTCTAATTCCGAAGCGTCCCAGGATTACCGTGAAATTGTTGATGATGCAGTGACGGTATGGTTCCAATTAGAAAACGGCGACCGCGCAATTGCCTGGACGACAACCCCGTGGACATTGCCTGCGAATTCTGCATTGGCGGTAAATCCGAATATGGAATACCTGCGCATGGCGGACAGTGATGGTGCAATCTATGTTATCGCCGCCAGCCGATTAAAAGCATATGAAAAACAGTTCGCCAACGCAACTGAAATTGGGCGCATTATGGGTGCAGATTTGGTCGGGTTGCATTATACGCCATTGTTTCCATACTATGCAGGCACATCTGAATTATTATACCAGGTAATCCCAGCCGACTATGTATCTGATTCTGATGGTACAGGTATCGTACATATCGCGCCGGCGTATGGGGCGGATGACTTTTGGGCGGCAAAAAATATTGACCCAAAATTCCCAGTTCTGTTGAACGTTGACACATATGGTAATTTTGATGAAACAGTTATTGATTTTGCGGGTCAAAATATCTTTGACGCAACACCTGCGATTTTGGATTGGCTGAAATCAAATGGTCGCCTGGTCAAAAAAGAACAGTACAAGCATTCGTATCCATTTGGCGACCGTTCAAAAGAAAAGTTAATTTATCGTGCGACGGATTCTTGGTATATTGATGTGCCAAAAATCAAGGATAAATTATTGGCAAATAATGCCCAGGTGAATTGGACATCGGCGGGTGAACGTTTCCGTTCATGGATTGAAAACGCTCGCCCATGGTCAATATCGCGCAATCGTTTCTGGGGCATGCCATTGCCAATCTGGGAACGTGATGGCGAATATATGGTGTTCGGGTCAATCGCAGAACTTCAGGAATTCTTTGGCGTAGAAATAAATGATTTGCACCGTCCGACATTGGATAAACTGACCAAAGACGGTTGGACCCGTATCCCCGATGTATTGGATTGCTGGGTGGAATCTGGGTCTATGCCATGGGCGTCATTGCATTACCCATTTGAAAACGTGGATAAATTCAACGCAACATTCCCGGCGGATTATATCATAGAAGGCCAAGACCAAACCCGTGGATGGTTCTATGCGTTAATGGTTTTGGCAACGGCATTGTTTGATAAACCCGCGTTCCGTGCGGTATCTGCCAATGGTATGGTGGTTGATGAAAACAAGAAAAAGTTTTCAAAATCCCTGCGTAACTTTGTGAACCCTGCGGATCAGATTGAACAATATGGCGCAGACGCAGTGCGATTATATATCCTGGGGTCTAATTTTATGAAGGCTGAACCTGTTCCTGTGGACAAAGATGGCAAAGTATTCGCAGAATCTACAAAAACGATTCTCACGCCACTGTGGAATGCGTATCACTTCTTTACACTGTACGCAAACGCCGGAAATGTTATCGCGCACGAAATGACAAACCCAACAAACCCGTTGGATAAATATATCTTGGCGGAATTGAACATGTTGACGGACATTGTGCGCGACGCGTTAACCGAATACAAACCAGATGTCGCCGTCAAAGAATTTGTGCGTTTCCTGGATATCTTGAACAATTGGTATATTCGTCGTGGTCGTGCGCGTTTCTGGGACGAAGAACAGGACGCATTTGATACTCTGTACACGGTTTTGACACGATTCTGTCGTACACTGGCACCGTTTGCGCCATTTGTATCTGAATATATCTATACGAATCTGACGGGTGACGAATCTGTGCATTTAACATCGTTCCCAGAATCGGGTGACGCGGACAATAAAATTGTTGATGATATGCGTCGTGTACAGGCAATTGTATCCACTGGTAAACAGTTGCGCGAACAATATAAATTGCGTAATCGCCTGCCGTTAAATTCTTTGACTGTTGCGGGTGCGAATATGCCCGAATACGCAGATATCATTCGTGAAGAATTGAATGTAAAATCGGTTGTGTTCCGTGAAACATTTGATGATGTGGCGGACAGTTTTGTATACATGATAACACCAAAAATCGGTGCTCGTCTGGGTGGTGCATTAAAAGACATAATTCCGGCCGTCAAGCGTGGCGATTATGAATTGTCGGGCGATAAATTGGTCGCGGCGGGTCATGAATTGAATTCGGACGAATTTGAAATGCGCCTGAATATGCGCGATGGTGTATCTGGTGCGGCATTACCAGATAATACGGCTGTGGTCGTACTGGATACAGAAATCAATTCCGAACTGGTCGCCGAAGGTTTGGCAAACGACGCCCTGCGCTTTATCCAAGACACGCGCAAGGCCGCAAACCTGGACGTATCTGACCGCATTGTTTTGACGTACAGTGCAGACCCGGCCCTGGCAAACGCGCTGGAAAACCATAAAAAACGAATAATGCACGAAGCGTTAATTGTTGAAATGACCACCGGCGACGGTGAATATGAAACCGAAATAGAAGGCTATAACCTGAACATTTCTGTAAAGAAAGCATAAAATGTCACTCTCGCCGCAAAGATATTTTGAACTGGTTCCCCCGACCGTAGACATGACGATACGGTCGGAATTGTATCACACAAACGAATTTAACTTTGCGGTGGCGGTGATTTTGTCGGCCCAGGCGACTGATAAAAAGGTAAACGAAGTCACGCCTGAATTATTCCGCGTCGCACCAACACCACAGAAAATGTTGGAATTGGGAATTGATGGACTTAAAAATCATATTCGTGTTATTTCATTTTTTAATAACAAGGCAAAAAACATAATTGCGCTTAGCGCGCAATTATGTAAAGAGCAAAGCGCAGAGAGCAAAGAGCAATTAGATTATAAGTTTCCACTAGAATACCACAATCGCGATGCGTTGATGAAATTACCCGGCATTGGTCAGAAAACCGCAAATGTTGTGTGTAATGTTTTGTGGGGTGCACCGAACATAGGCGTGGATACACACGTTTTCCGCAATGCGCACCGATATGGTTGGGTGGATGAAACGGACAACACACCAGAAAAGGTGGAACAGAAATTGTTAAAAAAAATTCCACGTAAATATCATGCGATTGTAAATCATGTAATGGTCCTGCATGGCCGCTATACGTGCAAGGCTTTGCGTCCAGATTGTAAAAATTGCCCCGTGGCAAATTGGTGTCCCGCCCCAGATAAAAAAATTTAATTATATGATTTTATCAAATTCCTGTCTGCGTTCATGATATATTTTATCGTACACGCGATAATTGCTTTCACGATTGATGATTTTCTCTAAATCCTGTAATACAGATTTCAGATTCAGAAATGCACTAAACACCGCAGTATATATTTCTTCGTGTGTCGGTCTGTTTTTGCGCGATTCAGTTATTGCCTGTGCGATTTCCAACAATGTTTTATTTTTTGCTTCTTCGTTCATGACCGTACCCCTATCGTAAAATCCCACTTTGTGGAATAAACAAAAACCGCATTTGAAAACAAAAGCGGTTGGAGTTTTAGAACAATTAAGCGAATTGCATGCCTTATTCAATATATTCGGCATACTCCAACCGCAATGGTCGGAGTATTTAACACCTCTTCAGGTGCGCTCAAAGGGTTCTAAAGCCCCACACTGAAAAACCTCAGTGCCAGCACATTATATGATATATAAAATACAATTTCAAATGCTTAGATAAATAAAAGTTTATCAGAGTGGTAAGTGTTTGCACTATAATGTGCGGCATTCGCCACACGCATTCACTAATCACTAACCACTTACACTAACCACTAAAAAATCCCCCCATCTGGGGGATTTTTTAGTCATATGGATTTTCGGATTTTTCATAATCTATTATAATCGGCAGGTGTTCCCACTTTAACGCCGTCGCAATTCCACGCCGTAAATATCGTGTGTATGATTCGGGGATATCCGATGCACCGCCGACATTTATTGTAATTTTCATTGGGTGGCGACCGGTCTGGCGCGCAAATTTTATTTTCATTGGACGTTTTAGACGCGACATAGGTGGCTGTCGTTCCGCAACCAATTTTTCCACAATGCGGTTTACCAAACTGGTTGGTGCCTGGGCCATTGAAATATCCCATTGTTCATAAATGCGTCGGAACATATTCTGAACACCCATCCCCGTTTCCGCGGATACGGCCAAAATCATAGGCTTTATAATTTGATGAAAAGAATTTGAAAATTGATGTTTTAACTTTAACAATTTTTCATCGCGAATTTCAGGTTCAACCAAGTCCCACTTGTTCAGTGCAACACACAAAATTTTGCCCGCGTTATACACACGTGCGGCAATTCCCAAAGCCTGGTTTTCAATATTACGCGTAGCATCCACCATTAAAATAACCACATCTGCCTTATCAATTGCATCCAGTGATTTTAACGCAGACAATGTTTCAACATCATCTGTCACCCCCGCTTTGCGGCGCAGACCCGCCGTATCCATCAGAATGATATCGCGTCCATAAAATTTGGTCGGGATTTTTACTGTGTCGCGTGTAATTCCCGGCGCATCCATAACAATCTGACGCCGCTCCCCCAGGACGCGATTTACAAATGTAGATTTTCCAACATTTGGCTGGCCCAAAACGGCAATTTTAATACGGTTATCGGTGGCCTTGTCTGGGGAGGGCTGGGTTGCTGCATCACCCGCAATTTTGTCTAAAAATTCATAGATTTCCGTGAATCCGGTCTTGTGCTCGGCTGAAATTAAAACAGGTTCACCAAACCCCAGTTTATAAAAATCGTGAATATTCCCCAGTCTTTTTTGTGATTCGGATTTATTGACCAACAATAAAATCGGTGCCTTGGTTTTACGACGAACCAATCGGGCCCAGTCTAAATCCTTGCTTGTCAAGCCAACGCGTCCATCAACAACAAATAAAACGGCATCGGCATCAGCAATTGCCGCAATTGCCATATTTGTGGAATCCAGCGCAATCCCAGATTTTGCGCTTTCCAAACCAGCTGTATCAAATAATTGATATGGGCGATTACAAAATACCCCCCCCATACAGTCACGGGTTACCCCAGGACGGTCGTGAACCAGCGCGTCCCGCGTTCCTGTCAGGGCGTTATAAAGTGTTGACTTGCCCGTGTTCGGGCGACCTGCAATAGTTATCTTTATCATTACTTTTTCCATTGATTTTTTGTAATTATAAAGCAAAAATATAAATAATCAAATGGGGGCGTAAATATGAAGAAAAAAATCAAAAATGGATTTCGTCACGTGCGTGACATAGTTGTCAATCCAAAGCGTTATTTTACAAAGATTGTTGCTGACGGTAATCTAGAGGAATCTATGTTAAAGGCTTTTATGTACGGCCTGTTGGGTGGATGTTTGGTATTGTTGTTACGTTTGTTGGGTGGTGCAACAATCACATTGGGTTCTGTATTTACAGCAATTGTAATAGTCCCGGTTTTGGCGGTGGCATTACTGTTCGTTATGGGCGGGTTGCTGATGCTGGTATCAGAAATTACCGGGGGCGAACGCGACTGGGAAATAGCTATAAAAGGCCTGGCATCAATATTCTTTATCTATCCGATGATTTTGGTGCTGAATGCATTGGCATTTAATTGCACTTCTATGTGGGTGATAAGTTTGCTGGTTGATATTTACATATTATTCCTGTTTTATAATATTTCCGTGTATTGTATGCGTGGCAAGCGTTCAAATGTAATTGTGGTGATTGGAATATTAGCATTATTTATCGCAACCGTATATGCCACAGATTATCGCATAGGTTGGTTTATGTTAAAAAATACCAGTGCTACCTTGGCGTGTCTGCTATAAAACACCCGGCAAATGCCGGGATTTTTTATTGTACCAATATAGAACATTCAATGTTATAATACTCTTAAATTTTTCAAGAGAGAGATTATGAAACCCAAATCAGAAAATATAATTTCATTACAACATATCAACAAAAGTTTTCCACTGGAAATTGGTGGTGAACAACAGGTTTTATTTGATATAAATTTTAATGTGCGTGTTGGCGAGTTTGTCGCAATTATGGGGCCATCTGGGTCGGGCAAATCCACATGTATGAATATTATTGGTGCATTGGATACACCGTCATCTGGCACATATGAATTATATGGTCGTAATGTAACCAATCTGACCACCGATGAATTGGCGATTGTACGAAACGAACATATTGGTTTTGTGTTTCAACAATTTAATTTGTTGTCAAAGCGCAGTGTGCTGGACAATGTAATGTTGCCGTTGATGTATCGTGGTATGACAATGGCCGAGCGTCAATCCCGTGCCCGCGAAATGTTGCGTCGCGTTGGATTGGAAAATTTTGAAACATACCTGCCCAATCAGTTATCCGGTGGTATGAAACAGCGTGTTGCCATTGCGCGTGCATTGGCGGGGGACCCTAAATTGATTCTGGCGGATGAACCAACGGGTGCGCTGGACAGTAAAATGGGTAATGAAATTTTGAAATTCTTTAAGCAATTAAACCAAGAACTGGGGATAACAATTGTTATGATTACCCACGAATTTGATATTGCCAAATATGCGGACCGCCTGATACATATTCGCGATGGCAAAATCAATTATGATGGGCGTATTCCGCGGGACGAGCGTAATTTATAATAATTGTGGGGGGAATCTATGACATTTAACGATATTATCAAAGAATCATGGCTGTCAATCAGTGGCAACAAAGTCCGTTCTTTTTTAACGGTATTAGGTATTATTATCGGCGTTATGGCGGTTGTGATAATGGTCGCTGTTGGTGAAACTGTGCAAAAGCAAATCACAGACCAGTTTTCATCACTGGGGACAAATACGATTATGATTCGTGCTGGCGCGGCCCAGACCGCAGGTGTCCGCACGGGCAGTCGCCAAACCCTGACAATGGATGACGCAGAATTTATCGCAAAATTACCCGATGTTATGGCGGTCACACCGGTCCAGAACGGCGCAGCCCAGGTAATTTACGGTAATAAAAACTGGGCCACATCAATGGTCGGTGTGTATCCAGATTATACAACCGTTCAAAATGTTGAAATTGAATACGGCACATTTTTTGACCAGGCGGCGGTCCGTAATGCATCCACTTATGCGGTAATTGGGCCCGAAACGGCCGAAGAATTGGGGATGGATAAAAATCCCGTTGGCCAGGTTATTCGTATTCAAAACACACCGTTTACAATTATTGGTGTGACGCGGGCTAAGGGTGATTCCGCAATGGGCAGCCAGGATGATATGGTAATCATTCCCGTGACCACATTGAAAAAACGCCTTTCGGGCAGTCGTTTCCCCAATGCGGTCCAGATGATAGCCCTGAAATTATATGAAAATTCGGACAATAACCTGGCCATTGACCAGATTACCGCCCTGTTGCGCGACCGCCATAAATTAAAAGACGACGCGGCGGACGATTTCCAAATCATGGATATGAAACAGATTATGGAAACAATGAATAATGTGACTGGATATTTGAAATTATTACTGATTGCTATTGCAGCGGTATCGCTGTTGGTTGGCGCAATTGGAATTATGAATATGATGTTGGTGTCGGTTGCCGAGCGTACACGCGAAATCGGTATTCGCAAGGCAATTGGCGCGCGCGAACGCCATATTATCACGCAATTTCTGGCCGAATCAGTTATGATTTCATTTATTGGTTCTATGGTTGGTTTGATATTGGGGGTTGGCCTGTCCCAGGGTGTGGGGCGTTTTGTAATGGGATACAATGTCCCGTTCAGTGCCTGGCCAGTGGTGCTGTCGGTCACCGTTGCGGTTGTGGTTGGATTGTCATCGGGTGTAATGCCCGCGATGAAGGCCGCAAAACTGAATCCAATTGACAGTTTAAGACATGAATAAGTAAAATAATCAAAAGGGACGGCAGTTTCGTCCCTTTTAGTTTCTTGAATAATTTTATTATTCCTATTATAATTTATCCGTCAACGGGTTTTCCGTTGACGAGGCCTGATAACCTCACTCAGTGCGTCGGAATAGATTTTTCTTGTTGCGACGTTAAATCATCTCCTGACCCCGGTCAGGAGGGTTGTGAATATATTGAATAAGCACGCAATTCACTGAGTTGTTATCAGCCTCCTGACCACCTAAATACGGTGGTTTTGTTTTTATCTGGAGGAAAAATGAAATATCTTTTAACTTTTGTTTTTGGAATATTTTTGGCAACAAATGCGCAGGCTGTACCCAGTACAGTTTGCATGACGCGCATTGAATGCCAGACGGAATTAGCCACCCTGGGCAGCACATATCGCTGCTGTGCACGAACCCAGACATCCTATACCTGTCCCACGGGCTGGCACGCATTGGGGACATCAACCTGTTATCGGTTGCCGGTGGCCAACGGCGAATCTGACCAGAAAGGATACCTGGGCACAAAATACGGCAGTTGCGCTGTCATATCCAGCACCAAGACCTGCTATTACACAACGACGGGAACATGTCTGGCAACGGATTTACCCATAGATTCAGAATTAGAGGCTATTCAATGAGGAAACTAATTGTGTCCCTGCTCTTGTCTGTTCTGTTTTCGCCCGCGTTTTGCTCTTGTAAAGAAACCGGCACAGTTTATGTCGCATGCAAACCGGGATATTATCTGGAAAGTTATGATTGCAAACGTTGCCCATCGTCCGGCGGCGTATATGGCACAACCGTTGATAATAACAAGGGCGACATAACCAGTTGTTATATCCCAACCGACAAATTATCGGCAGAGGATAACAGTGGCTATTTTACCTGTGGGGCGGATACATATTATGTAAAACCATCACAATAAAAATCCCGGCATTTGCCGGGATTTTTATTACTTACGCAGACCCAATTTTTTAATCAGTTCCTCGTAATCAGCCACATTGCGCTTTTTGATATAAGCCAACAATTTTTTGCGACGGTTTACCATCAGCAACAGACCGCGTTTTGAATGTTGGTCTTTGTGATTGGCTTTCATATGTTCTGTCAAATTGCGAATGCGTTCTGTCAAAACTGCAACCTGGGATTCCGCGGAACCACCATTATCTTTTTCAGTTGTTTTATACGCCTGAATCAGTTCTGATTTTTTTTCTTTTGTCACGGACATTTTATTTCCTTTTAGTTTTATATCGTTCGTTTTGGGCGCAACTTTCCATCCACAATCGTGCCAATCCCAATGAATATTTCACCGTTATAGACCCGCCGTGGACCGCTATTGCCACCCACATTGATAAAGCCACCGTTTTTATAAAATTCGGTATCTTTATCGCCCAGATTCTGAACCGGAATGTCCCCCAGCCCAAAATCAATTGGTTTGAGATATTGTCCCAAATTCCTGCTATTATTAAACAGATTTTCCAAAAAATCAAGTTTTACAGCATCTTTTACATCAAAACCGTTGGTCTGTGTTCGGCGTATCATATCAACGGTTGCCATCGCGCCACACATTTTGGCAATATCTCGTGCAATGCTGCGTACATAGGTACCACGACTGCATCGTACCCGAAAATCCCAGGATTTTCCCCGTACACCACAAAATTCTAAATCAAAAATTTCTATTTCGCGCGGTGGTATTTCAATCGCCCCACCCTGTCGTGCTATATCATATGCGCGTCGTCCATCAACATGTACGGCCGAATAAAGTGGTGGCGTTTGCATAATTTTACCAATTAAATTTGGTATCACAGCCCGCACGACATTCTGGCTTGGGATAAAATCATCGCGTGCAATTTCACGCCCCGTTATATCCAGCGTATCTGTTTCAAATCCAAATTGCAGGGAAAATAAATATTCCTTGGTATGGGGATTGGTTGCTTCTACAAATGGAATCATTTTTGTGGCATCGCCTATCGCGATTGGCAGTACGCCCGTTGCCATCGGGTCCAGCGTTCCAATATGTCCAAATTTTTTTGTCCCCAGTATACGTGCTACACGCCCACCTGCCGTGCGTGAAAACAGCCCGCTTTCTTTGTCTAAAATAATCCAACCAGATTGTGCCATCTTTTATCCAAATAAACTCAGTTGTGGTGGCGTGTTGTCTGCAATTGGCGCTTTCTTTTTCTGGGGGGCGTGTATCTGTGCACATTCCGGTACAATTTGTGGTTCACTGTTTTCCAATGCGCTTAAAACACATTCAGCACGTGCCACAACTGATGCCGGCATGCCCGCCATTTTTGCCACATGAATCCCGTATGAACGATTGGCCACCCCCGCCACAATTTTATGCATAAACACAATTTCGTTATTGTGTTCGCGCACATCAATGGTCAAGCACGATACATTGTTTAAACCGCCGTTATTTGTCAGTGCTGTCAATTCGTGGTAATGCGTTGCAAACAGTGTTCTGGGTTGCATTTTGTCCAGGTATTCTAATACCGCCTGGGCAATAGCCATCCCATCATATGTTGCTGTACCTCGCCCTATTTCATCAAAGATTATAAAAGAGTGTTTTGTTGCTCGGTTCAGAATATTGGCGGTTTCGCTCATTTCCACCATAAATGTGGATTGTCCCGCCGCCAGGTTGTCCGACGCACCCACACGACTAAATAATTGGTCGCATACACCGATTGTGGCACTTTGTGCCGGCACAAAGGACCCCAAGTGTGCCAATACCACAATAATCGCATTTTGGCGCAGGTATGTGGATTTACCCGCCATATTTGGCCCGGTCAATAATGCAATCGCGCGTGCATTCAAATTGCAATCGTTTTTAACAAAATTATCCCCGCGCATCCGCAGAACCATTTCAATTACGGGATGTCGCCCGCCCACAATATCAAACGCGCAATCATCGGTTATTGTTGGGCGCACCCATGAATATTTTTCTGCGACACACGCCAGGCTGACCCAAACATCCGCGTCTGCCAATAAATCCGCTGTCCCCAGCAAATCATCCGCGATGGCGCGAATTTGTTCAATAAAACCCGATATAATTTCGGCCTCAATCGCTGCGGCCTTTTCCGCCGCGCTGCGAACATCGTTGTCCAAATCAATCAAACGCGCGGTTGTAAAACGCATATTTCCGGACATAGTCTGGCGATGAATAAACCCTGATTCGGGCTTCATCAGTATGTCTGCGCGCGCGGATGGAACCTCTATAAAATACCCCAGAATATTGTTGTATTTGATTTTAAGGTTATGAACCCCGGTTGATGCAACATATTCGGCCTGTAAAGATGCAATTGTTTCCTTGGCTCCGTGTGACAGCCCACGCATATGGTCCAGTGGCCCATTAAATCCATCACGAATAACCCCACCATCACGGAAAAATGTCGGCAGTTCATCCGCCAACGCACGGTTTAATTCCACCGCAAGTGCGCTGTGAGTATTTATTTCCTGGAATCTGTTTGCCAATCCTGCATCCAGACGCGACGATAAAATCTGGGCCCGTGGTAATTCAATCATAAAGTCCGCCACATGTCGCATATCGCGTGGTGTCCCACGCCCAGACAATAATCGCGATAAACTGCGCCCAACATCCGGCACAGATGATAAAACATTGGCCACCATTGTCATAACATCATTGTTTAATAAAAAATGATTTATGTGTGTCTGGCGTTTTTGAATTTCATCCCTGTCCGCTGACAGACTACGCAAATACGCGCGCAATTTACGCGCCCCTGCGGCGGTTTTTGTGTTATCCAACACATCCATCAGGCAAGACCCACCGTCATTTATCGGCGTGTCAATTTCCAAACTGCGCCAGGTCGCCGAATCAATCAACAACTGGCGACCGGACTTAAAAGTGTATGGTGCGCGAAATGTAATAGTTGCCCCGCGCTGGGTATTAAATAGATATCCTGCCAACAGGCAAATTGCGCTGTCGGGACGTATGCCCGTGTCAACACCAACCGCCCCGCCGAATACACGCATTACAACCATATCTATATCCGCACGATGATACAATTTTTCATACACCGGGGTTGCTTTGAACGTATCGCGCAGTGATTGGATAACCGTTTCCTCGGCCGCACCGAATGGGAAAATAACCTCAGCTGGGTTTATGCGTACCAAATCATCAACTGCATCCGCGGTTTGTCCAACAAAAAATTCACCAGTTGAAATATCGCAACCTGCAATGTCATATTGACCTTTTTCCATTGGCGCAACTGCCACCAGAAAATTAGATTTTTTTGGTGTCAGTAAATTTTCATCTGTCAGTGTTCCGGGCGTTAAAACACGAATAACTTTGCGTTCTATAAACTTGTGTCCGCGGGCTTTGGCCTCGGCCGGGGTTTCCATTTGTTCCACCAATGCTACCTTAAAACCCGCCCGTACCAGACGACCAAAATAGTTGTCCGCCGCGTGCCATGGAATCCCACACATGGGAATGTCCGCGCCATCCGCATCCGTACCGCGTGCCGTTAAAACCAGCCCTAAATTAGAACTGATAGTTTTTGCATCGTCAAAAAACGATTCGTAAAAATCCCCCAGACGAAACATCAGCAACGCATCTGGATTTTCCGCTTTAATATCCACATACTGTTGCATAACCGGGGTCAGTTTGCTTTTTTCCGCCACGATAAATCCGTTTTATTATTTGTATGAAATCATGCACCGACTTTTAATGTTTCAATTTTCAATTCGGCTTCTTTTAACAATTGTTCGCAGTATGCTTTCAATTTGATTCCCTGTTCATATGCTGCGACCGAATCGGCCAACGGTAATTCGCCAGATTCCATTTTTTTTACCAGTTCCATCAACTGCTTGTACGCATCTTCAAAACTCAACTTATTTTCGTCCATTTTTATCCCCTTAAAATCACGAATTTACGGTACAAAAAGAAACGAAAATATGCAATAAAAAAACGCCCAAACGGGCGTTTTTTATTATTTAACGGTTGTGGTTGCATTACGATTCCACTTCCAGACTTCTTCGCCTGTACCCTGTACCAAAGGACGTTCTTTGCCATAGGAAATAGTGGAAATGCGACTTGCATCAACGCCGTCATTCACGATAACTGCTTTTGCAGCATTTGCACGGCGTGCACCCAAAGCCAAGTTGTATTCTGTTGAGCCACGTTCGTCGCAATTACCAGCGATTTGGATTTTTGTATCTGCGTGGTTTTTCATATACAACGCCTGACCCAGCAAATTATCTTTTGCTTCGTCAGAAATTTCAGATGAATTTAACGCGAAGAATACGCGCTGTTCGTTCAAATCAGCTGGTTCTACAATCTTAGATGAACCGCCACATGCGGCCAACAAGCCTGCAATACCCGCCAACATAGCAAAGTTTTTAATTTTCATGAAAATACTCCCTTGAGTTTCTGTTGCTCGTGTTCTATTGTACTATAAAATGTTTGAATTATCAAGGAAAAACACTTATGTCATATAACGCGTTGATGGATTTAAATTTGGCTGGCGTGCGTTGGGAATTGACAGACACGCCGAATCTGGTGGGGCAAAATCGCGCCCCTGCCCAGTCGCCCGCAACGCCTGCACCATTGGCGGGCGGGGACCCGGCGCGTACATCGGCTATCGTTGTGCCTCCAATTGCGCCCGCTACAACCGTGTCATTGGATACTGTGCGCGCAATGGCTTCTCGCCCAAATGATATGAGTGCACTGAACCGTATGATTGGTGAGTTTAATCATCCACTGCGTACGGCGGCAACAAATACCACCCTGCCCTTTGTCGCATCAAATCCAAATGGGCTGGTTATTTTAACGGATATCCCATCATCGGACGATGACGCAACGGGAAAAATCCTGTCGGGCGCGTCTGGGGAATTGATGGATAAAATGTTGGCTGCAATTGGAATGTCGCGTGAAAATGTGTCTATTGTGCCAATGCTGTTTTGGCGCACGCCTGGTGGGCGCAGTCCTTTGCGCGCGGAATTGGATATGGCACGCCCTTTTGTGGACCGTGCGCTGGAATTGCTAAATCCGCGTGTTATTTTAACATTGGGCACTTTACCGGCAATGGAAATAGCGGGAATCAACCTGGCAAAGGCCCACGGTAAGCCAATTGCCCAGGAAAATGGATACATAATTATGCCCATATTTCATCCAAATTATTTGATATTAAAGCCCGCCGCCAAACGCGAAGTGTGGACTGCATTGCAAAATGTTCAAAATATCTTGAAAAACGCGTAAAAATAAATAA
Organism: Alphaproteobacteria bacterium; assembly: GCA_017463185.1. Lineage (GTDB taxonomy): Bacteria > Pseudomonadota > Alphaproteobacteria > Rs-D84 > Rs-D84 > Enterousia. The sequence continues at coordinate 208,756 of JAFTPS010000014.1, forward strand.
TAATTTGACAAAATAATAACAAAGGAGCCTACAATTAAACCTTCATTTAACCGTGATAATCGTCGCGATATGGGACCGCGTATGAACAATCGGATTTTCGCAAAATCTGTTCAGGTAATCAGTTCTACTGGCCAGAATATGGGTGTTATGCCCATTGCCCAGGCTTTACAAATGGCCGCGGATGATGGACTGGATTTGGTTGAAATCAACGCCAATGGTGCTGTGCCAATTACCAAAATTATGGATTATGGTAAATTTAAATATGAACAGAAAAAGCGTGCGTCAGAGGCTCGTAAAAATCAAAAAACGATTGAAATGAAAGAGGTTTGGGTAAAACCATTCATAGAAGAAAACGACCTGAACATCAAAATGAAAAAAGTTTTTGAATTTTTGGCTGACGGCAACAAAGTAAAAATTGCCGTAATGACTCGTGGCTCTAAAAAGGTTCTGGCCCGTGGCAAGGATGCCGTACCAGAATTATTTGCCCGTATTATGGAAATGATTGGGGACAAGGGGGCATTGGAATCTAAATCCAAACCCGACGAACGAACGAAATCAATTATCGTTGCGCCCGCAAAATAAAAGCCGGCATTTGCCGGCGTTTTTATATGTTTAATTTCGTTTGCATTTCAATCAATACTGGGGTATTTATCCCCAGGCTTTTTGCCCGTGCAATCAACCCGCGCAGGGCGAAAATACCTTCTACTGTACCTTCGGGGGTGTTGCCTTGGGCGATTGCCATACCACCTGCATAGTTGCGGCTGGTTGCCGATGTTGCCGACAGGAACAAGTCCCCTATTCCACATAGTCCCAGGAATGTACGCAAATTTCCCCCCGCGGCCAGTCCCAAATCCACAACTTCGTTCCAAGCGCGTGTAAATATCATCGCGCGGTCATTTTCACCCTGGGCGGCAATACTGTTGTAGCCGCATATCAGTGCAACCGCATTTTTTCCAACACCACAAACCTCGGTTCCGATAACATCACTGCTTTCCACCAGGTATAATTTATTCAGTATTTCGCGTCCTGCATTCAACGCGCGTGTCGTTCCTGCAAGTGTAGAGCCTGTTGGTACGCCGCGTGCAACCTCGGCTGCGAATTGTGGACCTGACAACACACCAAAGTCACTGCATTCTGGTAATTCGGTTTGCAGAATTTCCGACATAAATTGCCCGGTACTGCTTTCTGCGCCTTTGGTGCATATAATAATCGGTTGACCGTTATATACATTACGAGCTTTGCGCAACGTTTCGCGGAAATATGCCGCAGGGGTTACAATCAACCACGCATCCATATCGCGCATTTTGCCCATATCGTCGGTTACATTCAGGTTTTGTGGTGTTGGTACACCATCAAATACTTTATGTTCCCCGTCATATGACCATAACATTACATTTGCGCCACCTCGCGCAGATATTATGCTAAGCGCAGTTCCCCATGCGCCCGCACCAATAACACCAACATTCATTTTATTTTCCTTAGTTTTCTTTCAATTATGGGGACGACTGTCAATCCATCATCAGACAATTCAATAGCACGCAAGTATGCATTACGGGCATTTTCGTATTCACCCACCTCTACATACAGGTCCCCCAGGTGCTCAAATAAAGACGAACACGTCTCGGATACTTCGCCAACGCGTTCCAATACATCCAGTGCGGCAATCACACCTTCGCGCACCGCGACCACACATCCCAACGTATCCCACGCCAAGACATCGGTCGGATTTCGTTTTACTAAATTCATTGCATATTCATACGCGTTTTCAATTTCGCGATTTTGTGCGGCCCATATTTTTGCCTGCAAAGAAACGATTTCGCCATCAATCATCAGTGTGTCTGATGCGGTGCGAATATCATCCTGGGCGGCTTTCAGGTCGCCAAACGCATAGTGAACCTGGGCGCGGGATTTAATGAAAAACGCCCTGCCCGCTTCATTTAATTCGTTGCTGTCCAATGCGCGGTCAATCACACGCAGTGCCGACCGTTTATTTCCATGCTGAATATGATATCCAACCAGTTTGTTTGCCGCCGGTACAAACAACGGATGGTCGCGCATAACCTGTTCCAGTTTTTTTATATCGCCACCATTTTCCGCATCGCGTAATACAGCGAATAAATAGAAAGGGCTGTCTGGGTTTATCTTGGAAAAATATTTTTGATAATCGCCAACATTATTGTAAAAGAATTGCCCCAGATAATAATTTATTGCGTCTGCGTTTTTACCAAAATCTGGTGCGGTAATTTCTGCAAATCGTAACAATAATATTGCCAAATCTGAATACATCATAATCTGGGTGTGTGACACATTTTGAACCAAACTGAACCCCAGTTGATTTTCATATCCGCTATACATTGACCAGTCTGGGATATTGTCGTAATCGGACATAAACAGCCCGCCCGGGCGGGTTGTAAATTCCGCCCGCAAAGCATCTGCTTTATCAGCCATATCGTGATGAGTATAAAACGACATTATATACAGATAGTCGTTTATATTCATAAAATCGGGCGATACTTTTTCAAAGTATTCTGCTGCTTTGTCTTGGTCGCCTAATTCTGCATAAATTTGTCCACAAATAAATGATTTCCAGGATTCGTTTGTAGGCAGTTTATCAATAAAATTAAAAGTTTTTGTTCTATAATCATTTTTTATTGCTGACCAAATCCGCAACGGTGCCGCCAATGCAGATTCGTCGTTTTTATGGCGATTGTGTAATTCTTTCCATTCGCCTTGTTGTACCAGATATGCGTCATAAATCAGGCGGGCTGGCATACTTTTTTCAGATTTTAACAATTTTGCATTCTGTGGCATATAACCGCTCAGGAACTCGGATATATATTTTGTGTTTTGAACAATCGGATATTCTGTTTCCGTCAATGCGTATGAAAAATTGGCGGCACTGTCAAAGTCATTGATATAAATTGCGTGCTGTGCCGCCAAGAAATTACCATATTTAGATGCGGGAAAATGATATTGTTCCCCTGCGCTGTTTCTTTCGCCAATATGATGCCATATTGCTGTTCCTGTTACCGCTATGACAGCAAACAAACTAATGCCTATAAATAATTTCTCTATTTTTCTCATAATGTATGATAGAATAACGCTTATGGATAATAATGTCAAATTTGAACAGTATGCACAAATGTTGCGGGAATGGTCCGGGCGTATGAACCTGGTCGCGCCCAGCACATTGCCCGATATAAAAACGCGTCATTTTGCGGACAGTGCTCAACTGGCGAATATTTTACCGCGTGATGTTGATGTTGCTGATTTGGGCAGTGGTGCTGGTTTTCCAGGGGTTGTGTTGGCAATATTAGGGTGGCGGGTAACCTGTATTGAATCTATTGGTAAAAAGGTTGCGTTTTTGACCGCGGTAAAGGAAAAGTTAGGGCTGGATAACCTGACAATTTATCACGGTCGTGTTGAAAATTTTGTCCGGGATTTGCCGGCAAAAACACCAAATTTAGTATTTACGGCACGGGCATTTGCGTCATTGTTGAAAATTATGGATTATGTAGCATCTACAAAATGCCGGCTTTTTTTACTAAAAGGCCGGGAAATAGAATCTGAAATAGCCACCGCAAAAACAAAATATAAATTTAGTTATGATTTAACCCCATCGCGTACCGGGGACGGTTTTATAATTTCTGTGCGTTTTGACCGGTAATTTCATATGAAATAAACGTTATTATGTTGATTTTAGCGTGATTTCCAATTTGTTAAAAAATAGGCGTTTTTGCCGGTGTTATTGCTGTATTTGCATCGTGTGATGTCGCTGAACCCGGTGTCAGCAGTTATTGTGATTGACCAAGAAAATAGTTTTTTGGATTTTATAATGTTGCTATTATAATAAAAATATAAATTTGTCTACAAAACAGTGTTTCATATGAAATAAAAAATATTTGTTTGATTTTAGGTTATATTTTGTTTGTACGTGTTTAATGCCTTGACCGAATCGTTGCGATTTAATAAGGTAAAAAACAAAAGTAGGACACTAGGAAAGGAATATGGTACGAATAATCGCTTTTGCAAATCAAAAGGGCGGGGTGGGCAAAACCACGACCGCAATAAATATAGGGGCGTCATTGGCGGCAATCAAAAAACGTGTGTTGCTGATTGATTTAGATCCCCAGGGAAACGCCGGTACGGGATTGGGGTTTGTGCGTGCTTCACATCGCCAAAGTGTTTATGGGGTGATTATGGGGACGGCAAATGCCGCGGACAATATTCTGTCCACAGCGGTGCCAGGAATGCATATTTTGCCATCTTCCCAGGCACTGGCGGGCGCAGATTTAGATTTGCAAGGGATGGATAATATGGAATATCGTCTGCGCGATGCTTTGCAGCCGATTTTACCACACTATGATTATATTTTACTGGACTGCCCGCCTGCTTTGGGAACCTTAACTTTGAATGCATTGACAACAGCGGACAGCGTAATTGTTCCTTTGCAGTGCGAATTTTTTGCACTAGAGGGTATACAACAGCTGACCGAAACAATCAAAGCTGTAAAGCAAAAATGGAATCCTGACTTAGAAATTCTTGGGGTGTTACTAACTATGTACGACCGCAGATATGGTTTGACGCGCGCTGTTGATGATGATGTGCGAAAAACATTTGGTGATTTAGTGTTTAAAACTGTCGTGCCACGCAATGTTCGCGTGTCAGAGGCACCCAGTCACGGGAAGCCCGCATTGTTTTATGATTTTAATTCAACTGGTGCCCAGGCATATTTGCGTGTTGCAACCGAAGTTGTACAACGAACCGAAGGGGGCGAAAATGTCTTCTAAATTTGGATTGGGACGCGGTTTGTCCGACCTTAAAAATGAAATGGGAAATATTCCAGATATTAGTATTTTAACCGGAACAGAGCGTGTTATTGTAAAGCAAGTGCCTCTGATTCAAATCGGTGCAAATCCGGACCAGCCCCGTAAAACATTTTCCGATGCAGAATTGGCTGATTTGGCCGCTTCAATTCGTGAAAAAGGTGTTTTACAGCCTATTATTCTGCGAACTGTTACAGGGCGGCCTTATATGTATGAAATTGTCGCGGGCGAACGTCGTTATCGTGCATCTCAGATTGCGGGGTTAAATGAAATTCCTGCGTTGGTTAAAACCCTGTCCAATGAAAACGCGATGGAAATCGCATTGATTGAAAATGTTCAACGCGAAAATTTAAACCCAATAGAAGAGGCCAACGCCTATAAAAATTTGATGGAACGTTGTCAGTATGAAATGGCGGATGTGGTTCGTCTGATTGGCAAATCTGAAAGTTATATTCGTAACTGTTTGCGTCTGACAGGGTTGCCAGATGCGGTAAAAAAAATGTTAGAGCAGGGTGATTTATCTGCATCCCACGCACGAACAATTGCCGCATCTGCTGACCCATTGGCGTTGGCTGAAAAAATAATTGCTGAAAAATTATCCGTTGCCGCAACGGAAAATATGGTAAAAAACGCACCGCGTGCCACGAATGCGCGTCCGCGTGTACAAAAAACTATTGACCCGGCAACGGTGCGTGAAATTGAAACGCGTATTCGTGCGGCAATTGGCGTTCCCGTAAAATTGACCGAGCGTCGTGGTGGGGCAGGGCAGATTACATTATCTTTTTCAACCCGCACACAAATGTACGAATTGGTTGATACTTTGACTAAATAAAAAAGCCGGCTTTTGCCGGCTTTTTTAATACATTGTTTGCAATACGTGTTTGTTCTTGTCCAGGTTGGATAACATTTTTCCACTGCCACACGCAACACAAGCCAACGGATTGTCCACCAGGAATGCCGGCAATCCAGTTGCGGCGCGAATCGCTGCGTCCAACCCACGCAACATAGAACCACCACCTGTCATCGCAATACCCAGGTCCGCAATATCCGCGGATAATTCCGGCGGCGTCAGTTCCAACGCCTGGCGCACGGTATCAACAATTTTAGATACTGTCTGCGACAAAGCCCCCGCAATTTGGGATTCGGTGATAACCGTTTCGCGTGGTGTTCCCGATAATAAATCGCGTCCTTTTATTTTCATTGTCAATTCGTTTGCCTTGTCTTTAGGCATAATAGCGGTGCCAATACGCTTTTTTATTTCTTCTGCTGTGTTTTCACCAATCAACAGGTTTTTGTTTTTGCGCACAAAATCAATAATATCAACATCCATTTGGTCGCCAGCTGTTCTGACTGCATTGGAATACACGATTCCCCCCAGGGACATAACAGCAACCTCGGTCGTGCCACCGCCAATATCCAGTACCATAGACCCCAGTGGTTTTTCCACCGGCAGACCCGCCCCAATCGCAGCGGCGGTTGATTCTTCTACAATATACACTTTACGCGCACCGGCTGCATCGGCGGCTTCTTGAATAGCGCGACGTTCCACCTGGGTTGCACATGATGGCACACAAATAATAATCAGTGGCGCGGCCAATGGATTTTTATGATGTACCTTGCGAATAAAGTATTTAATCATTTCCTCGGCCACTTCAAAGTCTGCAATAACGCCATCGCGCAGTGGACGAACCGCAGAAATGGTTCCCGGTGTACGACCAAACATTTGTTTTGCTTCCGTTCCAACAGCCAGGATTTCTTTGCGCCCCAACAGGCGGTTTTCCGCCACCGCCACAACCGACGGTTCGTTCAAAACAATTCCGCGCCCCTTTACATAAATAAGTGTGTTTGCCGTCCCCAGGTCAATCGCCATATCGGCAGAAAAGAATTTCATCAGCCAGTTATACATATTTTCCCCCAAAAATTATGATTTTTTTGAACTATAAATCACGATACTTAAAAAATCAAGGCAACCCGATAAATTTATTTGATTTATCAGATAATCTGGTATTATAAGCGCACTATGCGTGATACTATAAAGGCTCATAAAGATTTTTTAATGGCTGACGGCGACCCGTCGGCCCGCAGTGCATTCTTTTTAATTCGTGCGAAAACGGCGCGTTTTGCGGATAATCCGCGTTATGGTCTGACGGTGACCAAGCGTACTTTTCGTCACGCTGTGGACCGTAATCGTGCCAAGCGTTTGTTGCGCGATTGGGTTCGTTTTAATGAAAAATTATTACGCCCAGATTTGGACTATGTTTTTATTGCCCGTCGTGCGATATTGGACGCAACGCGCACCGATGGTCGGGTCGCGATGAAAAAGGCCTTAAATTACCTGCGTAAATTAAAGACAGATGAACAATAAACTTTCGTTATCAAAGCGGATTGCGATTAGTCTGGTGCGCGTGTACCAGGCGGCTATTTCCCCATTTGTCGGGGGCAGGGCGGCGTGTCGTTTTATCCCCAGTTGCAGTGAATATACCCGGCAATCAATTGAAAAGTATGGGGTGTTTCGCGGTATAGTTTTAGGGGCGCGTCGTATTCTGCGTTGTCGCCCCGGTGGTGGTTTTGGGTACGACCCTGTTCCTTGACAACGGGGCTGATTATGGTACAATTCGGTCTGACCGAAAAATAACAGATAAAGGATTTATATTATGTCTTTTCGTGCAACAGTTGAATCAATGTCCAAAATTATGGATGAAATGGGCATTACGGAATTAGAGCTGGAACGCCAGTTTTTGTTTGGCGTGTACCGCAAACACATTCATTTATCTAAACAGACGGGCACAACCGCGGTTGCTATGCCATCCTTGCCGGTGGCTGAGGCTAAATCCACCAACGCAGAACCCGCCCCAGTCAGTGGTTATTCATTAAAATCGCCAATGGTGGGGGTTGTGTACCTGGCCCCGGAACCTGGCGCAGACACTTTTGTAAAGGTTGGCACATCGGTAAAGGTCGGCGATACAGTTGCTTTGGTAGAGGCTATGAAAACGTTCAATCCGATAAAATCTGACAAAGATGGCGTGGTCAAGGAAATCTTGGTATCGGATGGCGCGGCGGTTGAATTTGACCAGCCCTTGATTATCATTGAATAAAAACAGATAAAATATGTCACAAATAAAAAAAGTATTGATTGCCAATCGTGGCGAAATCGCACTGCGTGTAATTCGTGCGTGTCGCGATATGGGTATACGCACGGTTGCGGTGTATTCAACCGTTGACCGTGATGCAATGCATGTACAGTTGGCGGATGAATCCGTATGTATTGGTCCAGGACCGGCCCGTGATTCATATTTAAACGAATCTGCAATTTTAACGGCGGCATTGTTGACTAATGCGGATGCAATTCACCCGGGATATGGATTTTTGTCTGAACGTGCCGACTTTGCACAAAAGGTTGAACAGCACGGAATGATTTGGATTGGGCCATCACCGGAAATGATTATCCGTATGGGTGATAAAGTAAATGCTAAACAGACCGCAATTGAATGTGGGCTGCCCGTTGTGCCGGGGTCTGATGGCGCGTTAGAATCATTAGATGACGCCCTGGCCACCGCTGAAAAAATTGGTTATCCAGTTATGTTAAAGGCATCGGCCGGTGGTGGTGGTCGTGGTATGCGCCCCGTTATGAGTGCCGGCGACATGGCAGAGGCGTATCAGCTGACTAAAAATGAGGCCAAGTCTGCCTTTGGTGATGATACGCTGTATATGGAAAAGTTATTGTTACATCCGCGTCATATAGAATTTCAGGTTCTGGGCGACAAACACGGTAATGTGGTAATATTTGGCGAACGCGATTGTTCCTTGCAACGTCGTAATCAAAAAGTGATGGAGGAATGTCCCGCCGCTGCGTTATCCCAGAAACAGCGTGATGATATGATAGATATTTGCAAAACCGCGGCCAAAAAAATGGGCTATACCAATGCCGGAACATTTGAATTTATGTTTGAGGACGGTAAATTCTATTTCCTGGAAATGAACACCAGATTACAGGTGGAACATCCCGTCACAGAAATGGTATATGGCGTTGATTTGGTGCGCGAACAAATCCGCGTTGCTGCCGGTGAAAAATTGGGTTATACCCAGTCTAATGTTGTCCCGCATGGTCACGCGATTGAATTTCGTATCAATGCCGAAGACCCCGAAACTTTTATCCCAAATCCTGGAAAAATCACATTATATGCACCCTCGGGTGGATTGGGGGTACGTGTTGACAGTGCGGTCTATACCGGGTACGCGATTCCGCCGACATACGATTCAATGATTGCAAAATTGATTGTTCACGCCCAGAATCGCCCCGCGTGTATTATGCGTGCAACGCGCGCCCTGGACGAGTTTGTAATAGAAGGTGTAAAAACCACTATCCCATTACAACAGAAATTATTATCCAACAAGGATGTAAAACAATTAAACTTTGACAATCATTGGTTGGAAAATTTCTTGAAAAAAGATGAATAAAAACCCGGCATTTGCCGGCGTTTTTATATTCAAACAATTTGGTCCCTGCGGGGCAATAGATACCCGCCTGCGCGGGTATGACGCGAGTTTTTAGCTATATGTTATTCTGGGGAATAGCCCTCAGCCAAAAGAATATCGTTATACAAATCACGCCAATCAGGATTTTTTTGAATTATTAGTCTGTATTTCCAATTACGATTCCATTTTTTTAACTGTCGTTCGCGCGCAACCATATTTTCTAATCGCTCGTGCCATTCATAATAAACCAATTTATCAACATTATATTTGGATGTAAAACCTTTGATAGCTTTGTTTTTGTGCTGCCAAATTCGTCCAACTAAATCAGAAGAAGAACCAATGTATAATGTCCCCATGGGACCGCTTGCTAAAATATAAACATATCCACCAGATTTCATAATGATATTATGATAATAACCGCATATCTTTTCAAACAAAAATTCATCAACACAGCCGTCATACCTGCGCAGGCGGGTATCCATTGCTAGCGCAGCGATTATAATACTAGCTTAGTATAATTATAAAAAACATATAGCGTTTTGTGTTTTTGTTTTGTATAGTTTTCTTGAATCCATAGGGATATGGGTTCGGGTCTTTCAAAACCCATAACATGCGGTGCGACAGCATCGTGAATCCATTTATGGTGCATCGCACCGTTATTGCCTGGCCGATGGGTCGGGTGTCTGTTGTTATATATTGAAAGCAACAGGGTCATTCATGTTATGATTTTGAAAACGCCCGACCGCCATTTCCACGGCGGTTATTTTTTATCTATCAAGCGAATAGTCCACCGGTCCCCGCCGGTGGAATATTTTAATTACTGTAATAGCAATCTGTGTTATATATGCCAGAACCTGTCTCATCTGAAAATGCGGTGCCCGACGGCAGATAACAAGATGTGATGTCGCCCGTATTGTTGTCAACGGTTGTGCCATATACATCACCAGATGGTGGACACTGTTTGCAATCCCCAGATTCCAAATAATATCCAGGCTTGCACGCAACATAAATAGTTTCACCGGTACATTCCGCAAATGCGCCCCCGTGTATGCATATCGTAAATGCAGCAAAGAAATATAGTTTTTTCATATGCTGCCTCCTGTACAAGTAACACAACGATATTGTGTGCCGTTTATAGTCACTGTTGCGGAACTGGATGGAACATAGCAGTTATATGTTTGGGTTGTTTGTGCGCATGTGCCGTATTGGGTCTGTAAATAGCCCTTATCATCTTCGCCGGCATCAACACTGTCGCGTTCGCATTCGCCCGAACTAAATACATAAGTCCAGCCAGATGGGCAACTGGTTGAGGTGCCTGTTGTGCCGTCTGGACAGCAGTAATCACTGCACAATGATGAGTTTGCGCATTTGACACTGTTTTGGCAAAGGGATAGGGCTGCGGCCACGGGTTGTATGCCCCACAGCGTGCCACATAGGGCAAGAAAGTATTTTAGTTTCATTTTTTCAATCTCCTGTTTTTGTTTGTTATTACAAAAACCACCCAATTTTTTTTGAGTGGTCAGGAGGTTGAAGACAATCAAGTGAATTGTGTGCTTATTCAATATATTCGCAACCCTCCTGACCAAGTTGGACAGGAGTTTTCTTTCATCTGAGCAATAAAAACAGCGCAATAATTGCGCCACAGTTATATATTCAGACGCACTTGCAGAGGTCTTCACACCCCATTACCAGAATACCTGGCAACACAATGATTTTATACTATTGATATAAAAAATTCAAATATTTCTATAAATATGTAGACATTTCGTAAGTGTAATAAATATTTGCAATTAGATTTTTCTTTGATATAATCGGTGTCGCAAAAGACAGTTTTGGGTGGTTAGCAAAGTTGGTGAGCCGCGTTACGTTTACATCGTAAATGTCGTTGGTTTCACGGACATAGCACCCCGAAATACATTTGGGTGGTTAGCTCAGTTGGTTAGAGCGTTACGTTGACATCGTAAAGGTCGTTGGTTCGAGTCCAATACCACCCACCATAAAATTGCAGGTTATGAATTTATGCGAATGCACAAATAATCTTTTCAAAATATCAACGGGAATCTTTGGACGCCCCCGTTGGCGTCTGTTTTTTACCAAAAAGGACATAAAAAATGGCAAAAAAATATTTAATAACATCCGCATTACCATATGTAAATGGTGAACTGCATCTGGGACATTTAATAGGATGTTGGTTACCATCGGATGTGTATGCGCGTTTTTGTCGGGCGCGTGGTCGTGATGTTTTGTTTGTGTGTGGCGCGGATGAGCACGGTACGCCTGCTGTTGTTGGTGCAGCGGCCGAAGGATTGCCAATCCTAGAATACAATAATAAATATTATGAAAAGCATTTGCGTGCTGTGTCTGATTTTAATCTGTCCTTTGATTTATACGGTCGCACACATACCGAAAAACAGGAAAATTTGATTCATGAATTATTCAGTCGCCTGGATGCCCAAGGGCTAATAGAAGAACGCGAGACAATCCAGCCCTTTTCCATAGATGATAATATGTTCCTGGCTGATCGCCAATTGGTTGGTACTTGCCCAAAATGTGGTTTTGATGGTGCTCGTGGTGACCAGTGCGATAAATGCAGCGCGACATACGAGGCCACAGAATTACTAAATCCGCGCAGTACAATTTCTGGCAGTGATAAAATTGAAATGCGTCCTACCAAAAACTTATTCTTTTTGGCATCTAAAATAGAAGGTCGGTGGAAAGAATGGTTGAATGTTCACGCGCCAAAATGGTCAAAATCTGCGGCGGCAATTGCACGCGGTTGGGCAAACGAGGGCTTGCGTGATACATCCATAACACGTGATTTGCCGTGGGGGATTCCTGTAAATAAACCAGGTTACGAAAACAAGGTTTTCTATGTATGGTTTGATGCGCCTTGGGGTTATGTTTCTATATCCCAGACGGCAAATGACAACTGGGCCGATTGGTGGAAAAATCCAGATACCTACTATGCGCAATTTATGGGCAAAGATAATGTAAAGTTTCACGCCGTGTTTTTCCCAGAACAGCAACTGGCCATGAACGACAATTGGAAAACAGTTGATATGTTAAAAGGGATGAATTTTTTAAATTTTGAGGGTGGAAAATTCTCTAAGTCACAGAAACGTGGTATCTTTCTGGATGGTGCAATATCTGTAGCACCTGCTGATTATTGGCGTTATGCTTTGTTGGCATCTGCGCCCGAAACAGATGATAATGATTTTACAATTGCTCGCTTTGCAGATATTGTAAACAAAGACTTGAATGGGATGCTGGGGAATTTTGTATCGCGTGTTTGTAAACTGACGGCCAAGAATTTTGGCAACAATGTGCCAAATTCAGGCGCGTGGAATGCAGAACTGGAATCGCAAATAAATGAAAAATTATCCGAATTGACATCTGCGCTGGATGCGTGTGAATTCCGTGGTGCGATTGCGGCGTTGCGTGGTCTGTATGCGATTGGTAATGAATATATGACGCAAATGGAACCGTGGGCGCGTGTGAAAAATGGCGATTTAGACGGGGCAGGTCAGTGTTTGAATGAATGTTTTCAATTGATTGATTTGTACGCGCGTGTTTCAGCACCGTTTATCCCAAATACGGCTGAAAAAATCCAGAATATTTTTACGGAAAAAAATGATTTGTCGTGGCCAGATGGTTATGTACACCGTATTACAGATGGGGCGGAATTTGTCGTGCCAGAAAATTTATTTAATCGCATAGACGATGAAACCGTGGCACAGTTGACTGAAAAATTTGCCCCTAAAAAGGATGAAACACCAAAGCCAATTGTTGCAGAAATAGTATCAATTGAAAATCATCCAACACGTGAAAATTTACATATTCTATCGGTAAATACTGGGGGGGGGGCGTCTGTCCAGATTGTGTGTGCCGCACCAAATGTACGTGTTGGACTGCGCGGTGTTTTAGCACCTGTCGGATGTATGTTGCCATCAGTAAAAAAGCCAATAGTACAGCGTACCGTTGCTGGCACAGAATCTTTTGGTATGATGTGCAGTGCCGCCGAATTGGGAATTGGCACAGATGCGGATAAAATAATTGAATTAAATAATGATGAAAAAATAGGAAGTGAATATAAATGTTAAAAAATAGTAAGCGTTATATAAGAATTACAGGATACGATATTTCTGAACCACGTGTAGAAACTGCTTTTACTGCGGTGTTTCATTGTTCCAAATGTAAAAATATACACAGTTGTCGCGATATAGAAAATTGTGCTTTTGTAAAGTATATTCGGACCAGAATAGATAACACAACATTTGCTTATGATGTGGAAAATCCGACTTTGGCAATATTGATACCAAATGCCAAGGCGTGTGATTATGCAATGCAAGTAACCAAACGTGCCAAGCGTCTGCGCACATTCAAGCCATTGTTGCGGTGCAGATAAATGTCAGATTTACGCCTGGTTTTATTGTCGTGTTGTGCACCGTGCAGTGCGGGTGCTATTAAACAATTGGCGGATGGTAATATTCCGGGTGTATCTGATTTTATTGTTTTGTTTTACAATCCAAATATTTACCCAGAATCAGAATATACAAAACGTATGGCGGAACAGATTAAATACTGTGAAAGCTTGAATGTAAAATATTCTGTGTTGGAATATAACCACGACGCTTGGCGTGAAGCGGTGCGTGGGTTTGAATCTGCCCCCGAACGCGGTGCACGGTGTTCACTTTGTTTTGAATATCGTTTTCGGCGGGCGGTAAAGTTTGCCCGTGAAAACGGATATAATGCGATTGCCAGTGTCCTGGGGGTATCCCGCCACAAAGACCAGTCCCAGGTTGACCACGCCGCACAAAAAACACTAGAAGAGTTTCAAAACAGCCACCCCCTGTCGGTTGCACCGACATCCCCCGCCAAGGGCGGTGGAAATTATTGCCACGACAATAACTATCATGAAAAGCGTTATACGGTACGCGCCCTTTCCCAATCTAAACACTTGAAACAGAATATGACGGATGCAGAAAGACTTTTGTGGTACTATCTGCGCGGTCGCAAGGATTTTTCATTCAGGAAACAAGCACCAATAGGAAATTTTATTGTTGATTTCCTGTGTATAAAACAGAAACTTGTTATTGAAATTGATGGTGCGCAACATGGGGATTTTATTCACAGAACACATGATGCCCAAAGGGATAAAGTTTTATCGGATATGGGGTATCGTATCCTGCGTTTTTGGAATGATGAAATATTCTCAAACATGGACAATGTGTTAAATACAATTTATATGTATTTGACCGATAATAAAGGTCCCCAATCATGTGATAGCCGAAAATGCCCACCGCCATTGGCGGGGGGTGGACACTTGAGCGAAAGTGAAAGTGGACGGGGGGTGGCTATACAATACCTGCCCGTTAAATGGGATGAGGGGTTGCGTATCCAGATAAACAAAGAATCTGATTTTTATCGTCAAAATTATTGCGGTTGCGAATTCAGTATTCGCAAAGTATAATAACCCCATAGTATGTATTTAACAAAGGGTTATATATGTCATCAATTTTTGTTTTTCCGGGCCAAGGCTCTCAAAGTGTCGGTATGGGCCGTGAATTATATGAAACCAATGCCGCCGCACGCGCGGTATTTGACGAAGTGGACGAAGCGTTGGGTGAAAAGTTATCTGATGTTATCTTTAACGGTCCTGCTGATGATTTAACATTGACTGCTAATGTGCAGCCGGCGATTATGGCGACATCTATTGCTATGTTGCGTGCATCTGGCGCGAAAGTTCCCGAATATGTTGCGGGGCATTCCCTAGGGGAATATACCGCGCTGTGTGCTGCGGGTGCTTTGTCTGTTGGGGATACGGCCAAATTACTGCGTGCGCGTGGTAATGCAATGCAGACCGCCGTACCTGTGGGGCAGGGGCTGACCGCAGTAATATTGGGGTTGGATATTGATACGGTGCGTGATATTTGCGCGAAAACAGATTGCGATGTGGCAAATGATAATTCCCCAGGCCAGGTTGTAATTTCTGGTGCCCGTGAAATCGTAGAGGCAACAATGGCCGCGGCTAAGGATGCGGGTGCAAAACGCGCAATGCCGTTGGCGTTGTCGGTACCGGTACATTGTCGTATCCAGGCACCGGCCGCGGATGCAATGCGGGCGGCATTAGGGGCGGTAAAAATGATTACGCCGTCTGTGCCATTGATTTCAAATAAAACGTGTACGCCATTGACCAAT
This sequence comes from Alphaproteobacteria bacterium, assembly GCA_017463185.1. Lineage (GTDB taxonomy): Bacteria > Pseudomonadota > Alphaproteobacteria > Rs-D84 > Rs-D84 > Enterousia. The sequence goes on from JAFTPS010000014.1 coordinate 224,256, forward strand.
GTTGATGAAATCAAAGACGCATTAGTATATCAAATGACGCACGGCGTTCGTTGGCGCGAAAGTGTTCTGGCAATGTCAGAACTGGGTATCACAGAACAAACCGAGGTTGGTCCAGGCACTGTTTTAACCGGCCTGTGCCCACGTATAACAGATAAAATAACCGCAAAAAAGTTGGAGATATAATATGTTTGATTTAACAGGCAAAGTTGCCTTGATAACTGGTGCAACCGGTGGCATTGGCGCCGCGATTGCAAAAAAAATGCACGATGCGGGCGCAACGGTTGTTGTGTCTGGGCGTAATATTGCGAAACTGGATTCTGAATTTGGTGATGAATATATAAAAATCCCATGTGATTTGGCAACTGATGGCGGTGCGGTTGAATTGATTATGGATACTATTGAACGTGCCGGTAAAATTGATGTTTTAATCAATAACGCCGGGATTACTAAGGATACATTGTTGATGCGCATGACCGACGAGCAGTTTGATGATGTTATCAACACTAACCTGCGTTCCACATTCAAAATGTGCCGTGCGGCAATTATGCCAATGATGAAGAACCGTTTTGGTCGCATTATCAATATGGCGTCTATTATCGGTGTTATCGGTGGCCCGGGCCAGGCAAACTATGCCGCGTCTAAGGGTGGTATGATTGCGATGACAAAATCCATCGCGGCTGAGGTTGCGTCCCGTGGCATAACCGCGAACTGTATTGCGCCGGGCTTTATCAAAACCCCAATGACGGATGTTTTAAGCGAAGATTTAAAGAAAACCTATCTGGCGCAAATTCCGGCTGCACGCTTTGGTGAACCAGAAGATATTGCAAATGCGTGTGTGTTCTTGGCGTCCAACGAGGCATCATATATCACCGGCCAGACATTGAATATAAACGGGGGCATGGGCAGATTCTAAAAAATGCAAAATTATGATGTAATCATTATCGGTGGTGGACACGCGGGGACCGAGGCTGCCGCCGCTGCTGCCCGTCGTGGCGCAAAAACTTTGCTGATGACAATGGCAAAGTCTGACTTGGGTGCGTTGTCGTGCAATCCCAGTATCGGTGGCCCTGGCAAATCACAAATGGTCGCAGAAATGTCTGCCCTGGGGGGTGTTATGCCGCGTGCAGCGGACCTTGCCGGGATTCATTGGCGTACATTAAATGCGACACACGGTGCAGCAACCCAGGCCCTGCGTGCCCAGATTGACCGCGAGCTGTACCATGGTGCGATTGTTGGTATTTTGTCTGAATATGACAATCTGGATATTGCGTATGGGGCGGTTGAATCACTGGATTTGGATAAAAAAATCGTAAATGGCAAATATTGCGCAAAATCAATAGTCCTGACCACGGGGACTTTTTTGGGTGGCGTTGTCACCCGCGGTGCGGAAAAAATACCCTCAGGACGATTGTTGGACGATGGCACATACCAGGCTCCTGATAAAAGCATCTCATCCGTTTTGGCGAACGCTGGGTTTAGAATATTGCGATTGAAAACCGGGACTCCCGCCAGAATTTATCGTGACAGTATTGATTTTTCAGTTTGCGAGGTTCAACCCGGTGATACCCCGCACGATTGGTTTGGCGTGGGATGCGCTGAAAACAATTATGAATGCGTATGTTATATCACGCATACAACCGAAAAAACACACGATATCATTCGCGAAAATATACAAAACGCGCCAATGTATAATGGCGATATCCAGGGAACGGGGCCGCGTTATTGTCCCAGCCTGGAAGACAAGGTTATGCGTTTCCCCGATCATATGTCACATCACGTATTCCTGGAACCAGAAGGCTATAACAGCGATTTAATCTATCCCAACGGCATTTCAACCAGTTTTGGTTCTGATATCCAAGATATATGGATTCGTACAATTCCGGGGTTGGAAAATGCGCGAATTGCACGCTATGGATACGCAATTGAATATGATGCAATTGATGCGCGGGCGTTGAACGACAAATTGCAAAGCAAAGACCTCCCGCACCTGTTCTTTGCGGGACAAATAAATGGCACGTCTGGATACGAAGAAGCGGCGGCGCAGGGTCTGGTTGCGGGGGCAAATGCGGCCGCATACGCACAAAATCTGGCGTATTTGGAATTAGACCGAACAAATTCCATGATTGGGGTTCTGATTGATGATATAACGACACTGGGGGTAGACGAGCCATATCGTATGTTCACATCACGCGCTGAATATCGGCTAAGTTTGCGGGCGGACAATGCAATCACGCGCCTGGGGCCGATTGGTGTAAAATTGGGACTGACACCCCCCGCATGGTATGACCAAATTTTGGAAATACGCCAAGATGCAATTGACCAGAACGATAAGTTTTATGCGGGGTACATCGCGCGCAACGAACGCGAAATTGAGGCATATCGTCGTGACGCAGACCTGAAAATCCCGGCAAATTTTGATTATACAAACCTGCCTGGGTTGACCAATGAACTGGTTGAAAAACTGACCGCCACCCGTCCCGAAAATATCGCAGACCTGGGGCGAATCCCGGGAATGACCCCGGCGGGAATTATGGTTGTCCTGCGTCGGATAAAGAATTAAAAATCGCCCGATGGGCGATTTTTTATAGGGCATAGATAATATGGCATAAATCCCCTTCGCTGGGCGAAGGGATGGCGCGAAGTGCCGGGGTAGTGGTAAAATGTATATCCTTTGTCATTGCGAGGGGCGTAAGCCCCGCGACAATCCAGTTTTGTGTATTCTTATTTGATTCTATTTACTGGATTGCCACGCTTCACTGCGTTCGCTCGCAATGACAAAAACACTAATGACTAATGACCAATAACCAATGCCCTTTTCGCTTGCCAAAAATGGCGCAAAGCGGTATAATACCTGGCGCAGAGCGTAAAAAACTATGCCGAATCTAATGGGACGATTGTCCTCGGCATAAATTCATAAATAAAAATCCCAGTTTTCCGCATGTTTTGTCCCCCTTGGTTGTGCTGAATCTAATCGTCGGTTTGTTTGCGGCAATTATGCTGATGGGGGCGATGGGTACAAATACCGCGCACGCGGATGTTTTATACACCGGGTCATGTTATGATTCGGAGGCTTATAGCCAATATTATTGGCTGGTGGATTATGCAACCTTAACACCATACACATCAACAACGTCCATTCCATCCGTTTCCACGGTAAATATGTACTGTACCGCGGGAACTAAACATAAGTTGCAACCGGTAAATCCGCCCAGTTTTGATGGGTCGGAAATATGCAACAGTTTAGGGGTTGTCTGGTCCTGTACCGCGTGCGCCGACGGTTATGAGTTGCAGACACTCCCGGGGCCATTTAACTGGGGTGGGTACGAGGATAGTGTCAGTTGTACTTCTTTGACCAATTTGACCGTTCAAACCTGTGTTAAATCCGCCGATACTGACACCGGTACCACAACACCAACCTGTACATCCAGCAATTGCGCATCGTCCGCCTGGGCAAATCACAGTACGGGGTATTTGACGCGAACATATCGCAGTTGTTCCAGTGATGGCACAACATGTAATGAGTCAACACAATACACCTGTGCTAAGGGCTATTTTGGCACATCCAGCAGTTATCCCGCCATTTTCACATCGGCGTCGGGTTGTGGAAAATGCCCACTGCATTTTTCAACAAAAGATGGCGGTACATATGAAACCACAACCGCAGTCGGTTATGGTATGAACAGCGTAAGTGGATGCTATGTTGTGGCGACGGGTGATGTGACCGAATTTACAGACGCGTCGGGAACCTATGTATTTACCCCGTATTCCAACCCAACCGAATATTGCTATTATGATTTTGGCAGTTGCAGTGGCTATACCACCGCCTGTACCACATCGTCTGGCACGATGTATGCCGTGGTCAGTGGCACCAAAACACACAGTGCATCGGGGACGCATTGTTGGTGTAATGTAAATGGCAAAAGTTTTTATTTTGCATCGCAAAGTACCGCCGCCGCGTGCGCCAGTAATTGTTCGTCAATGTGTGCAAATGCCGTTTTTGGCTTTGCCGCAAATGGATATATACCAATGGTTTCGTGGTCAGACCTGGGGTGTATTTAGAATATAATGAAATTTATACTGGAATTTATTTCCGGAATACATTATAGTCATACCCGCATGCCGGTGTAGCTCAGCTGGTAGAGCATCTCATTCGTAATGAGGGGGTCGTAGGTTCAAGTCCTATCACCGGCACCATGAATTAAAATCCGTCCATTGGGCGGATTTTTTTCAATTAGCAAAGAATCCCCGAGTAATGCAAACAGGGAACTATCCATTGGTCTAAAAATTGGCGCAAACTTTACCATCGGTGCGGGATATAATTTTACAAATGGATTTACGCTTGAATTTGGTTTGTGTTATTTGCATATTATTGCCTATGATGTACAAAACATCGTTGGGTATCAAAAACAAAATCCCCCGTCCTCACGGGGTGTTTGCCGGACAACCACTAACCACTTGTACTAACTCTTACCACTAAATCGTTTGCCTTAGGTTTTGTTTTTGTGTTATAATTAAAAAAAATATGCAGAGAGAGAATTTTATTGGCCAACAAAGTTATATCTGTTTATCGTAAAAAATATGCCGTCGGTCTGTTTTGGCAACCTGCGGGTGTTGGTGTGCCTGCGCGGATTTATGCGCGAAATTTGGCGCGTGGTGTTGACAGAAAATTAAATCTTTATACCGAATATCATATGATGGTGGGGCTGGGGTCGCGTCGTACGGGGCACAGACCCGGTATGCCATCGGCTGCCGCCAATATTATGGATGTTTTTTCAGAATATACATCTTTTTTGGCGGTGTTTCAATCCGACAAAGTGTTTTATTTGGTTGCTGCCCGTAATGGAATTATCATAGAGGATAACTTATTTGAATCTGAAACGGATGCGCGTGATGCTTATATGCGTTTATCCGAAATTCCGGATTGGGGGGCGTTGTTTGCGCCTGGGGCTTGGGGAATGCCACGCGCGGCGGAACGCAGTCTGGCGGATGTGTTAAATGGTGCGTCGCACGCAACCCTGCATTCAATCAGTCGGTTCAGAACAATTTTATTGTCTGTTGCGCTGGTGGTATTATTTGTGCTGGGGCTGTCGGCGATATTTCACGATTCTATTAAACAGGTTTTTGCGCCGAAAGCACCAATTGCCGCCGTTGATCCAGAATTACAGGCCGAATACAAGCGTCAGTTAGAGGCCAAGGCCAAAGAACTTGATGCGCAATATGAAATTGAAAAGGCTGCTCCGCCCGAACCAATTGTAATGCCGTATGAATTGTTGCCCGACCCAATGGCGCGCGCCGAATTGTGTTATCAGGCAATTGGTTTTGTTATGCAACCTATTACCGGATGGAACCAGACATTTGCCGAATGCGGTGAAACGCATGTTATTGCGGAATTTCAGCGCAGCTTTGGTACGCTTGGTGAGTTTTATAACACGGCCACAGAACTTATGCCTGGGGCATTTGTGACCGAGGTTGACGATGACACATTGCGTGTGCGCGCGACATTGCCAACATTACCGACATTTTCATCTGTGGATGAACGCGATCCTGATACTGTGTTGCGTGATGTCGTAACAGAATTTCAGGGTATGTCCACAAATATTGATACGGAAATTGTGACCGATACCCTGACTAATGGTGTTGATGTTGCAACCGTCAATGTAATAGAAGTTGGCGCGGAATCAAAATTAGTGCCGATGCAGTATATGGAAATATTTAACGAATTTGGCGGCGTCTATATGACGCGCGCGGCGTGGGACGTGCGTTCACGTACCTGGAACTATGAGGTGATAATCTATGCAAAATAAGAAAAAATTGTGTTTGTTTGCGGTTCTGGCGGGGGCGTTATTGATGCCACGTGCGTATGCGGACGAAGAAATTGTTGATGTTGACCTGGACGCAGAGATGGAGGAGGTATCCGCCACCGCCGTTGCTGATTATCAGATAGATGGCTCTTTGTTCCAGCAAATAACCGACCTGGAACAGGAAAAGGTTTTAATGCAATTGGAAAAGGAACGTGCGCAACTGGACCTGGAATTGGACCGTTTGGCGGCGGAAAAAATAAAATTGCATATGGAAATAGATACCTTGTCTGGTCGCCAGGAACAACAGCAACAGGAACTGGAAACCGAAAAGGCTAAATTAGAGGCCGAGGCCGCCCGTCTGGCGCGTGAAAAAGAAAAGTTAGAGGCCGAGGCCGCCGAAGAAATAGAATATAAAACATTTTCACCAAAAACCGATGGTGAAAATGCATCAATTGATATAACGAAAAAATATCGCCTGGTAAATGTTATTGGTGCTGGTTCTCAATTACAGGCAACAATAGAAGACCTGAATACCGGTCAAAGCAAACGTATCAGCGTGGGCAAAAAAATGGACGGGTTCACGGTTAAATCTATATCGTTTGACGACGGCGTTCTGTTTGTTGACCCAGAAGGCGTCGCCCAATACCTAAATGTTAGCAGCGGAAATTAAACAAAATGACATCAGCGGACGAAAATAACATCTTGAATAATATCCCGGAAAGCATAAAACCATCAATCCCGTCTGGCTTGGAAAATGCTGAGGGCAAGGATATTATAGACTATCTGTTTTCAAACGGAAATCGTCTGTTGACGGCAACGGGGGCGGCTATGGAATTGCCCCGTGATACGCAAAGCATAATCGCATATTTTTCCGGTGGTGAAATTATTATTTCCCGCACACATCGCTATGATGGTCGTGTGTTAGCGTTTTTGGATTTGTTGTCGCGTCGTGCGCGCCCAATGCGTACGCCGTTTTATTCTGATCTAAGTCTGGTATCCAATATCTATAAATCATACGAAATGCGTTTGGGGGGCGGCGGCCGTTCGCGCCTGGACTATGACAACCAAATGCAAAAGGATTTTGTTGATATTATCGCTAAGGCTGCATCCCAGAAAGTATCCGATGTTCATATAGAAGTTGCCGACCAAACCACAATTTATTTCCGTATTGATGGCAGTATGCAACCCGTCCTGGAATATAATTCGCAATGGGGTGAATCATTTGTTCGTGCGGCATTTGCGTCGTCTGATATGTCCAATGCGAACTATGCCCAGAATGAATATCAATCCGCACAAAAAGATGGACGCACCCCCCTGCGCGGGACCAAGGATTTGTACCTGCCGGCGGGCGTGCTGGGTATTCGTATGCAGTTTAATCCGATTGCATTCGGTTCGCGCTATGTCGTTATGCGATTGCTGTACGATAATCCGTCTGAGGGTATTAAAACCGAACAGGAATTTGGCGAATACGAACAGCGTCTGTTGGCGCGTATGCGTTCGTTCCCGACGGGCTTGGTAATTGTGGCCGGTCCCACCAGTTCTGGTAAATCCACAACATTGGTGCGTAATATGTCGCTTATGTTAAAGGAACGCAATTATGAAATAAATATGATTACCGTGGAAAACCCAGTTGAACAAAAGATTTTTGGGGCTCGTCAAATGCCAGTGGTCAATACCACAAACGAAGAACAACGCGAAGAAAAGTATGTTGAGGCCCTGGCTGCCGCCCTGCGCAGCGACCCAGATACGATAATGGTGGGCGAAATTCGCACCCTGGCGGCGGCGGATTTAACGGTGCGCGGTGCATTGTCGGGTCATAATGTTTGGACAACTTTGCACGCAAATTCGGCAATGGCGGCATTGACCCGTTTGCTTGATTTGGGGGTAGAGGCATTTAAGTTAAAAGATGAATCCCTGATGCGCGGGCTGGTATCTATGCGTCTGTTCAAAAAGGTTTGTCCACATTGTCGTATGCCGTTGTCTGAACATCCCGAACGCAGCGCATATCATCGTGTTTTGGATGCCTATGGCAATATCGGATTAAATCAGGTTTTCCTGCGTGGCGCGGGGTGCAGCCATTGCCATGGCACGGGAACAATTGGCCGTGTCAAAGCAGGTGAAATTATTATCACAAACAGTGAATTTTTACGCCTGGCATTATCGGGCAATACCGACGGCGCAACTAAATATTGGTTAGAAGAAATGGATGGTCGCACATTAAAAGAGGCCGCTGTTTCATTGATGCTTCAGGGTATAATCAGTGTTGATGAGTTAGAACGTTGGGTTGGCTATGTTGACGAACCGGGGGCGTACTGATATGAACCAATTGGAACTGTGGTATGCAAAACTGGTATTTCGGCTGAACACTGAAAAGCGTATGGCGACCTGTCGCAAATTGGCATCGCTATTGCGCAATGATTTTACATTGATTGATGCGCTGGAACGATTGGAAATGATAGAATCCAAAAACGGCAGCAAACCAAACGAGCCGTTCGCAATCGTTATGCGCCAGTGGCAAAAAAATCTGGAACGCGGTATGAGTTTTTCAGACGCCACCCGCGGCTGGGTGCCGGCAAATGAAACATTGTTGGTGACATCGGGAAATCTATCAAACCTGGCCACGGCACTGGAAAATGTTGGCCGTGTTGTTGATGGCTCGCAGCGTATTAGCCGTGCAATGACATCTGCGATTGCATATCCACTGTTTTTGTTGGCGTTGACATTTGGTATTATTATTATGGTGGGGTTGTACCTGGTTCCCCCATTGGCTGAGGTTGCCGGCACCAATGTCGTATGGCGCGGTGCGGCGGGGTCGTTGGTATGGATGTCTGAATTTTCAATTCATTATTGGTATTTGTTTGCGATTGGATTTGCGTCCGTTATTGGCGTGATGTGGCTAAGTCTGCCGAATTGGGCGGGTGCGTTGCGCGCAAAATTTGATAAATTGCCACCATGGAATATTTATAAAATCCAGGTGTCTGTTGGCTGGCTGATGAGTTTATCTGCCATGGTTGCCGCCGGTGTCACGATTCCTGATGCTATGCGTATGCTGGCGGATAATTCCAACCGATATCTGCGTCGCATATTGGAACGCGCGATACACTTTATTGCAAATGGCGATAATCTTGGGGTCGCTTTGTCGCATACCAAACGCAACTTCCCGGACGATGAAATTATCGGTGATTTAACGATTTATGCTGATATGACGGGTTTTGATGAAAATCTGTCGCGTATAGCAAATGATTACTTGGACGAGTCCGTACGCAAAATGGAAAAAATATCAAACACATTAAACAGTTTGGGGATATTGTTGGTATCCGCGATAATAGCGTGGGTTGTACTTGGCACATTCCAGATGCAGGACCAAATTACAACAGGTCTGTCATAAAAAATATTGCAAATTGGAAAAAACTGGGATAAAATCACGGCATTACGGATTTGATTTATGTTGATGTGACTGACACCCACGGAGTAATCCCATCCGCCAACCAAGTTATAAATCGGGGTGGCACCGCGCGGTCCAATATGACCTGCGCCCCCGAAGTTTAACAAATAATGGGTGCCGAAAATCCAATTTTTTTTCAGTGCCCAAACCAAGAAAAAAGGGACCAAAATGTTATCTTTGAAATCAAAGTACAGAACGCATACCTGTGGTGAACTAAACACCGCAAATGTTGGCGAAACAGTTATTTTATCGGGCTGGGTTCATCGTAAACGCGACCATGGCGCATTGTTGTTTGTTGACCTGCGCGATAATTATGGTATTACCCAGGTGGTATTTGACGGTGGTAATACGGAATTAGAAAAAGTCCGCCCAGAATCCGTTATCAAGGTCACAGGTACGGTTGTCGCGCGTGATGCGGCGGCGGTAAATGATAAAATTCCCACCGGTGGGATAGAGGTACAATCCACATCATTTGAAGTTTTAACAAATTCCGATGTTTTACCGTTCCAGGTTTTTGGTGATGACGGTTCCGTATCCGAGGATTTGCGTCTTAAATACCGCTATATTGACCTGCGTCGTGAATCCCTGCACCAGAATATTTTGTTTCGCAATCGTGTAATTAAATTTATGCGTGATAAAATGTGGGAAATGGGTTTCTCGGAATTTCAAACACCTATTTTAACCGTGTCCAGTCCAGAGGGCGCACGCGACTTTATCGTTCCATCCCGCAATCATCACGGAATGTTCTATGCGTTGCCCCAGGCCCCGCAGCAGTTCAAACAGTTGATTCAGATTTCCGGATTTGACCGCTATTTCCAAATTGCGCCGTGTTTCCGTGACGAAGATTTGCGTGCGGACCGTTTGCTGGAATTTTATCAGTTGGACCTGGAAATGTCATTCGTTGACCTGCCCGATATCCAGGCGGTTGGTGATACTTTAATGCCGGCTATGATTCGTGAATTTGTGCCGAATGCTAATATTTGCCCGGACATCCCACATATTTCATTTGATACGGCGATGCTGAAATACGGTACAGACAAGCCGGATTTGCGTAATCCGATTATTATCCACGATGTGACGGAAATTTTCCGTGGGTCTGACTTTGGTATCTTTGCGAACGCTATTGAAAGCGGTTGTGTTGTGCGTGCAATCCCGGCACCAAATTCCGCCGACAAACCGCGTTCCTGGTTTGATAAGTTGGGTGATTTTGCGGTCAAAGAACTAGGCCTGGGTGGGCTGGGCTATATCGTCTTTGCAGACGAGGCAAAGGGACCCGTCGCTAAAAAACTGGATACTGACAGAATTGCAAAATTGCGTGAAATTGCTGGTGATAACTCTTCGTTGTTCTTTGTGTGCGATGCGGCTGACACCGCGGCCAAGGCAGCTGGCAAATTGCGTATCAAATTGGGCGAAGATTTGAACCTGATTGATCCGAACGAATATCGTCTGTGCTGGATAGAAGAATTCCCTTTCTTTGAAACTGACGAAGAATCCCCAACCGGATTGGCGTTCACGCATAACCCATTCTCGTTCCCGATGGCGACATTGGATGAATTGAATACCAAAAATCCATTGGATATCAAGGCTGCACAGTTTGATATGGTCTTAAACGGTGCGGAAATTTGCAGTGGTGGCCTGCGTAATTATAATCCAGATATTATGGTTAAATGCTTTGATTTGACCGGCTATGACGAAGAAACGGTCAAGGCTAAGTTTGGTGGAATGTATACCGCGTTCCAATATGGTGCGCCACCGCACGGTGGATGTGCATTTGGAATTGACCGCTTGGTCCAGATTATGCGTGCCGAACCCAATCTGCGCCAGGTTGTGTTATTCCCAACCAACCAGCGTGGCCAGGATTTAATGATGGGTTCGCCCAGTCCAGTGACTGAACAGCAACTGCGCGAAGACCATATCCAGGTACGCAAGAAAAACTAAAAAATGCCCCACCGGGGCATTTTTATGTTGTGTAATTTAGTATTTCATTCCTGTTGGTGTGGCGATTTTTACATATATAATCGTTCCAAACAGGGGGAATATAAAATGACAACACACTTTGACCAATTGGCACAAATTTTACGTTTAACGCCATACCAATATGAAACAATAAAATCCAATTATGACAAATATGATATGTCTGGTCTGGTAAAGCGTGATGGGGTGGTGTATGTGCCACGCGCACCCGGTGGTATTTCTGAACGTATTTGGTGGCTGTTTTTTGGTGCGCCTGCGGATTTAATCGGACAGAATAAAATATTACTGCATCATCAGCGTCGTATAAAATTTGTCGCAAATGGATATCACTGTGTACGCGTTGGCAAATATATGTACTATGCTGATGCCACCGGTCATGCTGTATCCCGCGACACATTTATTCGCAATAGTGTCCGTTAAAGATTAAAATTTATCGTGAGTTTTCACAAACGCGCGCATAAATCCGGGGTCTATATCCTTCATAATTTCCGACAGTGAATATTGCCGTCCCCCATCGGGCAGTATGCTCAATTGAATCGTTGCGGGCACGGGCGCAGTTCCGCGCAGGGTCAAATCAAATTCGGCTGTCATCATCCCATCTGTTATAGCCAATCCCCCAATTGCATCGGTATGTCGCATAGACAGTTCAATTGGTGCGGTTGTTATAAAGTTTCCGTTTTTATATTCACCAATAATACGCATTTTTTTAATTTGTGTGCTGCCACTTTCCAGTGCGGCCGCTAATGCATATTCTGCGTTCAGCGTCGTTATATTTTCCGCTGATGCATAAAATTCATCAAACGACATCCCATCTAAACATCCGCCATTAAACGATAAATCCATAACGCCATTCATATTATAGAAAATATCATGTGCAATTTGCCCCCGTGTATTCAAAGAAATTTCTGCCGTTATCATAGAGTCACGAATATTCAACGGCATATTTTGACTCAATAAATTTCCAGAAATTGCAAATTTGTTTAATTGTATAAATATTTCATATTGGGTCTTGTTTTTATCAATCTGGGCCAGTAAATTTCCCCGGTCCGCATCCATAATGGAAAATGTCTGGGATTCCGGTTTTAGTGCGTACACAAAGTTTTTATATTCATTCCCGTTGTATATCAGTGTTTCCGCCGACAGTGCAATATTTACCGGCAAATCAAATGGTACCAAAATCGGTGCATTTGTTAAAAATTCCAATTCCGCATAGTTATCAACAAACGCCTGGTTCATAAATGTGTCTATATTCAGCACCGCGGTATTCAGTGTAATGTTTTTGCCCGATACGCTGCCTGAAAATTCGTGCCCCGCAATTTTTATATTCAGATTTGAAACATTGCCTTTGTCATAAAATCCGGTCGCAATATATTTCGCGTCATTTACCGATTGTAAATCCACGCCCGGCAACCAGGCCTTAAAACTATTTCCCGCCAAATAGAAATAATTATCATACATAGACAACTGCCATGTGCCATTGTGCGGACTGAATGTTAGCATCCCATTTTCCCAGGAAAAGTTTCCTGCGTCATTCATCATAAATTCGGGCAACCATTCTAAATCAACATTCAGCCATTTCAGGGTTTTGTTTCGGGCAAAATTATATGATGGTTTTACAGAACCTGGTGTGATTTCAAAAGTTCCACCAATATCGGCAAATTGAAATTTTATTGTGCCTTTGCGTCCCAATTTCGCAACCAGATTTGATAATTTTTCATATGTGGGCATTGGCTGATTTGATTGAACCAAGATGTCAAACCGGTCCCCATCAACCGACAATGACCCCGACATATCACCATATGAAAATTCCGAACATTTCCATTTATCTGGATTGCCCGAAAACATACACGTTGCGCTTATTCCATCCACGGGCAGGCTAATCATTATATTGTGGCCACCCGTTGCGTCAATATATCCGCCCGTCATTGCAACATCATCTGCAATAATATTTGCGATTTGAAATTTATTCGGTGTACCTGTTGCCTGAACACGCAGATGTTCAAAATCATGATTCAAAAAACGTAGATTCCCGTATAAATCCAGGTTAAATATAGTTTTAGACAATATTTTATTCGGTTGCCCCAGAAACGAAAAATCAAATGCCATATTCTCGGACACTAATTGAATCACTCGTTCACCGTTGGGATTTAATTCTATGTTTCCCGCAAAGTCCGGCGATGTGATGTTGGTCAGTTTATAGCCATGCCCACCATCCCATTCAAAGTTTGCACTGACGTCCATAGTACGATTAAATTTAATCGGCGGTAATCCAAACAGGTTTTTTATCCCGTTCATATCCAGCGATATATGCCCGCGTACCGTCCCATCTGCATACATTTGCCCCGTCAGGTCCAAGTTATTATTTTTATTTTTTATGTAAAAACTGTCGCCAATAAATTCCACATCGCATTTATGGTCGTCTGTACGCACGATTCCGTGGAATGTGCCGTCTGAAAATTCTGCGTCAACGATATGAAATTTATGTCCCATAAATTTAATATCTGAATCATTGATTTCAATATTGTGATTAAACGCGACGGGGGCCAGTTTATCTATTTTTATATCCGCATCATAGATTACGACCGTACGGTCCAGGGTAGCGTTTTTTATATCAAAAATATCCCGAAATGGTACAGACAGCAATACCGCCCCAATTCGTGCGGTTGACACAACAACATCGTGTGCAACAATTGTCGTCCCGCCAATTAAACTGAAATGAATGTCGCCATTTAATTTTGCGTGCACATCGGTTTGTTCCAAAATAGTCTTTTCCAGGAAAGGACGAAACCTATTCAAAGTAATCATCGGTGGCACAACAATAATCGCCAACACAGCCCCACTGACCACGGACAATGTGGTCCAAAAAATCCTGCGTTTATATCTTGGTTTTAATGCCATTCTCTCTTTCCTTGTAATTTGATTATAATGGATTACAATGATAATTGTGAATAAAAAAATATTTAATCTTGAAAGTAATTATAAACCAATGGGCGACCAACCCACCGCCATATCAGAATTGGTATCCGGCGTGCGTGATGGTCGCCGGTCCCAGGTGTTATTGGGGGTGACGGGTTCTGGTAAAACATTTACAATGGCCAATGTTATCGCTGAACTTGGGCGACCGGCACTAATTATGGCCCCGAACAAGATTCTGGCGGCACAATTGTATACAGAAATGAAGTCTTTCTTTCCGAACAATCATGTTGAATATTTCGTGTCATACTATGATTATTACCAGCCTGAGGCTTATATGCCAACCACCGACACATATATTGACAAAGATGCATCCATAAACGAGCAATTGGATCGTATGCGCCACAGTGCTACCCGCGCAATGTTAGAGGAACGCGATGTTATCGTCGTATCATCCGTATCATCAATTTATGGTATGGGTTCGCCAGAGCAATATGCGGGTATGAAATTGATTCTGGCTGCGGGCGATATGGTTGGTATGCGTGATGTTATGCATAGCCTGGTTGATATCCAGTATAAACGAAACGATATGGCTTTTGAACGCGGCGATTTCCGTGTGCGTGGCGACACATTGGATATATTTCCATCCCATGCCCAGGACCGTGCCTGGAAATTGTCATTCTTTGGTGATGAATTGGAAGAAATATGGGAATTTGATACCTTGACCGGGGCCAAAATACATCGTCTGGACCGTGTAGCGGTGTATCCAAATACGCACTATGCGACCCCTATGCCCAGTGTTTTACAGGCGATAAAACAAATAAAAACCGACCTGTCGGCGCGGCTTGATTACTTTCACGAAAATATGAAGTATATAGAGGAACAGCGTCTGCGAGAACGCGTAAATTTTGATATTGAAATGATGGAAAGTACGGGAACCTGTCGCGGAATTGAGAATTATTCACGATACCTGTCTGGTCGTGCCCCGGGTCAGCCACCGCCAACATTATTTGAATATTTACCCAAAAATGCGGTTTTGTTTATTGATGAAAGTCATGTGACGGTCCCGCAAATTGGCGCAATGAGCCGCGGTGACCGTGCACGCAAGGAAACTTTGTCTCAGTATGGTTTTAGATTGCCCGCGTGTATTGATAACCGTCCATTGACTTTTGATGAATGGGATGCGTTGCGTCCCCAAACTATATTTGTATCAGCGACGCCGGCGGAATGGGAATTGACGCAGTCGGGTGGTATTGTCTCTGAACAGGTTATCCGCCCAACGGGACTGTTGGACCCGGTCTGCGATGTGCGCCCCACCACGCACCAGGTTGATGATTTATTGACCCAGATAAAAAATACATCTGGGCGGGTTCTGGTCACAACATTGACCAAGAAAATGGCGGAACAACTTACAGATTATTTGACCGAAAATGGCGTACGCGCAAAATATCTGCACAGCGATATTGAAACGCTGGAACGCATAGAATTGCTGCGTGACTTGCGTATGGGAAAATTTGATGTTTTGGTCGGAATCAATCTGTTGCGCGAAGGATTGGATGTCCCGGAATGTGAATTGGTTGCAATTATGGACGCGGATAAAGAGGGATTCTTGCGTTCAACGCGCAGTTTGATTCAGACAATTGGTCGTGCAGCGCGAAATGCAAATGGGCGCGTGATTTTATATGCGGATAAAATCACGGATTCTATGCGGGCGGCACTGGATGAAACCGCGCGTCGTCGTGAAAAACAGATGGCGTACAACACTGCACACGGCATAACCCCAACAACTGTATCCAAGGCTATATTTGCCCAGGTTGGTGACAGCCAAGAAAAAACGGATAAAAAGCGTCGCTTTGTATATGATAAATCGGGTGGCGTTATGGATGCAGAATCATTGCGCAAAGAAATTGCAATACTGACCAAGAAAATGCACAGTGTCGCCGAAGATTTGGAATTTGAATTGGCGGCGGAAATTCGTGACAAAATCCGCAAACTAGAAGACGATTTGTTATTGGTTGAATGAACGGAAGTAAAGATGTATTAAAGACCACCTCCCCCTTCGGGGACTCCTCCTCAGGAGGAGAACTTAGCACACACCCAGAACACAGCAAGTTCCCCTCCGGTGGAGGGGTGGCGCGAATGCGACGGGGTGGTCTTGTAAGTAAATCCGTTGTTCAATTTTCATTACCTTATAATAAGAATTTAGTGCAACGTGCCAAAGATTTGCGCAAGGCGGGCAGTTTGCCCGAGGCTTTATTGTGGCGTGAAATAAAGGCGCGCCAGATAAATGGGCTAGATTTTGATAGACAAAAAATTATAGGTAATTATATTGTAGACTTTTTTTGCGCGTCTGTTGCAATCGTTATAGAAATAGATGATAAATCACACGATATGAAAGAAATGTACGATGTAAAACGAGATGAGTTTTTATTGGGTTTGGGGTTGAACGTAATTCATATTCCTGCAAAAGATGTGTTGAAAAATCCGTCTGCTGTGGCAGAATGGTTAAGGTGTTATTTATTGGTGGAGTAAGATGAAAGAGTATGTTTTAGAAAATGTTGAACAGATGCGGGCGTGGGCGCGGGAATTTGCGCATACGTTGTCTGCGCCTTGTGTTGTGGCATTGCATGGTGATTTGGGAATGGGTAAGTCTGAAATTGCACGTACTGTGATTCAGACATTGCGGGGGGCAGATACTGTTGTGCCCAGCCCAACTTTTACTATCGTGCAATCGTATGATGGAATTTCGCATTTTGACCTGTATCGCATAGAAGACTCATCGGAACTAACTGAAATCGGACTGACGCACGCAATGGAAAATGATATAACCTTGATAGAATGGCCGGAAATCGCCGCCGATATGCTGTCGCCCGACGCAATTCATATTTATATTTCCGTCCACGGTGATGGTCGCAAAATAATTATGGACTAAAACGCGCAAAACTGCTAAAATGCAGGCAAGATATAAGTTTTGTATATGCCTAATCTAAACCACCGTTTGGATTAGGCTTTTTTTCAAATTATTTTTCCCAGAAAACCGCATCTGTTCCCTCCGATTTTATGCCGAATCCAAACGGTCCGTTGTATGCGGCATTTCTTTGTATTGTTGGGGGTGTTCTGTGTGCTGTCTGCGCATGGGGCGGTGATAGAGATTGTAGAATTGGCAGATGGTACTTTTGAAATACTTTCTGATGGGGCACGCTATGGTGGTGCGGCAACCCGGGCGGCGGCTGAAAAGGTTGCGCAAAAATTAGGCGCACAAGGCAATACAATAAATTGGACCAAGGCATCGGTTAATCCAACAGGGGGTGCGGCGGCCAGTGCAACCACCGGTACAACCACAGGCCCCAAGGCCAGTATCAACTCCAATGGGACATTCCGGTCAGAACCGTTTACCAGGGCGGGTACGCAATATGTTCGTGAAGAATTAGTTGGTGGACAAATTCGATATAAAAATGTTGCGACAGGTAAGTATGTCAGTGCATCCGAGGCATTGGGGACGAATGTGCCGGCCACAACGCCCAAGACAGGCAGCAATTTGCCAGCAACGACAGCAAAAACAGGGGCAAATTTGCCTGCGACTACGCCAAAACCGGGTACAAATTTACCCGCAACAACAAATGGTGGTGGGGCAACGCCACCGCCAAATACGCCCAAGGCAGGGCCTGCGCCAACATCTGCGGCCCCAAAGGTTAATGTGGGTGGTGTGGCAATGGGTGCATTGGGGATGGTGACAGGTGCCGTTGGTTTATATGAAAGTGTTGAAGCCAAAGATACCAAGACAACATGGGCGGATGTTGGTACAGGTGCAATGGGTGGTTTAACATTTGCGGCGGGTACTGCGTCGGTTGTTAACGCAATTCCCGTTGGGGGACAAATTGCATATGGTGCAGCCATGGCGGTTGGAACCGTTGTTGGGGCCAGTGGGGCACTGCTTAAGATGTTTTCAGAGACAGATTGTCCGCCAGACCCAGTGACGGGACAACTGTCATGTTGTAATATTTCAAATTTAACCAATCTTGAGGGTGCGCGTCGTGTAAATATCGGTGATGAAATGTTTGGTGAATTTCCATATGTACATACATGTATGCAGGGGAAAAATAAATTTGATTCTGGGGTGGCAGGGATAATCTTGGATGACCATTGGAGCAAGGAAGGCGAAGTAAAATTCTGTTCGGGTTATGAAATGCCGGCAGATGGTGATTACAATATTCAGGCATATGGCAGCAGCGAAGAAGAAGGTAAAGTTTGTTGGCAATGGGAATGTGCCGACCCGGGCATGGTGCGCCAGGGCGCGCAATGTGTGCAAAGTGAATCTGTTCCTGATACTGATACTTTGTACGATGGCGGTACTTTGCCCGAAGTTGTTGTGACTGCCACCGCCATAAAAGCGGGCGACGCGTGTCCAACGGATCGTTTGCCGCAATATGCAACCGCAGGTATGTATATTAAAAATGGCAAGAATCCAGATACCGGATTGGATAAATTTGTTTGTGCGGCAACGGCATGTAAAGATGGTACATATCTGGTAAAAAATGATGCGGGGGTATCCCAGGGCTGGTGTCGTGCCGGAACCGCGCCAACGGCTGTAAAATTGGATGCGACAGATGTCAATACCACCAATAATCAGATATCGTCCCAGAACCAAAGCAAGCCCGATATAAATTCGGCGCAAAGTAACAAAACTTTACAATCCACAATCACCCAGGTATCACAAACACCATGTGAACGTGGTGAACGCGGCTATGTTTTATACAATGGTAACTGTATAACGGACACGGAACATAAAAATATTCTGGCCCAGCGTCGGGCCCAGGAAATGACCGCAGCCCGCAATAAAATAAAAAAGTCTGCAACGGCATTAAAGTCTATGTCCGAAACATTCAAGGTTTCCGTATGGAAAACCAAAGATGGTAAGTTTAATACCGCACGCTTAGCATCGGACAGTCTTGCGGGCGTGGTATTGGGTACAGCAGGTGGCCTGATAACCAGCAATGTTGTAAAAAAGAACCAGGTAAAAAACGGCTTTGAAGATATTCAATGTGTCGTCGGTGGCCAGGTGGTTGCCGACTGGGGGGATGAATTCAGGGTTGGGGTTCAATAGGGGACCCTAACACCGTCGGATGCTGGTCCGGCGGTTTTTTATGGCGAATGTGTTTTTTTTGCTCTATAATCCCATCACTATGTTGAAAATAATAAAATCTTTGTTTGGCCCGGCGGCAAATAAAACCACAGCTGGCGAATTGGCAAAAAAGTTTGGTCTGGAATTGCGCGGCGATGCAAATGCGCCTGTGCGTGGTGTTGCGCCAATTGCGGATGCGCGCGCGGGACAGTTGGCATTCTATTCCACCGAACAGAATAATGCGGCATTTAAAATCCTGCCGATATCGGTTTTGGAAAATACACGTGCCACAGTTATTTTGGTTCAACCGGAACAGGTATCACACGCGCCTGCGGGGGCAACGCTGTTGGTTACGAACAGTCCCCGTGGAAACATTGTCAAAATTTTGGGTGAAATATATCGTGAACGTCCCCGTTTTGGTATCAGCAACAATGCCCATATTGCGCGTGGTGTGTTCTTTCGTAAAAAGCGCACGGTCTATGTGGGGCAATTTGCAACCATTGAACGTGGTGCGGTTATTGAACCAGATGTTAAAATTTATCCCGGTGCATACATTGGTCGTAATGTAACATTGGGGCGTGGCACAATTGTGCAACACGGTGCGCATATTGAAAACGCAACTATTGGCGCGGATTGTATTGTAAATTCTGGCGCCGTGATTGGCAAAGACGGATTTGGTTACACCCGTCAAAATGGTCATAATATTTTCATCCCCCATGTTGGTCGTGTGGTATTGGGCGACCGTGTTTCTGTGGGGGCAAACACGTGCATTGACCGTGGCGCGATGACAGATACGCGTGTCGGTGATGGGACAAAAATTGACAACCTGTGTCAGATAGCGCACGGTGTTGTGATTGGTGCGGAATGCTTTCTTGCCAGTGGGGTTGGAATTGCCGGTGGAACGACAATTGGCGACCGTGTAATGCTGGGTGGGCACGTTGGAATTGCTAACGGGGTAAAAATTGGCAACGATGCCTCGGTTGGTGCCAACAGTGGTGTTTTCCGTAATATCCCGGACGGTGAATCCCATATGGGATATCCGGCGGGTCCTGGAACCGAATTTATGCGTCATTATGCATGGTTGAAAAAACAAACCAAAAAGTAAAACAACAACACAAAAGGAAAGGTAAAAAATGATTGACGCAAAAGGAATTGAAAACATAATCCCACATCGTGGCGATATGCGCTTGATTGATGAAATTCGCGAATATAACGACAACAGTGCAGTCGGTATAAAGTATGTACGCGACGATGAATTTTGGTGCGCTGGCCATTTCCCAGGCAATCCAATTATGCCCGGCGTTTTGCAGGTAGAAGCCCTGGCGCAAACTGCGTGTTTTATCGCTTTTGCCCGCCTGAGCGAGGAAGAACGCAAAGGTATGCTGGGGTATTTCACAACAATGGAAAAAATTAAATTTTCCCATATGGTACGCCCCGGCGACAAATTGGAATTACATGTAGAATTGGTAATGACCAAAATGAAATTGTTCAAATTCCACGGTATTGCAATGGTTGGTGGCAAAAAGGTAGCAGAATCCACCTTTACCGCCGTCATACAAAAATCCGATGCATAAAAATCCCCCGTTTGGGGGATTTTTTTAAGGCATAGATATAAAAAAGTTATTAGTCATTAGTTATTAGTAAAATTCATCACGGTGGCAAGTTCTCCTCCTGTGGAGGAGTACGGTGCAGCCGGGAGGTGGTCTTTTTTTTATTGGATTCTATTTACTGGATTGCCACCATACTACGTCAAGGCTTCGTAGGACAAGTACATGAATAGAATCCTTTTATTCTCACCGCCCTTGGCGGGGAGTGGCGAGCATACGCGAGCCGAGGGGTGGCTATAACAAAGTTCGTATTTTAGCCACCCCCTGAGTTGCTGACGCAACCCATCCCCCGCCACTTCGGGTCCCGCGCAAACATTCGTTTGCGTGGGTGAACCCGGGCGGTGGACATTATTTGATTCTATTTTACTGGATTGCGCGCTGCGCTCGCAATGACAAAGAAGAATACACTAATAACTTTTTTTGTATTCCACCACTAACCACTAGCCACTAACACTAACCGCTATAAAAATCCGCCCAACGGGCGGATTTTTTAATTCGTGTAATAGCAATTCCCGGTATAGGTACCCGAGCCAGTTGTTTCACTAAAAGATGTCCCCGACGGAATATAGCAACTGGTAATTGCGGTCGTACCAATGGCATTTGTTCCGTACACCCCACCAGATGACGGACATCGTGTACAGGTCATAGATGCCCCTGTGCCACTGCTTTGGTAATATCCCACGGCGCATCCGTACTCGGTTGATGTGCTTACATTGCATGTATATCCAGATGATGTAGCGGTTTGAACCGTGCGTGATACGCGATTACTGCCGCTGCTGGTCCAGTCGCTGTTCTGGGCAATGTTTTTACAGCCACATACATCGCACGCGGTGCCGCTTATAATCGGTGCGCACCAATATTGTGCATTGTTGCCCATTTGGCCCTGGAATTTACAGCCCCAATCAAAGTCGCTATTTTCCTGACATTCTTGCGTTACGCCTGAATGTGTCGGCGTTTGTGCCGTTCCGCATTTGCAAGCGACTATAACCGCACCATTTTCGGAACATACTTCACCAACAGCAACGCTTGCTGCCTGAGAGTCTGGGTAAGAATATGTAAATGTATCCGCGTATGCGGGCAACGTACCCCCGGCAATAAAGCCAAGGCTAATTAAAGTTTTGATTTTCATTTAATCTCCTGTTTTTTTAATAAATTAAAAACCACCATAAACAGGTGGCCAGGAGGTTAACGACAATCTCTAGAATTGTGTTGCTTATTGGATATTAGGCAACCCTCCTGACCTAAAAAAGAATCAGGAGTTATTTTTTCATCGCAAATATAACCTTACGGTACAATATGCGCCACAGGTACATATTCTTTGATGCTAGAGCAGAGGTCGTTACACCCCATCATGGCAAAATCACCATAACATAATGATTATAACTGATAGTTTCCCTTTGTGCAAATACTTAGATAAATGAAAGTTTATTAGAGTGGTAAGTGGTTAGTGTAAGTGGTAAGTGTTTGCACTATAATGTGCGGCGGATGCCGCACACAAACACTAATCACTAGCCACTAACACTAACCACTATAAAAATCCGCCCAACGGGCGGATTTTTTATTTGTTCGGTATGATTTTAATTTCAACACGACGGTTTTGGGTGCGGCCTTCGGCCGTGGCGTTGGATGCAATCGGATTAGATGACCCCATCCCCAATACTTCAAACCGTGATGATTTTACACCCTGGCCCTGTAAATAGGCGGCAACGGATTGTGCGCGTGTTTTGGACAGGCTTAAATTATAGTCTGCACTGCCGGTGCTGTCGGTATGACCGGATACCAATACGGTGGAATTGCTGTATTTGTTCAAAACCTTGGCTACGGAATTTAATACCGGATAGAATGAAGCATTGATATCCGCGGAATCTGTCTTGAATGTGATGTTGCCCGGCATAATCAGGCGAATGCTGTCAGCGGTTTCAACAACCTGAACGCCGGTTGATGCCAATTCTTGGCGCAATTCCGCAGCTTGTACATCCAGGTAATATCCAACGCCACCACCAACGGCCGCACCCGCCAGTGCGCCAATCAATGCACCTTCGCTGCTTTGTGTGCTGCCAATCAGTGCGCCCGCGGTTGTGCCAATTGCTGTTCCCCAAGTTGACTTAGAAACTTGCGATTCGCCAGTATATGGATTTACGGTTGTGCACGCTGCCAACAAAGCCGTTACGGCACAAATGGAAACTAATTTTTTCATGGGTTCTCCTTTTTTATCTGGGAATATTTTATCCTATAATTTCTAAAAATACAAAAATAAATATGCCCCATTGGGGCATTTATTATTTAGCCTTGACCTTGCGTTCACGCAACTGCATCAGATATACAAATTGCCCAATTGGATTTTTTGCAATCTGTGGTATGACGGGCTGGCCGTGTGAATGAAACGCGTCATATAAAATATCGCGTGCAGGCTGGTTTGTCGTCGGTTCGGCCAATAATCCCTGTTCTGTTTTTACCGTATCAATTTCCGCCTGGGTCTGGGCAATGCGTTCCTTGGCACGCGCCTGGGCGATTTCATTTTCCGGTGTTTTGGATTCTGCCCGGGTCAGTGATTTTTGATGACGTGGTAAAATATCGTATTTTAATTTTTCCAGTTTAACGGATAATTGTTCGTATCGTTTTGCGCGGGATTTATCCTCGTTCGTGACAACGCCAGATTTTTTATCATATTCAATCCCCAGTTGCTGCATTTTTTTGCGATATTCATCCTGATAGTACTTTATATCGCAGATTAAAATATTGTTAAAAACCTTTTCAATTGTTTGCCATACGCATCTATTGACATGTTTGTTCAGACGTTCGGCCAAATGTTGGGGCAAAGAACTTTTGGCATCCAACAGCCCCTGAATCAATAAAGCATTTTTACGAATCATTATCGGTCGTATATGCGTCAATTGTGTGCTGTGTTCGCGTACAATTGTCTGGTATGATAGATATTTTCCGTTCAGATGTTCTGTGTCTTTGTCATCTGTTGGTTTAATGGGCAAGCGCGCCGTATCAAAACTTAGCATGTATTCACCCAATGCGCTTCCTTGGTTGATATGACCGCCACGCTTGGTCAGTAATCCGCCGTAAACCATATCCAGCAATTCAAATGATATATTGGAAACAAATGGCCCTTGGGGCTTTTGGTCGCCCATAATTTCATTTGATTGCATTGCAATACGATTATCATTTCCGATTGCGACAAATTTATATCCGCGTGGTGCGTATTTATTCATTTTGTGCAGGAACCAACCTTTTTCAAAAATCATTCTGATTACTCCTTGTGCTGTACATTAAAAACGCGCCCAGATTGGCGCGCCGCGTTATCTGGTTTTTTGATTCAAATTCGGATGCGCCCATTGTTTTGTCGTATTAAAATTCGTTATCAGACTATCGCGTTGAATGGAATCAGGGTTTGCGATATATTGCTTTATGGGGCTTTGTGTGTCTGATTTAAACTTGGAATGCAGGTTAAACACCGCACCGCATGCAATCAAGCAAATCAGCATAATATCCCGCATTTCTTTTAGGTCTTGTTTCATTTTCTTGCTGCCTTTTGTGGATAAAAAAACCGCCACGGGGCGGTAAATTCTGGTGGGTGTTGAGGGACTCAAACCCCCGACCCTCTCGGTGTAAACGAGATGCTCTAATCAACTGAGCTAAACACCCAAAGCCGACAGATAATATAATATATTTTTTTATTTGTCCAGAACTTTTTACTTTTTTATTGTGCCATCGCGTACGATGAATTTTTTATCGGCCACACGGATAATTCCATTTGCGTATTCTGGGACGGCTATTTCATCAACCTCCACACGCCAGTAAATTTCCCCTGCGCCCGTTTCAATAGCATACAGATATTTGTCCGCACCAACCACAAAAGCATAGTCGCCCGCGATTACAAACGCGACCGGTACGCTGATGTCCAGACACCATTTCTTTGCTCCTGTTCTAGCGGAAATTTTACAGAACGCATCCCCCAATCCGCCGACATATACCGCATCATCAACTGGTATGATTGGCGCGACAATATCAACCATTGGTGCGCCACCAGTTAAATTGCTGGCGCGATAAATATCCGCCACCCAGGCAATCTGGCGTGATTTTGGTGCAACTTTAACCAATTCACCCGTGGTCAATCCCGCATAGACATAATTGTCACTGCAAACGGGGCGTTGAGTGCTTTTTACAGAATTGCTGGTTGGAAAACCGCTGAAAATCTTGCGGTCGCCGTCCCAGATAACATTTGATGCATCCTGGGTATATGGACAGTCGGCATTATCAAACACAACCGTGCTTTCCGGTGCGTTATCAATTGTTTTGTTTGCAACTTGAATATTTGCGCTGTCAAATATAGCGGTGCGCGTGCCTGGCAATATTGGGTCGTGCTTATCGCAGGCCGCCAATCCCAACACACAACAAATAATCGCGGTAATTTTACGCATAGCGTCCCTCCCACATAAATTATCGCAATGTCTGTGCCGTGGCGGAAATACTGGCTGGCGCATCCGCGTCATTGATAATTTTATCTAACCATTTATTCGCATTTTCACGGTCGCCTGCCGCTAAGTATTTCTGGGCAACTGTCAGACGCGATGTGTAATAGAATGGTGAACTTTTTGTATTTAAGTCCGACAGGTATTTTTCAACATCCACCGCATTCATATCATCGCCACGATTTGAAACAATATGCAGTTTTGCCAAATCGCGAAAATCACGAGTACTTCCATCGCTGGCTAATTGTTCAAGTTTTGCAACATCGTTGTCCAACAAATACGCCTGGAACAGTGCCAAGTCCGCCGTCGCGCCCGATGTATTTTCGGCCAGCGCCGCCAATGCGTTTGCATCAACCGATTCCACAGCCGCTTCGTATGCAGTGGCGGTGGCAATTTTATTTGCCCGATGCGTACGCATACCAATTTGAATGCCCGTGGCAACAATCAGTATCGTCAAAGCCGCAATCATAATATGTCGTGAATATTTTTTTACAAATTTCAGTGTTTTTTCGTTGTTTACTTCCTCCCATACTTCGCGATACAGGGCGTCTTCTGCGTATTCTTCGCGTGTTTTCTTGGGGGCTTTAACTTTTTTGTTTCTTTCCAACATAGTTGCCATAATTAAATTCTCCTGTCTTGATAAATCTTATTTTATTGCTATACTATAAAAAGAATGAAAAAGCAAATCAAGAACGCTTTACCAGTTGCAAAAAACACAAGTATTGTGGCCGCCCGTGGTGTCAGTGATGACGCGGGATTGGCTCAGTATATCCAAACGGTCCAGAAAATCCCCGTTCTAACCGCCGAACAGGAATACGAATACGCCACCAAATGGGCCAAGGACCAGGACAAGGTTGCCGCTGAAAAACTGGTGGCAAGTCATTTGCGTTTGGTGGTATCGGTCGCATATGATTTCAAAAATTATGGCATTCCGGTTGGTGATTTGATTGCCAGTGGTAATATGGGCCTGATGCAGGCATTGCAAAAATTTGACCCGGAAAAGGGGTTTCGTTTTTCCACATATGCTATGTTCTGGATAAAGGCGGAAATATATGAAACAATCCTGAACAATTGGTCTATTGTGCGAATTGGTTCTTCGGCAAATCAAAAACGTGTGTTCTTTAACCTGGCGCGTGCAAAACGCGCATTGGGTATTGCGGATAATAATTTAACCGATGACCAGACAAAACAAATCGCAAATTATTTAAGTGTTCCCGAAAATGATGTACGGCGTATGGCAACGCGTGTTAGTGCGCGCGATGTATCATTAAACGCGCCAATAAATTCGGATGATGGCGCAACGGATATTTTATCCAATATGGCCGACGAGCGGACCGGAATAGAAGAAACAATAGAACAAATGGAATTTCGTCGTCGTGGCTATGAATTGTTGCATAAACATCTGGCGGCATTGCCAGAACGCGACCGTGAAATTCTGCGGGCGCGCAAATTGACCGAACCCGCGGCGACACTGGAATTATTATCCCAGAAATACGGCATATCGCGCGAGCGTGTCCGCCAGATAGAAGAACGTGCATATAAAAAACTAAAAGACGCTATATTACAAGAAGCCTAAGGTTAAAATTCTATGAAATTTTTATCACAAATTGCCACAATAGCATTGTTGACTGGTGCCCCCGCCACTGCCCAGGCATTACAGTATGACGCTGGTCGTTTTTCTTTTAAGTTGACTGGCTATGGCACCGCTGGATTGATAGAGCCTGATTTTGAAACACCTGTATTTGTGGGCGATTGGCGTGTTCGTGGTCAGTTGAACTATGCGGCAAATGATAAATATACAATTGGTGCGGTCTATGCGCTGGATGCGAATGCGGTGGACGAAGATAAATTTATGCGCGAAGGTTTTATTTTTACCGAATCGCGTGGCATGGGGCGTATTGAATTGGGCTTTACGGATTCTGTGGCGCGTAAATTGGGATTGGGGCTGCCGGATGTTGGTGGATTGCGTATAAATGATAAACCGATATTTCATAAAAAAATTACACCCGATGGTCCCGTTATTTCAGATACGGTAATTTCCACGGGGCGGGGGGCGTTACGTACAAACCTGGTGGCGTCAAATCGCGGGATGCAGTACGGATTGTCGCTGGCGGGCCTGACCGATGATTATGATTGGGCGTTGGACGCGGGATTGAAAATCCGTCGCCCCCAGGGCAAGGTCAAAACCGCATATTCCTTTGGTGCGTCATTTATGAATAATCCCGATAATTTCAGCACCGATGTTTATACGCCAAATGTCACCGCCAATTGGCGCGCCCAGGTTGATGCGGGATTTAATCTGCAATATAACAGTTGGGTTTGGGGATTGTCGGGGCGTCTGATTTACGATGAAAACCCGATTGGCCCCATTTCGGACGGATTGGTTGTTGGTACGGGCGTCAGTTATGATTTGATGAAATACAGTGTTTCATTGACCTATATGTTTTCAGACACCGGTATTTGGGATGAAAATGTCCCGGATTTTCATGATCATGTTGTTGTTGGATCGTTCCGATATAAATACAGTGAATTTGTTGACGGGTGGATGTCGTTGGGTATAACGTCTGATACGCCGTTTGTTTCCGCGGGCCTGCGCCTGACATTCTAGAAACTAATGCCATCTGCCACTATTCACTAATAAAAATCCCCCAACGGGGGATTTTTATTTTGTCTTTCCTTTTACCGCAAATCGTGTTGGTGATATAAATGGATATGCAAAATCTTTCAACAGATTTGTTGAGTTTTTATATTTCATCTGTTTTAACATGTTCAACAGGACTTTTTGCGCCTCTGCACGATGGTAGTCAAAATCACTGTCCAGATTTTCTATGTTGTTCATGGCACGATTATAAATTAAAAATACCGAGTTATCGTGTTCATTTGGCATAAATGCCTCTGGGGCTACCACCAACCCGTTTTTGACGCGTGTATTATAATCTGCATACTTTTTGGGGTCTTTCGCAATAGCTTCAACCTGGGTGCGCGCTTTTTTAATTCTTTCCAGTTCTTTTTTATCATGCGCACGAGTTGCTCGTTTGTCCAGGAATTTTAATATTTCTTCAAAAAACTTTTGTAATGTTGCATCATAATCAATCATTAGTAATCCTTTTGTTCACGCCTTTCATTATATATCAAAGCATTCCAAAACACAAAAAAATATTTATATATTGTTGAAAATTCAGTTTTTTGGGTGTACCCTGTACCCGATTAAACTAAAAAACGGGGCAAAACGATGAAAATTCGCAACATTGCAATTATTGCACACGTTGACCACGGTAAAACAACCCTGGTTGATAATATGCTGAAACAGGCGGGAACTTTCCGCGAAAATGAAAAGGTGGAAGACCGCGTCATGGACAGCGGTGATATTGAACGTGAACGTGGAATTACAATTTCCGCTAAACCTACATCTGTTTTGTGGGGCGAATACAAAATCAATATTGTGGATACGCCGGGACACGCTGATTTCGGTGGCGAAGTAGAACGCATTCTGTCTATGGTTGATGGTGTTGTATTGTTGGTTGACAGTGCCGAAGGACCTTTGCCGCAGACTAAATTTGTATTGTCCAAAGCTTTAAAACTGGGGTTGCGTCCGATTGTTTGCATAAACAAGGTTGACCGCAGTGATGCCCGCCCGGACGAGGTTTTATCCGAAACATTTGATTTGTTTGATAAACTTGGCGCGACGGATTCCCAGCTGGATTTCCCATATTTATATTCTGTTGGTCGCGATGGTTGGGCGGTACGCGATTTGAATGATGAAAAGAAAGACCTGACCCCATTGTTCCAGTTGATTGTTGATCACGTTCCAGCACCGGACTGCAATGGTGCTCGCTGTCAATTGGATGCACCGTTTACTATGTTGGCCACAACACTGGAAGCTGACCCATACGTTGGTCGTATTCTGACCGGAAAAATTGAATCTGGTACCGTTCGCGTTGGCCAGGCGGTCAAGGCTATCAATATGCGTGGCGAATTTATTGAAAACGCAAAAATCACAAAAATTATTGAACATCGTGGCGTTGAAAAGGTTTCGCGCGAAAGCGCATCCGCCGGCGACATTGTCGTTATTGCCGGATTTTCCAAAGCGACCGTGGCCGATACCCTGTGTGCACCAGAGGTTACAGAACCAATCCCAGCGATGCCAATAGACCCGCCAACCCTGACAATGACATTTTTTGTAAACACATCACCATTGGCTGGCAAGTCTGGTAAAAAACTGACTTCGCGTATGATTGGCGAAAGATTGTTTAAAGAGGCCGAAACGAACATCGCCCTGAAAGTATCACAAAGCGAAAATAACGAAGCGTTTGAGGTTTCAGGCCGTGGAGAATTACAGTTAGGGATTCTGATTGAAACAATGCGTCGCGAGGGCTTTGAACTGTCTGTATCCCGTCCACGCGTTGTGATGACAACAGATGAAAATGGCAATAAATTGGAACCAATAGAGGATGTTGTTATTGATGTGGATGATGAATTTTCCGGTGTTGTTATTGAAAAAATGACCAAGCGCAAAGCAACAATTACAGAAATGAAAGCATCTGGTGCGGGCAAAACACGCATAGTATTTTCCGCCCCATCGCGTGGATTGATTGGCTATTTATCCGAATTTCGTACCGATACGCGTGGCACGGGTATTATGAACCGTGTGTTTGCCGAATATGGTCCGTATCGTGGTCCGATTATCCAATATCGTCCGGGCGTTTTGGTTTCTATGGAAAAGGGCGGTGCTGCAACATACGCGTTGTTTAATCTGCAACCGCGTGGAACATTGTTTATTGACCCTCAGACCGAGGTTTATTCCGGTATGATTATCGGTGAACATACCAAGGAAAATGACCTGGAAGTCAATCCGGTAAAGGGTAAAGAATTGACCAATATGCGTTCGGTTACCGCCGATGAAAAATTGTTCCTGGCACCACCACGTCGCATTTCATTGGAAGAAGCCCTGTCTTATATCCTGGATGATGAATTGGTAGAAGTCACCCCCGATACTATCCGGCTGCGTAAAAAGGAACTGGACAGTAATACGCGTAAAAAAATGCGCAAGAACACAGAAATGTAAAAATCCGGCATTGCCGGATTTTTATATGATGGTTGACATTTGTTTGTTTTTGTCTATATTATGATGTGATGATTAGTTAAACAAAGGGGTTTAAAAATGACTTTTATTTACAAGTTTAATCTTGATGGCGCAAAATTGATGTGGCGTCATATGTGCAATAAAATCAACGGCAACGACAAATTGATTGCCGAATATTTTGCTGTGTCTGGTCAATTGATGGACGCAATACGCGTGGCCAAGACCAAGCATCGCAAACAAAAATTGCGTCGTGCGTATCGGCAACTGACTGAATCCAAAATGATTCCATTGGGTGGCAATCGTTTTGAATTGGCGGGCTATAACGCCGGTATGGCCACACGCGCCCAGAACCAGGCCAAGGTTGTCATGGCCCACGCTATGTTAAAAGAATTTGGTTTGTCTAAATAATGGGACCGCTATGCAAAACAAGTACAAGGAAACGGATATTTACAACGCGATTAAATCGGGATTTGCCAATTTGCGCATTTTGGCGCGCGCGGATATAAAGCGTCGCTGGAAAACATTATCACGCGAAGAGAAATATGCCGCGGCACGTTCATTGGTCTATATTGGTGGTGTCGCGAATAACCCGGCTAAGTTCTTTGCCCCTGAAAACACGGCGCGTGATTGGTATGTCCGTGCGGAAACATTTGCGCGTGAAAAATCACTGGATGGCAAAGATGTCGCGTCCGCATTCTATATCGTCCAGGACCCAAAGGGTATTGTTTATAATGCCGCGGGTAATGCGATATGGGGTGAATTGAACATTGAATTATTCAATTTCTGTGCCGCGGTCCAGGGCTGGGAATACGACCGTATATCAAACAGGGAATTTATACGCGACGGCGCGGACAGATTTGCTGCGAATATATTGGATATGTCCAAACGCTTTGCGTCCCTGGTATCTATCCAGCGTGCAAATCCAATCTTGCGCCCATTCAAAGAAATGGCATTTGCCCTGCAAAAATAAAAAATCCCCCAAATGGGGGATTTTTTTAGTGAATAGTGGTGGTGGCGGGGGCATTAGTTATTAGTTATTAGTGTTTTCTTCTTTGTCATTGCGAGCGCAGCGTGGCAATCCAGTAAATAGAAACAAATAAAAAGTTCCCCTCCTGTGGAGGGGTGTCGCATAGCGACGGGGTGGTCTTTGATAATAATCACGGAATTTATATATAAATAAAGACCACCTCCCGGCTTCGCCGTACCCCTCCACAGGAGGGGAACTTACCACCACGATGAATTTTACTAATACGATCCACAATTGAACTTTGCACTTTGAACTCTGAACATTGAAAAAAATGCGCCGATGGCGCATTTTTTACCCAATCCGATAAATCTTTACATAACTGGTTGAACTGGTGCCGGTACTGCCGCTGCCCCCTGCGCCACCATTTACGCCAACGCCCGACCCAAACAGGCCACCCGTTGACACCGCGCCGCCACCCCCGCCACCATATGAATAAATCATTTGTCCCCCACAGGACCAGGACACATTTGCGCCGCCCGCACCGCCCGTTGCGCGGGATGAACCGAATAATCCAGCCATGGAACTATCTCCACCCGTGCCACCGGTCGTATCCGTAGCGTCTGTTCCGGCCAAGCCATTGTATAAAAATCCGGATGTGGTTGCGCCACCACTGCCGCCCAGGCTGCCACCACCCCCACCGCCACAGACAAAACCATCATTACCGATACTGTCCGTGCCACTGGCGCTCAACCCACTGCCTGCATTGGTGGCACTGCCGCCACCACCCGCGCCGCATTCTTGTTCCTCTTTACTGTTGTTGTATCCGCCGCCGCCCGCACCACCATCACCACCCTGTGAAATGACATATTCGGTGCCGACCTGGATAAAACTGGGTGCGCCCGATGCGCCACCCCCGCCACCCGAATAAATCCCACCACTGGACGCGTTTGCGCCACCAGCGTTGCCATCGCCACCCCTGAATACATAGACATCGGTTGTGGCGGTTAAATTAAAACTGTATGTTGCGACCGTGGCGTTTCCACCATTGCCCGCGTTATTACCGCCGTCGCCCCCGCGCCCACCCATAACATACGCTGTATAACATCCCGCTGCCAAAGAAATCGTTTCGCAGGAATCTATATTTTCCGCCCAATAAACCAGTTGACTGGTCCCGATTGTATAGTTTTTTGTCCCGTCGCCCACCATCAGGCTGTTCGGACACACCCCCAATGCGGCATCGGCATAATAAATTGTGCCATCGCGGGTCATAAATTTCAGTGACGGTGTCGTGTTTTGCGCCGCTTGTACCTGAATCTGAATATCACCGATATTTATTGCCGGCATTTCTTTCTCTGTGCCCCCATCAGTTAAACCAAATATAGACCCGTCCTTCGGGTGGTGTGTCGGTTGGTGCGGTTGTGGGGATTGTGTCAAATCTGGGGTCTGTACTATCCGCCTTAGATTCCAGGGCGGAAATAATAGCGTCTATATCGGGTTTGTTTTTTATAAAATCGTTCGCGGTTTCGTCTGTCTGGGCCCAGTCTGACTGTGGGTGCGTCAGACTGGCAACAATTTGGTCAACGTATGCCTTGGACGCGACGGCGATATTGGCGCATGCGCACCCCACGCTGACAAGCGTGAATATCCCCACCATCACAATACGACATACATATTTGTGCATCCAAACCAAATGCGAAAATTGGGAATATTTGCCAATCTAAACCACCGTTTAGATTCGGCATAAAACAGCGGGGGCAAATCGCGGAAATCTGGGGATTATAATGTGAAGTTTTTGCCTAAGGAAAACGGTCCTTTGTTTTCGGCAATGTTTTTCTCTCTGTACGCCAAGTATTATACCGCATTGCGCTATTTTTTGCAATACAGAATTTGCATTTTTATTTCCGTGCGTTATTCAGTCGCAATTGCCCACAGGCCGAGCCTATATCCGTACCGCGTTCGCGACGAATTCGTGTATGAATACCATTTTTTATCAATGTATCCTGAAAACGATGTACCGCATTACCCGATGGCGCAGCAAAATCCCGTTCATCCACCGCATTCCACGGAATTAAATTCACCATACAGTTTTTTCCGCGCAACAATTCTGATAATTTTTCGGCATATTCCGGTGTTGCGTTGTACAGAAACATATCGCCATTTTCATCGTGTCGCCCCAACAGGATATACTCTATCATCAGCTGGCGATTATGCAAATCTGTAAAACGCCATGCCGCATCTAAAACTGAGTCTAATTTATATTTGTTGTTTATTGGCATAATTTGACTGCGCAATTCATCCGTTGGCGCGTGCAAAGAAATTGCCAGGTTTATCGGTCGTCCCCACTCAATCAATCGTTCTATTCCCGGTACTATCCCGCATGTGGATACCGTAATCCGTCGCCACCCGATGTTCAGGTCGCTGTTTGCGCGTTCTATAAATCCGATAACATTTTCGGTGTTCTGTAATGGTTCGCCCGTACCCATAATTACAATATGCGACACATCGCCATTGTTTGCGTCGCCATTTGGACGAATGGGTTTGTCTGAAAACTTGTCATTTCTCAGTTCCCATTGCGCGGTTAAAACCTGGGCAAAGATTTCATTAGTGGTTAAATTTCGTTTTAATCCCAACAGTGTACTGGCACAGAACTTACACCCCATGGCGCACCCCGCTTGTGAACTGACACAGACACTATTCCCATATGTTGTGCGCATTAAAACGCATTCAATTTGTTCCTCGTCATTTAATTCCAACAGGAATTTGGTCGTTTCTCCATCGGCAGATTCCAGTTTTTTTATAATCTTTACCGGCATGGTTTGTGCCATATTATCCAAATCACGCCGCAGATTTTCCGGTATATTTTTCATAGACATAAAATCCGGCGCACCCCGCGACAGCCATTCGCGAATTTGTTTTGCGCGAAACTTTGGCTGGCCCATATCGGTAATAAATTTTTCTAGTTCGGAATCTGTAAAATTAAATAAAATCGGTTTCATTTTTTATAATTTATATCTGTCGTCATTGATTAGAATTACCGCTTTGCGACGCAACTGCTTTAATTGTTGGTCGGCGATAAACATTGCCTGCTTGTATTGTGTGTTTTGCTTTATGATATTATCCAAATCACCATATTCGGATGTCTTTTTTGTACTACATACCAGCAACACAGACCCGTCTTTGCGTGATGACCAGGTCAGTTTTGGCAGCGTTGCCACCCGTTCACGAATATCCGCCGATAATTCATATTGCAACGCGGTAAATTTTTGTGGTGCACCGCCCAGGGCCTCGGCCATTTTAATTGCGCCATCGCAATCCTTGGGCTTTGTTAGTTTTGCAGCCACATCCGCCGGTATATCAATCAGACGCACAATCGTCATTTCAACGGGTAATCCGTGTTCCCGGGCCAGGTTATTTTTCTCGGCCTTGATATCTTCGGCGTTGACATCAACAGTTGGCAACACGGTTCGCGCCACAATAATCTGCCATGCGATTTCCGCCCGCATTGCGTTGCGTGCCATTTCACGTTCAGATGCACTCATATCCCCCAATTTCATTTTCTTTAATTCCGCATCAACAACATCGTCTTCTGGTACCGCATTAAAGTTTGCGGCATACGTCAATTTAATATTGTCATCAATAATATTCTGTAATGCGACACGACGATTGTCGGTTGATGTTTTTCCCTGATGCGCCATCAGTTTTGTGCGTGCGGTAATATCTGTGTCGGTAATAGGCGACCCATTGACAGAAGCAACAACACTGGCTGCATCCGCCGGAATTGCTAAAAATGTAGCCATAAAAATCGCAAAGTATCCTATTATTTTCATTTCCGTTCCTTGTTTTTTAATATTGCTGACCTTCTATGGACATTCCAAATCTGAATTGGAATGTGGTATTACCAACATAGTCTTCTTTTATCGCATTGTCGCGCTTGTATTCAATTGATAAATAATAGCACGGATGGGTATAGAAAAATCCGCCTGTGTGTCGTTGAAATTCGCCATATTCCATATTATAAATTGCGTTCCAACGCACCGACCAGCGATTGGTCAATTGAATGCCAGCACCAATAACGGCTTCGTTTATATCCTCGTCCGGGGTCAGTGAATCAATAAACTGCTGCGACCAAATATGTCCGATGTTCAGGAAATTACGTGTCGTTCCAATATTTGCCGAAGTTTCCAAATGACGCAAAGACAAATCGTTTTGTGCAAATTTGAAACGCGTTGCAACATTAAACCATTTCGCGTTGTTATAACTTATCCGTCCAACATAGTCCGATGCGCCATCGTGGAATCCGCTGTTGGGATCGGTTGCCGCCCGGTCGGTAAAATCATACGATTGCCCCAAGAAAACCTCTACTGTTTTTCCGCTTTCATTAAATGCAGACCAGCGAACCCCATAATCGGCATAAGTCCCGTTTTCCCATAAATCTAATCCCGAAAAACGGTTGTCTGAAAATAAAGAAGAATCCGTCAAAAATGCCCCGGCCGAATCGTTGTTCAGTGCGAATTGGTCATCGCCCGTGTGTCGCATAAATGTGATACGGGCGCGCGGCTCTATTATCTGAGTCCAGTTATTTGTCGGTCGGAATAATGGCAGGCCCCATTCCAAATATCCACTGGGCAGGAAACGATTCTTAAAACCTGAAAAATCACTGTTGTCTACCATTTCGGTGTTGTCAAAATGGTAGATGTCATAGCGGGCGGATATACTGGCCGTGACACGGTTGCCACCCCACAATGTCCACGGCGAAGTCAATCGTGCATCCCCGATTAAACGCTGGGATGAAGTACCATCCCCGGATATTCCCAACATATCTGTGCCAAATGTAGCATATGTTTCGCCGAACAATGGGCGTGTCTGGTGCACGGCACGAATGTTTGGCAAAATATCCCCGTCCGGCGCTGTCCAGCGACCAGTGCTGTCGCGCAGTTCTTGGAACACGTGCGCATCAGCAACGATATATCCTGATTGACCAAACAATTCCAACTTTGCACCCGAATCCAAATATGGTTGGTCGCCATAGAATCCGTATTTTTGCAGATATGTTTTATCCGATGTTCGTTCCAAAAATATTGTTGCCCGCGCATTATTGCCCAGTTCAATCACATCATCGTTAAAGAAATGCCAACGATTTTCCCCCGCGCGATTGTGTGTAAACGAACCGCGTGTTCTAAATTCTGCATGGTCGGTATTTAACCTGTGTTCCAATTGGAATAATGGATTTTCCTGGGTCAGATATGACGCGGTAATCGTCATATCGTGATAGTCCGAAATAGAAATATAAAATGGTACATTTACCTGGGTGCCCATTTTGTTTGTGGAATTAAAGTCCGGCATTAAAAAACCAGTTTTATGCTTTACACCCGGGTCTGGCATTTCAAAAAAAGGCAACCATAAAATGGGAATATTGTATGTCCACATAACTGGACTGTAAAACCGCAACATACGCGTTTCCATATTGTGAACAATTTTGTATGTTGATATTTTCCACGCATCACCAAAACTGTCGCAATTATCGCACGCCGTGAACAGGGCATTTCGTGCAACGGTAATGTCGCCCTTGCGCTTGATATTTTCGGATTCTATATACACATGATTGCCCATCCACAGGCGAATATCTTCGCCCGACAGGTTTTCCCCATTTTGAGTCAAATATGAATCCGTCAGTGTCATACGTTGTCCCGACGCATTTATAATTTCTGTGTTCCCTTTGGTTGCGATGGTTTCGGATTTAACATCGTATTCTATTTTATCGGCAATAATGGTTTTTGGCTCGTTTATATTGATTGACGCACCCTGGGCGACCCAGGGCAAAACAGACGCGATAAAAATCGGAATCCTTTTTATCATTTCTTTGACAATATTATCAGTATCAACGCCAATAATCCAACCAATCCCAACGCCAGCAGACCAAATTCAGTCATACTGCTAATCATATTAGACAATGCCATATACGCCGCCATTGTCGCCGCCATTGCCGCCACCGCCATAACGGGTGCCAAACTGGCACGCCGCCGCAACAACGATGTCCGCAACAGAATTGTTGCACATAACGCCGCCAAAATCAAATTCATCATCGGGGTCAGGAAACGACTGCATAACTCTGACAAAATCATTTTGTGTTGTTTTTCAGATTCTGCATCAAATGCCACCCGCAACAATTCCATTGTTGGCACGCGACGCACCCGGAATGAATCGTTTCCCTCTTTATCAACAACATTCAAATCCATATCAAATGTTTCAAATGTACCCGTCACCATATGTTGACCACTGGTCTGCAAAGAACCATTTGTCATCACCAGCGACAGCCCACGCACAGTTAAAACTAACTTTCCTTTTTCGGCGAAAATCATACTGGGCGAATCTTTGTCGCGCATATCAGACAACATTACCTGGTTCAAATCGTGTCCCGATACCTTGTCCACATAGACGACCAGACCATTTGATATTTCGGTAAATGACCCCTCTTGCAATTTCATATGGGCCATACCGTATTTCAGATTCCATTGCATATCGTAAAAACGCCCCTGGGTGGTGGGTACCGCCCAAATATTTAACGCCAGGTTTAATATCGTCAATATCGTCGCCAGTCGCAGGGCAGGGCGTGCAATCTGACGCGGCGACATGGATGATGCCGCCATAACCGTGACCTCGTTGTCAGAAATCATTTTGTTATATACAAAAATTACCGCAATAAATGTGACAAAAGGTATGATAATAGACATAATAAACGGAATCATCAACGCCGTCAGCCCCAGAAAACTGTCCAATTCAATCCCGTATTTCAACAGGAATTTCATCATAGACATAATCTGCATCATCCACGCCAGACCGGTTAAAACTAACAACAGCATCACAAAAATCGCGACCAGTTGGCGTAAAAAATATCGGTTGATAATCTTCATAATACGCAGTATAAAGCGCAAAAGCCAAACCGTCAAATAATAAAAGTTATTTTCCCTTGCAATTTCGCGATTCGGGCACAATAATATACGTGTTCTTAAAAGTAAGTTTTAAGGGCGGGGTTGAAAAACCCCGCTCTTTCAGTAAGAGACATAAATTACAAAGCAAGGAGAATATAAATGTCTTTTGTTTCTATGCCCCGCCAGGACCTGTTGTTGGCAATAGACAGTTTGGCCCAGGAAAAGCAAATTGACCGCGAAATTGTTATTGAGTCGTTAGAGGCTGCAATCGCAAAAATTGCAAAACATAAATATGGCGAAGAATTTGATATCACGGCCAGTATTGACCGCAAAAATGGGGCGATTTATGTCAAACGCTTGTTCACGGTTATTGATTCCCCGGAATCCGCCGGCGAAGAATACGATCCCAGCACTATGCTGACCGTTGACCAGGCAAAAAAATATGCAAAAAATCCGGTTGTTGGCGACGTGGTAGAGGACCCATTACCAGAACCTGAATTTGGTCGTATGGCGTTCCAAACCGCAAAACAGATTATGACAACCCGTGTTCGCGACGCCGAAAAGGGTCGCCAGTACGAAGAATTTAAGGATACAATTGGTGATATCGTCAACGGTATTGTAAAGCGCATTGAATTTGGCAATGTGTTTGTTGACATCAATGGCAAGGCCGAAGGTTATATCAAAAGTTCTGAATTAATCCCGGGCGAACGTCTGGCCGTTGGCGATCGTGTGCGTGCCTTGATTATGGATGTGACACGTTCTAATTCCGGTCCCCAGATTTTCCTGACCCGTACCCATCCAATGTTTATGGAAAAACTATTTGTCCAGGAAGTACCCGAAATTTACGAAGGTGTTATCAAAATCAAATCCGTTGCGCGTGCACCGGGTTCACACGCGAAAATTGCCGTTGAAACATCTGACCCATCCATTGATGCGGTTGGTATGACCGTCGGTATCAAGGGAACACGTATCCAGCCGGTTATCAACGAATGTCACGGTGAAAAAATTGATGTTATTTTGTATTCCGAAGACCCGGCTGTCTTTATCGTCAATGCCATCCAGCCGGCCAAGGTTGCAAAAATTATCGTTGACGAAGATACCCGCAGCGCAGCCGTTGTTGTGAACGAAGACCAGCAGTCTTTGGCAATTGGTCGTCGTGGCCAGAATGTTCGTCTGGCATCTCAGTTGACGGGTTGGAACATTGATGTTATGAACGAGGCCGAGGAACAAGAACGCCGTGCCAAGGAATTCAAAGAAAAAACAGAACTGTTTATCAAGGGTCTGGATGTTGATGAAATGATTGCCCACCTGTTGATAACAGAAGGTTTCCGTACCATAGAAGAAATCGCGTTCGTTGATATCAATGAACTGGAAGGTATTGAGGGCTTTAATGCCGAATTGGCGGCGGAATTACAGAAACGTGCCAAAGATTACTTGGCCAAAATTGAACAGGATTATCGTGACCAGGGACACGCCCTGGGGATGAGTGACGATTTGTTAGAATTCACATTCATCAAGCGTCCAATCATTATGAAACTGGGCAAGGCTGGTATTAAATCTCTATCGGACTTGGCGGATTTGGCAACCGATGAATTGGTTGAAATCCTGGGCGAAGACACGATGAGTAATCGTTTGGCGGGCCGTGTGATTATGAAAGCACGTGAACTGGCATACGACATAACACAGGACGAAGAATAAATAAAACAAAGCGCAAAGAGCAAAGCGCAAAGAGCAAATAAAAAATTGCTCATTGCTCTCTGCTCAAAGCTCTTTGAACTACGGAGTAGTTTATATGGCAACACTAACACTTGGAAAATCTGTAACTATTGACGCGGTACAAAGTAAAAAGGGCGATAATGTATTCGTAGAGCGTCGTCGTCGCGTCGTCGCACCCGACAGTCGCGAATTGCGCGATGAACCGGCGGCACCCGTTGCACCACGAAATGCGGCGGATGAAAAATTGCGAGCTGTTTTGGCTGCGGCCAAAGCCCGTGAAGAAGAACGCAAAGCCCGCGAAGCCGAAGAGGCCGCCGCGCTTGCCGCCCGCGCCGCTGAAATTGAACGTGAAAATCGCGAATATGAACAGGTGAAATCTCAATTAGCCGCCCGTGAAAATTCAGCTGCCGTTGCCACGGCTGATGCGGACGACGAAGAAAAAGTTATCACCAGTCCGCGTAAAAATAATCCGGCGCAAACACAAAATAACAATAACGCACCGCGCAACAATAATAATCGTCGTGGCGATGACGAAGACGCGCCAACTCGTGGAAACAAATTTGGAAATTCTAAAAAAGATTTCAAGAAAAGTGGCAAGATTTCCCTGCACGATATTGTTATCGGTGGCGATGGCGATGATGACGATGAAATCGGCATTCGTGGTGCAAACCGTCGCCGGTCTGAGGCATCGTTAAAACGGTTTCGTGAAAAAGCCCGCGCTATATTTACCGCCCCGCAAAAGGTTGAACATGTGGTATCCCTGGGTGACACAATCACGGTCAAAGACCTGGCCGCGGCCATGGCGGAAAAGGTTGGCAATGTTATTAAAAAATTGATGGAAATGGGAATGATGGTTTCCGTCAACCAGTCCATTGATGCCGACACCGCTGAATTGATTGCAACTGAATTTGGCGCAACGGTAAAACGTGTGGATGTAAAACCATATGCAGACCAACTGGAACGTGAACCAAACCCGGAAAACTTAAAGCCTCGTGCACCAGTTGTCACTGTTGTGGGACACGTTGACCATGGTAAAACATCGCTGTTGGATGCTTTTCGTAATGCAAATGTTGCTGCTGGTGAAGCTGGCGGTATCACCCAACACGTATCTTCATACGAAGTAAAAACAAAATCAGGCGCAATGATTACTTTCCTGGATACGCCGGGTCACGAAACATTTACTGCAATGCGCGCACGTGGCGCACAAATGGCGGATATTGTTGTGTTGGTTGTTGCGGCAAACGATTCAATTATGCCCCAGACTATTGAGGCAATAAACCACATCCGTGCTGCAAATGTTCCGTTCATTGTTGCAATAAACAAAATAGATTTGCCAGAGGCTAATCCCACCCGCGTAAAAACCGACCTGTTGCAGCAAGAGGTCCAGGTAGAGGAAATGGGGGGGGATATTCAGTGTGTTGAAATTTCTGCGACCAAGAAAATTGGTCTGGATAAATTGGAAGAGGCTATTTTATTACAGGCAGAAATGATGGAATTAAAGGCCGACCCGGATATGCCCGCTGTTGCCTATGTGGTGGAAGCCAAAATGGAAAAAGGTTTGGGTGCAGTTGCAACCGTTTTGATGCGTCATGGCACATTAAAAATTGGCGATGTATTTGTTGTTGGCGAAACATTTGGTCGTGTGCGTGGGCTGATAAATTCGGCTGGTGAACGTGTAAAATCTGTAAAGCCGGGCCAGCCCGCGGTTGTTTTGGGATTAAACAGTGTGCCTGGTGCGGGCGATGACCTGCGTGTAATGGAATCAGAGGCACAAACCCGCGAAGTTGCCGCATATCGTGCGCAAAAGGCAAAAGACAAGGCAAATGCAGTTAAACGTTCATCCTTGGAAGAATTGTTTGCCAAACGCGATGAATCTAAAAAACTTATCCTGCCGATTATTCTGCGTGCGGACGTTCAAGGGTCCGTTGAAGCAATTACCGATATGTTAAAAGAAATCAACACTGACAAAGTTGGTGTGGAAATTCTGTCGTCTGGCGTTGGTCAAATTACAGAGGGCGACATCCGTCTGGCCACGGCATCTGGTGCGGTTATAATTGCATTTAATGTTCGTGCGGATGCAACTGTGCGTGATATGGCGCGCGGTAATGGTGTGGATATTCGCTATCACAGTGTTGTATATCGCATTACTGATGAAATCAAGGAAATACTGTCTGGTAAACTGGCACCGGAAAAGCACGAAACATTTATCGGTTATGCCGATGTTATCGCCCTGTTTACCGTGGGCAAGGGCGTTCGCGTTGCCGGTTGCCGTATGACCGAAGGTACGATAAAGAAAGACGCCTATGTTCGCCTGTTGCGCAACAATGTTGTTATCTATGATGGCAAGATTGGTCAACTGCGCCGCGAAAAGAACGAAGTCAAAGAAGTATCAGGTGGCGTTGAATTCGGTATGTCTTTTGACAAGTATAATGACTTAAAAGAAGGCGACCGCGTTGAATGCTATGAAGTAGAAGAAGTTCGCGCCCAAATCTAAAAAAATCCCCCAACCGGGGGATTTTTTTAATGTTCAGTGTTCAAAGTTCAATTGTGGAATATAAAAAAAGTTATTAGTCATTGGTCATTAGTTATTAGTGCTTCTTTGTCATTGCGAGCGTAGTAAATAGAATCCAATAAAAAGTTCCCCTCCTGTGGAGGGGTGTCGCATAGCGACGGGGTGGTCTTTAATAATAATTACGGAATTTATATATAAATAAAAAAGACCACCTCCCGGCTTTGCCGTACTCCTCCACAGGAGGAGAACTTGCCACCGTGATGAATTTTACTAATGACTAATGCCACTACCCACTATCTATGCCCTAAAAAATCCCGCTGTGGCGGGATTTTTAGGCTAATTCTTTTATCTCTTTGGTCATTGGATTATAGATTCGTGGTGTGCCGGTATATCCCAATGCCTTGTGATGAGATGGAATTAAAAACTCAGGCAATGGTGCACATTCGCCCATCTCCATATATTTTAATAAACGTGGGTCTTTATAGGCATACTGTTTATCGGCTTCAATTGGGCGATGATACCATCCCTGGAATATCACCAGTTGTTTGCTGTCATCCAGTTTAAGGATATCCATCGGGCTGTACAGCAATTCTTCGCTGGTTTCCTCTTTTTCTTTACCATCAGGTCCTTTGACCATTTTCTTTTTCATCTTGTATCCCATCATATCCGAAAAGCGTTTTGCTGTATCTGGATCGTTCTGGCGCAGTACAATTTTTGCCGCGGTTGTGGATATGATTGTGGCGGCTGCATCATTGCCATATTTTTCCGCAATCTGGTGCAAATCCTGACCGATAATCAGGTATGAAATCTTTTGTCCGCGTCCCAAATCAGGTCCCTGAATAACGGCCTGTAATTTTTGCATTTTTGGCATTTCGTCCAATACAAACAGTACTGGGTACGGCCCCAGTTTTTTGCCGTCACGATATGCTTCTGGTGCATTTGCCAACAGATAACTGGACATCAATTCAATAAATATTCCCGTGATTGGGTTCAATGCCTCGGCATCAACCATATTGATGGATAAATAGACTGTTACGGGTTTTACCTTGCCGTCGCGTGGGTCAACCAGGCCACGCAAATCATCAAAGTGGAAATCAGAATGACTGGTACGATTGCGCACGGCAGCATTACGGAATATGGACAGTCCCGCCATAATTGTTGACAGAATAGAACCGCGTTCCTTGTCTGGGGTGTTTGCTAGTTGCGTCAATTCCAGTATCGCACGATGTGCATATGCATATCGGCGTGCTTCGTCCACAGCCCCCAGGAATAAATCTTTCATTGGGTCTGCCATCATAACCATTTGGTCACCTTGACGGCGACGATTTTCCAAATCTTCGGCTATGGCGATTTGACTGGCATTTAACCAATCAAGAATCATTGACAGTGATGCTTCCTTGCCGTGCCATGCATCTGGGATATGTGCCCAAGTCCCAACATGTACATAGTTCATCGCGTTTAATTCGCCCCGCTGCAACAGTGCGTGTGCTGCGTACGCGTTTGGGTCATTTATCATAGACAGATAATAATCGGACAGGACGGTGGCATCTTCGGCATTAAATGTGCCGTTGGTAATCCGGGAATAGAAGTAATCATCGGCCTTGGCACGTTCAATTTTGGATACCATAAATTGAATCAATCCCGACAATCCTGCGCGGCCGGAAATGGTCCAGTGCGGATCGGCAGTGGATGATGCTTTGTCTGCGATTAAAACATTACATATTGAATCAATATATAAATCGCGTTGTTCTGCATTAAACGGTACGTGTTCTGGCGACAGTGGATTCCACGACGGGTAATAAATTCCGTGTTCTGGGTCGTCCTGACCCGCCCAGTTCATAATGAATACCGGGCCAACCGTTGCGCGATACGCTGACGATTTTTGTTTTAATTCGGGCTTTGGGTCATTGATAATCATTGACACATTATTACAGTCAAATATTGTGGGCAAAACGACCCCTTGGGTTTTACCTGTTCCTGGGGGCGCAACGCACAACGCGGACAAACATTCGTTCATCATCAGTGGCTTTTTCTTAAAATACCCCAGTACCATCATAAAACCATCCAGCAATCCCATTTTTTCAATATCGGCTTTGGACGCTTTGTTTGATGATTTATCATCAAATTTATCCTTGCTGTGTGGGTTAAATTCGTCGGTCAGTGTTGCGTCTGCTAAAAAGAAATATCCGATAATTGGCAACAAAGGTGTTATGCATGGAATATCTGGTCGCATAACACAACGTGAAACCCAGGATGGGAT
Organism: Alphaproteobacteria bacterium; assembly: GCA_017463185.1. Lineage (GTDB taxonomy): Bacteria > Pseudomonadota > Alphaproteobacteria > Rs-D84 > Rs-D84 > Enterousia. The sequence continues at coordinate 269,066 of JAFTPS010000014.1, forward strand.
TTCCGCCAACACCGATAAACCGCCCGAAAAAAACAGATTCTGTAAATAAATACTAATCCAGTGTCGTGTTGCGGGTGACCATCCGTACCGCCATATGTGTTCCACCGGAAAGGCCGCAGCGAACAGCACCGCCGCAATCAGCCATATAATTATTGCCCAGCGAATAGACCAAAAAATTCGTGCCAGTGGCGTGCGCTCGGTTTCCTTGTACGCGCTTGAACGGAATATATTCAGGCCCTTGCCTTTGCCTGATGCGGATAAAATGTTGAACTTTCCTGCCATAATGCTAAGATTATATCAGAAAAAAGATAATTTATAAATCGGGAATTGATAAAAATATGAAAAATATTCCACGAATCTTTGTTGGTGAAAATATATCGCCAGGGCAAATTATGCCCATTACACGCGATATTACGCATTATTTAACGCGTGTTATGCGAACCAATGACTGTTTGGTTTTTGGAAATGGTTATGAATATGCTGCGCAAATTACAGATGATGGAAAATCGTTGCTTGTTGGCGACCAAACAACGCACGCCGACCCGTCAAACAATATCACATTGATGTTTGCACCTATAAAAAGGATGGACGATTTGTTAAATATGGCAACCCAGATGGGTGTGGCAAAATTTCAACCGGTAATCACCGCACGCACAACCGCGCATCATATAAACTGGGAACGAATGCAAAAAATAGTAATTGAAGCATCCGAGCAATCAAACCGCAACAGTGTACCCCAAATATTACCAGCAAAAAAATTTAGTGATTTAGATTTATCGCAAATCGTGTTTGCCGACGAGCGGGCAGCGTACGGGAAAAAAATTGATTGCGTGCCATCTGATGCGCTTTGTGTCCTGGTTGGGCCCGAGGGCGGATTTTCCAACGACGAATTTGATGCGCTGGATGCATCTGGGGCGCGGGGAATTTCATTGGGAAAAACTATATTGCGTGCAGAACTGGCTGCATCAATAGCCATAGCAAAAATAATGGGGTAAAATGACATTGCGTATTGCAAAATTTATCGCAGATTCTGGTGTTGCGTCTCGTCGTGGGGCGGATGATTTAATTGCCGCGGGGCGTGTTGCGATAAATGGTGTTGTGATTGACACACCTGTGCATTTTGTAAATGATAACGATGTGGTAACAATTGATGGAAAAAAAATCACCAACCAGACCGATATACGATTATATGCATTTCATAAGCCTTTAAATGTAATGACAACAACGCGTGACCCACGTGGACGCAAAACGATTTATGATTGTTTGGATGCGCAATATCATAATCTAAAATATGTTGGTCGTTTGGATTACAAGACAACAGGGCTGTTGTTGCTAACTAACAATGGTGATGTGGCACGGAAACTGACATTGCCGTCGTCAAATATAGAGCGCGCATACATTGCGACCGTAAATACAATCAGTGAAAACGGTATGAAACGCGCCCGCGCCGGCATAACGGTTGATGGTATAAAATACGCACCGATGAAGCTGGAACAAATTTCTGATAACAATTTACGTGTCACAATAACCGAAGGCAAAAAGAACGAAGTGCGTATAGTTTTACGAGCGTGTGGTATGCCCGTTCGCAAATTGCACCGCATTTCATATGGTAAAATCACATTGGGAAAATTGCCCGTTGGAAAAATTGAACAAATACAACAGAAAACAATTGACGAAATGATAAAATCTCTCTAATATTCCATTAAAAGGAAGGGAGATTTGCAATGAAAAAAACACCTGTCAAAAAAAATGCTTCTATAAAAAAGTCAACAAAAGTGCGCCCCGTCGCGTCTAAACCAACAATTAAAAATGAAAAAACAAAGCCGTGTTTTAATCCGTGGTCTTTGTCCATTTATGTTTATTGGTTTATCATTTTGTTCTTTATCGCGGCGACTTTCTATATCCTGGGACGTGCGCATAATGTACAAACAACACCAAATAATGTTGAAATCACAGAAGAGGTGTTGATACAGTCTGGTGATTTTTATGAAGCCGGCAAGACAAAACTGCTGGCCGGTGATATTGCCGGTGCAATATCTGATTTGACATCTGCGATTGAATTGGGCGGGGCGTCGGTGGATACATACATCCTGCGTGGCGAAGCTTATATGCAATCGTCTGATTATCGTGCGGCCCTGGCGGACTTTAACGCAGCTTTGGCAAAGGACCCAACAAATGCCGTCGCATACTATGACCGTGCTTTGTTAAATACGCGCCTGGAAGATTACAGTGCCGCAATGAATGATATCAACAATGCGCTGGCGGCAAATACATCAAATCCGACGCCGGTATTGCAAATGCGTGATTTGTATGCAAAACGCGGCCAGTTGAATTTGTGGCTGAAAAATTGGGAGGGTGCAATTGCCGACTACACCAATTCATTAGCACGCCAGGAAGGTAAAATTTCCCCAACTGTATATGCCGAACGCGCCGAAGCCTATACCGCCGTTGGCAACTATGCGGACGCAATAAATGATTACGCATCTGCGATTCGCGTAATTTCTGAACAAATCCAGGGTGCGCCAACCGCCGCCGAACGTGAATCATTATCCAGCCGTGCAATGCAGTATTTTGAAAAATCGGCCGCATTAAATTTACAGTTGGGTAATATTGATGCGTCGCGCAGTGATTTAGAATCTGCGTACACAATTGCGGTTGCGTTGAATGATGCCGAAACGGTTGAAAGATTGCAGGGTTTAATTTCTGAAATGTCAGCCCCGCAACCTGCCCCGGTTGTGTCCGAAACCCAGGTTTCAGAAACCGAAACTATTAGCGAATAAAAAATCCCCGAAAGGGGATTTTTTTATAAATATCTGGTTGCAAAAAAACAGATGTAATAAAAAACGCCCTGATGGGCGAATTTTTTTATCCAATAATAAATTCCGGTAATTGCTGTTCCTCTTCGTCGGAATTTTCAGTAGCAACTTCTGCCTGGGCTGCGGCGGCCGCGGCTGCTTTTTCCTTAGGGTCGCGGGTGGAATCAATTTTACCCTGTTCCGCGTTGACAATGCGTCCATAATGTTCGGCCGCCTGCAACAGGCGTTCGCGTTCAATTTCGTCCGCGGTTTGACGCGCCTGGTCTATATACTGTTTTCTTTTTTGACGCCATTTGTGACAGCGTTGAATCATTTGTCCGACATTGGATTGATTTTTTTTGTTTTGCATATCTTTTCTTTTTTAACAGGAAATGATTTCTTTTTATAACAATCTTTATTTTATTGTTATTGGTTATCTATGTCTCAAATATTAGTGTATCTTAAAACTGATTGCAATATTTTTTTTCTATTGCTATCCTGACCCTATGTAGGAGGGGCGTATTTTGCACACCCAGCGCGGGAATTTTTTATTACAGGCGTTATTGGCATTGACATTGATTTTTGCCTTTGTGCCGTTTTTGGCCCGCCAATTATCGGACCGCGCCACCGATACCCGTATGTACACCGCCACAAGCCAGGTTGAAACCGCCCAGACCGCCGCGCGAATATTCCTGCGTGAAAATATTTCAAATTTGCCATATAACACAACGGTTGTGGGTGGGGATGATTTTGGTGATTTGTTGGAACCGTATGGTCTGCCACTGGGGGGCTCGTCGCGTACCGCCCTGGGCCAGGATATGGTTTTGGTTATTCATAAAACACCAATGGCAACAACCGCATATCTGGAATTAAATCGTGGGGATTTATCTGATTTAGAAATATCGGAATTGGCACGTCGTATTGGTTTTTCGGCAATGCTGTCCGATGACGGCATAATACAAGTTGGCATAGATTTACAGGATATTTATTCTGATGTCGTACGCCGAAACGAACCGGATTTAGACAACAGTGGATTTTTAACGGATTTGGATATGGGCGGTTTTTCTTTTGTTGGCGGCGGCAATATTTTCGCGGGCCGTGGCGAATTTGAAATGGCCGAGTTTGGCACACTGACCATCACCGGAATTGAATCGGGTCGCAAAGTACGCAGTACAATTGAAAATATGTCATCTGATAAAACCGTGTTTCAAAGTAAAACTGGTGAATCCGCATTGTCCCTGACGCGGGGCGTGTTGCATGCGGGTGGCGTGTCCGCTAAAACTGTTGCCAAATATGGTGATACGGGAAATTTAACGGTGGAAAATGCGTCTATGTATGATTTTTCAATGACGGCTGGCCGCACCAGTTTTACCGGACCTGGCACCTGGGATGTTCGGGGTAGTGTTGTAAGCGACCGAATAAATTTCAGTGTGGAACGCCTGGATATTTCATCGTACCTGAATGCGACCCGTGGCCAGGATGTTTATGTTGATTCCGATGATTTAGAATACAGCAGTAAAAGTGGCCTGGAAACAGATTATATTTATACATCAAACATTACTATGCGCGACCAAACATCCGCCGCATTGAATAATGGTGAAACGGGGGCAGTTGTGTTGGATATTCGTCCGGCGGGAACGTCACTGTTGCCGGATGTATGGGATGCCACAATAAATAATGATGCGTTTGCAATATTGGAAAATCCATCGTCTGATGATGCATCAATGGTTGATTGCAAATCGCTGATAACAAAATATGATGGGGCGTATAATAAAATGTCCCTGTCGCAGTATATAATTTGCCAATATGTATATTGGCAACGTTTGGAAAAAAGAATAGATATTGCGTTATGTCTGCAATCGGGGCGGGGTAATTGTGATTAGGGGAACAAAAATCTTTGCTAATAATTCACACGGGGCATCTGTGTTAGAGGTCCTGTTATCCATGGCGATAATCGCCGTAGCGGCCCCGTTTGTATATTCTCAAATTTCGCGCACCAATCAAACGATTCGTGATATTGCGGTGGCGCGCCAAATTACAAATACTCGTGATGGGGTACTGAATTTTATCCGCATGAACCAGGACCAATGGCCGGATGTCGCCCAAATTCGCCTGACGGGGGATGAATTGGCGGGCATATCCGATATTGCGGTTGCGGGATTTATTGATAAATATGAAACGCGTGGCGCGACAACTACGGATGTGTATCTGGCATTTGATTTAGATACGGATGATTTACGTGTAAAAAAAATTGCGGGCCATATCGGTGGTGAAGCGGCGGTTGTATTGGATGACGGGATTGCGTATGGTAATACCTGGGCGGTTGCGGCCCCTGATTTTGAGGCGGGTGATTTAATCTATCGCATATCGCGCGATATTGTTGGGGCGGACACATCAAAATACCTGCATCGTGGTACATCGGGCGAAGACGGCCTGAATGTTATGGGGCGTGATTTGAATATGGACGGATATAATGTATATAATGTTGCCAGTGCCATGGCACAATCGGCGCGTATTACAAATTCTAATGCAACATTTGTAGAATCTGCGGATGCGTCCGCCGGCACAGTATATTTTTCCGCTGGTGCCAACATAGACGGCGAAGATGTTTTTATTGATTCTATGCGGGTCACGGGTGATGTATCGGGTTTTCGTAACATCACGGCCAATAATCTAAATGGTCATGGTTATACGACCAAGGGACACGTTATCGCCGACCGTGCAACGATTACAGATAAAATAAATATATCGCGCGACCTGATTTTGAAATCCAGTTCCACAAAAACAATCAGTGGCTTTACCGGTATTACGGTAAATTCGGTTTTAACGCCCTTTGTATCCACGGACGAGATTATTTTTTATGACGATTTTGGTCTAACTATATCTGGGGAATTGTTGATGTCCACCACATCCCCGTTAAAGATTGGTTCCTGGGTATTTCCATCCACAAAACCGCCCCAGTTTTCAGATTTTACCCTGTCACGTGCGGCTCGGCCCGCTGCAACAAACAAATCTGAATTTGGACCATTGATGACATCATCATGGAAAACAATCATCTCTGCAACAGTAGTGCAATGAAAATAATAAACAGAATCTTTAACGAAAAAAAGTCCCAGCACGGCAGTATGCTGGTTGAATTGCTGCTAAGTGTTGCTTTGGCGGTGGTTGTGATACCTTTTGTCTTTCGGTACCAGCAAAACGCAATTGAGCGTGCGGAAAATATCGCGATTACAAACCAGATGGCGGAAATCCAGATCGCCTTAGAACGTTATATCGTTGCCAATCGTGCGGATTTATTAAATACGGTTGGCAAAAGTATTACGCGTATAAAAATGTCTGATTTGGCGGATTTTGGTGTGCCAACTGATATTGTTGAAAATGATGCAAATAAATATCAACTGCGTATTTTGAAATCCAGTGACTCCACCGGCCAGGCCACATTACAGGGTGTAGTCGTACGCAGTACCGATGATATCACACCATTGCGAACACGCGAAATAGTATCCCTGGGTGGTGGCAATATGGGATTTATAGACGGCACACACGCATACGGTACATATGGTGCGTGGCATACAGATACTGTGGATATGGGATTAAATTTAACTGATGGTATTATCGGTACAACAACTATATCGCGTGATAATTCATTATATCTGTGGCGTATGCCGTCTGAAAATGCGGCGGACGCAACAATGATGTCGGCGTTAAATCTGGGTGGGCATGATATTATAGGTGCGAAATATTTTGATGCAAAATTTGCAGATTTTGGTGAAATGTTAGTTGCGCCAAAAATAGTTTCACAAAATATAATTTTCCAGAATCGCACGACATTGGATAAAATATTTAATACCAAAAATGCGACTGTTTCCGGCATGTTGTCGGCTGACGCGCGTAATATGGAAATCACGGGCGGTTTAACATTGGCGGACATAGGCAAGTTTTCGTCACTGACGGCTAAAAATATGTGGGTTGCAAATATGACATTGGGTGGCATTTCCATTGATGCCGAAGATGACCTGGCAACATTAAAAATAAATCAAAGCCTGGATATGACATCTGGATACATCAGTGCTATTTTTGTCACGGTTGGTTTTACGGGGTCTATGACACCGCGCCTGGTCGTGGGCAGTCGTATAGAAGATTCTATAAATCCATCCTATTTTTGGGATGTGTCATCCAAGACCGCACACTTTGCCGATGTGTCCTTTGCCGAATTAAATCGCCTGGCCACATTGGCGTCGTATTATGAATCCGACCCATCCACGGTTGCAACCCAGATTTTTGGTGCGGTATCTGCGAATCAAAACGCAACCGCGGCGGATTTTATGAATGCGATAACAGAAATTCAAACGCGTGTTCGTGCGAAATATCGCCTGTTGAAATTAGAATAATTTATGGTATAAGTAAAACTATGAAAATAAAATGTGATTTTTGTAAAACCGAATACAACACCGACGGTGTACCGTCCGCAACCGTAAAGTGTGCAATATGTGGCCATGTCTGGACCGTGGTGCGTCCCGCGCGTCGCAATACTTGGTTAAAGTTTTTTGCCTCCTTGTGTGCATTATTTGCGGCGATTGTTTTTGCCGTTGCGGTTGTATGGGTTGATAAAAATAATGCCCAGCGTCGTCGCCCATTGGTTGCGACGGTGACATCCGCCGAAACAACCACCGATGAAAGTGGTATAACGCATTTGGTCGTATCGGGTGAGATATTGAACCAGTCCGATGAAATCTATGGCGTGCCGGATTTATTTATTGTTTTACAGGATAATGATGGTCGTGTTGTGTCCCAGCAAAAGTTTATGCCATCGGCAACATTGCTGGATGCGGGCGCATCGGTGCATTTTAATCATGTACTGAATATGCCGTCGGTCGCGGTAAAAAAAATAAGTGCCGTACTGGCCGACGTGCAAGAACCTAAGGATTCCAAAAAATGAAACGATTGATGTTTTCTTTGATTGGATTGTTTTTTGTCAGCACGGTCACCGCGGCCCCAGCCCCCACCACCCCGCGTGTCAGTATTTTTTCCACCAGCACAGATTGGTCTGCTGTCACGGGGTTGACATTAAATGAATATAATGGAAAATTTCAAGAAGATAAAAAATTGGTTGGTCGTGGTCTGGTTTTATATTATCTGGATGGTTTTCCGTGTTATGGTTTGGGGGATGGGGTACGTGTTTGGATTGGACCGAACGGTCAGAATCACGAGCATTTACACATAGCCTGTGTCGCGACACCGACCGAGATTAAATTTGCATACCGTAACGCCACCCGTGACGCAGATGAAGCAACCACAACCGGTATTTTAACCTGTCCGGTGGATGCCGATGGTCGTGAATTGACGATTGATTTGGCTGATTGTACGGTTGGCCCAAATTGGGATGAATATAAATAGGTTTTATATGTCTGAAATACGCCAGTTTATTGTTTGTGATACCGATGAATTGACACGCTTGGATAAATTTCTGGCGGCCAAGATGCCCGAATTTTCACGCAGTGAAATTCAGCGTTTTACCACAACCCGAAATGGGGTGGCGATAAAAAGTTCTGAAAAAATTCGTGTTGGCGATACTTTTAGGGTTGAAATCCCCACACCCACAACGGATGTTGCGGCGGAAAATATATCCACCGATTTTGATTTAGATATTTTGTTTGAAGATGATGATATTATCGTAATAAATAAGCCGCGTGGTGTTGTTATGTATCCTTCGGCTGGGAATAAAACGGGAACATTGGTGCAAAATATTTTGGCGCATACACACCTGTCTGCGCTGGGGGGTGCAACACGTCCGGGGGTTGTTCATCGTCTGGACAAGGATACCAGTGGTGTAATGGTCTTTGCTAAATCAGACGCGGCGTTTCGCGGTCTGGTAAAAATATTTTCAAATCACGATTTGACACGTAAATATGTCGCATTTGCCTGGGGTGTACCGAATTGGGAAAGTGCTGATATAACTGGAAATATCGCCCGCTCGTCCCGTAATCGCCAGAAAATGACAATGGTAAAATCTGGGGGCAAACCATCACATACCGAGGTTTCGGTTATAAATACCTATCCGCGTGCGGGTGTGACCCAGTTTCGTTGTAATTTATTGACGGGCCGCACGCATCAGATTCGTGTTCATCTGTCGGCGCATGGTTTTCCGGTCTTGTGTGACCCGGTTTATGGCAATGGCGCGTCGCGCCTGGGGTCGGTCCGTGACCCAGATTTATTAGATTTTTTGCGTTGTCATAATGGCCAGATGTTGCATGCCGAGGTCTTGGATTTTACCCACCCCACAACGGGCGAACAAATGCACTTCAAATCCCGCCTGCCGGACGATATGTTAGAATTAAAATATATCCTTGAATCTGTCTAGCCCCACCAATAACTAATGACTAATAACTAATACCATCCACCACTATCCACTAACCACTTACACTAACCACTTACACTAACCACTTTCGTATTTCCCCTTTGCTCTTTCTAAAAAATATGTTATAATAAACAAAAAATAACTAGGAGTCAGGGGATGTCTTTTCTGAAAAATACAATCAGTTTATTTGCTTTATTTAGCGTAATTCCTGCGGCGTACGCGGTGACGGCCCGCCCCAGCGTGCTAAATACTGCATCGTCGCGTCGTATGCCGACAATGACGGCATATATCAACGGCACGGTGGGAACGACCAGTTCGTCGTCGTCAACAACATCATCTGCGTTGCTGGCAAACACCGAATGTATTGATGCGTACACATCCTGTATCAAGGGGGGCGAGGCTTGCGGACCCGATTTCTCGGAATGTACGACCCGTGTCTTGTTCCACGGTAAAATGCCACAGTGCCTGTCCACATTGGCCCAGTGTTCATCCGCGGGCGTATCCAGCCTGTTTGGGACATCCAATGTATCGGCCCTGTCCAATGTTGCGACCAAGAATTCCTATGGTGAAATCACTGATTACACATATCCCACCGACGGCAGTGTCCTGGGCCAGATGATTTCTGCCGCGGCAATCAATAACAAATATGATACATCCACCTGCGTAAAGCGGTATTCTGCCTGTCTGCGCAAAGATAGTGTTTGTGGCGTTGACTTTGAATTATGTACAACCGACACGGAATTCAGAAAACAACGCGTATATTGCGATTCCACCCTGGCACGGTGCCAGTCTGATGGTTTGATTGAATTATTCGGCTCTACAAATACCAGTGCCGCCCCATCCGCATCCAGTCGCGTTGGCGAAATGATTACAGAGGGTGCAGCCTTGGCTGCTGTGAATGCGGTTTCCACCTGTTACAAGGTTGTTGATCAATGTTTCCTGAATGCCTGTGCGGCTAATCCATACAAATGTTATGAAAATGCCACCGCTGCCACCGTTGAATTGGTGGAATCCATCAACAACGGCACAACGGTTGATGAAAATGCAGATGCCATTACAACGATTTCATCTTCGGCAATATCATCATATCTTAAAAATTCTTGTTTGGATACGATTGGTGGTAATAAATATTGCTATGCGACATTCCTGGGTGATGGTGTAATGCCGACTGCGTCCCAGTTGCGCGACGAAGACAACCAAGAAGAAGTTTATGACGAGGCTTACTCTGCCCGTATGAATTCCGGTATGAAATCAAAAATCGCAGATTTGGTTGATAAATTTGATACCAAGGCCAAGGAAAAATGTGTTTCCACATTAAAATCTTGTGCAATGCGTGTTTGTGGGTCTGGTTCGGGCGCGGCCTGTTATTCCCAGGTTTTTGGCTCAGAAGACAAGTCTATAAATAACGACTACACACGAAATGAAATAAAAACAGGGTGTGCTGCGGTTGTAAATACAGACGCAAATTGTAAATATGCGGCCCAGAATCCAAATGACACCGGTACATACACATATACTTTTAACCAGGGTGATACATTTGATAAATTGTTCCCTGAATATGATGACGGGTCTGAATCTGACCCAATTGGCATTATCGCATCATTGAATGCAGCCCTGGCAAATAATTACAGTGATGCCGCCATTGCAAAAATGAAAAAACAATGCCAATCCGTCGCAACCAGTTGTGTAAAATCGCTGTGCGGAACGGATTATGTAAATTGTTATCGCAATCGTACTGATATTTATTCATCCCTGACAAACAGTGGTGATGCATCGTTTGACAAATCCATGAACAAAGTTGGCGGTGTTCTGGATTACACAATCGTGTTGGGTCTGTGTATGGATACGGTTAAAAACGCATCCGTATGCGAAGAGCACCTGGCGATTGAACGCAATAAATTGGCAATGAAAAAGAATTCCACAACTTCGTCCTGGGGTGATTCCGGCACGGTCCGCGATGGCTGGATTGATGCGGGTGGCACATCCCAAATGGAATTGAACAGTGAAACGGTCCGGGCCGTTGATGAAAATGGTAATGAGCTGTGCACTAATTCTAAGGGCGAACAGGGCGTATGTTATACCGTTGATGCATCTGGCGCGGTTTATGATACACCCGTCACAATATCCTATAACACATACATTGAATCCCAGGCGGCAAATACGCTGTTCAAAGATTTGATTTATGATTTGGAAATTGAGGCCCAGGCCAAATATAACGCTAAATTGACCAAGCAACAGAATATGTGTTTGTCATCAAATAATGGCGGAATCCTGGCAAACAAGGATACAGGCTCAACATTTATGTGGGTGAAACTGAAATCCAATAAAGTCCCGACAAATTATTCGGCGGCTGGTTTGAAAACAACCCAGTTCGTTGCCAGTAATGATTTGTATGGCTCGTTCTGCCGCGTACGTGTGACATTGCAGTCTGACGACCGCAATATCAACCAGGCCCTGTTGGACGGTGCGAATTGGGCCACGGCATACTTTGCGGCGGGTGATACATTTACCTGTGGTTCTTGGATACCAAATGACAAGCTAGAAGAAATTGCAAACGCTGTTGGCGATAAAGCTGGTGCAGACAAAGCGGCTGGTCAACCTAAGTTAAAGGGCTGGATGACTGCAATCGGTGCATTGGGTGGTGGTCTGGGTGGTGCATACCTGGGTGCCGGCATCCAAAAAGGCACGGTGTTCAGCGGCCTGACGGGAAAGACAAAGGCGAAAGCATCCGACAAAGGTGATTTTGAAGACAACCAGAAAAAATGTGTTGAGTTTGTGGATAATGCTAATACTTCTTTAACACAAACAACAGGACCAGACCAGGCATCTTGGGCACAAGCATATTCATATGCGAATGGTGCATTAAGACGTGCGAAAAATATGGATATCAAGCCTGCGTCCAGTATAGAAGTAGCCATTGCCAAATTGAATACCCAGATTACAGAATCAGATACGGGTAAGAAATGTGATGGCAATGCTGGCAATGCTGGCAATGCTGAAATATGTGTTGGAAGTGAAACATTAACAGCGGTTAAAACGGAGATTAGCAATGCCTTAACAAGCCTGAAAACGGCATGCGAAACCGAAGTTGATGTTGATAAAGAAGATGAAGATAAAAGTGCCAAAAAGACTAAAATCGCATCCGGTATCGGTGCTGGTGTTGGTGCAATTGCTGGTGGCATCTTGGCACACGAAATCGTAGATTCAATCCAGGATGCAGAGGTAGACAGCGCAAAACGCGCCGCCATTGCAGAATTTATGGACACCGTTGGTTCAAAAATCCGTTGCTTTGTTGGCGCGGACGAGGTCGGAATGTATGGCGACATAATCTCTACCAGTATGGAATAAAAAATCCCCCTTTGGGGGATTTTTTCAATGTTCAAAGTGCAGTTATGGCAGTCATTAGTTATTAGTATCTTTGTCATTCCTGCGCAGGCAGGAATGACAAAAATGCAATGCATTTTTGTAAAATACTAATGACTAATACCTAATGCCTTCCGCCCACTACCCACTAGCCACTTACACTAACCACTAAAAAATGCGCCATCGGCGCATTTTTTAGTAATTTTTCACATGTTCCATAAATTCATTATGATGGGCCAGTTCGTCTGGTGACGGTTCAAATTTACGATACGGAAATTCGCCACCAACCTTTGGGTGTGCCAACATAGCCGCGTGCTGTTTTGCGATAATCTCGCTAACGTCCGGGGCGGGGGCGGTATTGTCCAGTTCCATAAAAACCTTGGCCAGGATTTCTGCGTCAATCAGCGCACCGTGTGCGTCCGCACGTGCGGTCAGTGATATGCCATACCATTTTGCCAATGCGTCCAATGAATAACTTTTTGGACCAAATACGCGATTGCGCGCAATCACAATAGAATCCAATTGCTGTTCACGTGGAATCTGGGGCAGATGCAGCATTGATAGCTCGTGATTTATAAAAGGAAAGTCAAAGTCCAGGCCGTTATGCGCAACAACCGGACTGTCACCAATAAATTCAAGAAACTTTGGCGCAATGACCGACATTTTTGGTTTGTCTTCCAAAAACGCATTAGAAATCTTGTGAACCATATAAGTATCTGGGGGAATAATTTTGCCCTCTGGATTTATATATTCGTGGAACGAATTATCGGTTATTTTGCCATCCAGAATTTCCACCGCCCCAATTTCAATGCATCGGTCGCCACGCATATATTCAAAACCGGTTGTTTCAATGTCAAAGCAAATTATACGTTTCATATCTTTTTTTCCGTTCCTTGATAATAATTGTTTGTGGTATTATAATAAAACCGTGAATTTAATGCTAGAAAATCTTAATAACGAACAACGTCTGGCGGTGGAAACGACCGCGGGGCCGTTGCTGGTGCTGTCTGGTGCCGGCACGGGCAAGACGCGTGTTTTAACCACCCGTATTGCACATATTTTGAATATGGGCCTGTGTCAGCCGTGGAATATATTGGCTTTGACTTTTACCAACAAGGCCGCAAACGAAATGAAATCACGTCTGGCATCATTTTCAGATGGCGCGTGGTATGCTGGCGATATATGGTGTGGGACATTTCATTCCATTTGCTTGCGTATATTGCGTGCAAATGCCACGCGTGCGGGGTTGGGACCTAATTTTCTGGTCTATGGCGAAGACGACCAGAAATCCGTTATAAAATCTTTGTTGACCACATCTACCAAGACACCCGCTGATTATGCCGACGAATTTTCTGCGATAAAGGACCGCGGATTGGTGGCGCGTAAAAATACGGATAAATTATTCCTGGCGTACAATGCGGAATTACAGCGTCTGAACGCGGTGGATTTTGGCGATATTATATTGCGAACATTGGAATTATTTGACAACAATCCGGATGTCTTGGCGCGTTATCAAAACCAGTTTAAATATATTCTGGTGGACGAGTTCCAGGACACCAACAACGCCCAGATGGAATTTTTAGCATTACTGACACGCGGAATTGAAAATCCGAACATTTGTTGCGTTGGTGATGATGACCAGTCTATTTATTCATGGCGCGGTGCGGAAATAAAACATATTTTGAATTTTGATAAAACATTTAATGATGCACAAATTATTCGCCTGGAAACAAATTATCGCAGCACTTCAAATATCCTGAATGCGGCCAATTCGCTGATACGCCACAACCAAGGTCGCCTGGGCAAGGATTTACGTGCCACAGATACAGCCGGCGCGGGCGAGCCCGTATATATTCTGACCCTGCCGGGTGACCGGGACGAGGCCCGCATTATTGCCGACGCCATTCTGCGTGATGGGACAAAAAAATATAACGATTATGCCGTACTGATTCGCGCAGGCAGCCTGTCACGTGTTTTTGAAGAAGAATTTACCACCCGCGGTGTGCCATACCGACTGATAGGTGCAACCAAGTTCTATGACCGGATGGAAATCCGTGATGCGATTGCCTATATCAGATTGCTGGTATATCCATTTGATGATATGTCTTTCCTGCGCGTGATTGCAAAACCGCGGCGCGGTTTTGGCGCGGGTGCAATTGAAAAACTGCGTGCCAGCGGTACAAATTTAATGGACGCATTAAAAAATACGAATTTAACAAAGAAACAGCAATTAGCGGCAGATGAATTTTTAGATGCATTTGATTTTGAATGGGGTGCGATGCCACCGCGGGATGCAGCACAAAAATTACTGGACAGGGTTGGCTATATAAAAATGTGGTCCGAATCCAAGGACACAGATGCCAGTGAACGAATTGCCAATATCAAGGAACTGATAACATCGGTTATTTCAAAATATGAAACATTGCCCGAGTTTTTAGAGGCCGCCGCCCTTATGACAACCGACGATAACGATTCGGATGACACGCCAAACGACAATAATGCGGTCAGTATTATGACAATTCACGCCGCCAAGGGATTAGAATTTGATACGGTATTCCTGCCCGCGTGGGAGGATGGAATTTTTCCCAACGACAAAGCAATAAGCGAAGGCGCATTAGAGGAAGAACGTCGCCTGGCCTATGTGGCGATTACGCGCGCCCAACGACGATGTGTAATATCAAATGCAATGTCGCGAATGGTGTTTGGTACGCGTCAGTACAATTCACCCAGCCGGTTCATTACCGAAATGGATAATAAATACCTGGATTTCCAGGGTGGTGCACCGCGCCCCGTATATCCGTCGTATAATGCAACCCCGCGTACGCGTGAAACCGCATCGCGCATCACCCACCCCAAACCCCAGACATTGGTTGGACAATTGGTGTCGCACGATGATTTGGGTGGTGGCGTAGTCATAGAAGACAACGGCACAATTTTAACCATTGCATTCAAATCCAAAGGCATCAAAAAAGTCGCCCGTGAGTATGTAAAGGTTGTTGGATAACCGGGGGGTATTCCGTATAATAATAGGGGCTTTGGAAATATTCTGTGCCGCCGATTGTATTTGTGCGTTGACATACTGCGTTTATGGAACTCCATGTCCAGCCGACTGGACATATGTATGTTATTCCCGTTTGGCTGGTTTTACAGCAGCACGGCAAAGATGTTGTTGTATTCAGACATTGTTTTACAACGCGTACCCTGTTGCATAATTGCGACAACCCGACCAATGTCGGGAAAATGGCACGTGTGCCATAAATGATAACGGCATCTCGTGCCGGACTTATAAGGGATTTTTTGAAGTCCCAAACCCACAATCCCCTGCGGATTCAGATGAAATTACCCAATAAACACAAGAATTAAAAAATCCCGCCCAGCGGGATTTTTTATGGACATTGTTCAAGTTGCTTTAATACATTTTGAACATCATTGTTGATTGACACGGTTATCTCGCGTTGCAAACCGTCTTTGTATGTATAATTGAATTGTGCGTCCTTAAATTCCGGCAGTGCGCTGTACGCCTGTTCAAACGGGGCCAACATTGCCTTGAACCATTGGCGGCCACGGCACAGACAGCCGTTGCGAACATCAGCGGCAACAACTGATGTTGCGGTATTTGGATATTGGCTGTCTAAATCATAGTCGGTCATCATCAAACAGCGTGAACCAAAACCATAGAAATTCGCATCGTCCGACAGGAATTTGTAAATCAATCCTTCGCTTGCGCCGGCCTGTTTCAGTGCATATGCCATTCCATCTGTACAGCACGCTTGGGCGGACCGCATCAGCATTTTATATCTGTCCAACAGGGGGGCTGCCTCTGGCGCGGTGGCTTCTATGTGTTTATTACAGTCGGCGGCGTGTATAAATGCGGCGATATTGCTTTGACGCAGCTTTGGACTGCGTGGTGATACCGTTTCGCGCACAATTGGTTTTCTGCGCCAAATCTCGCATTCTGTTTCTGTTTCAAATGGGCATCCGTCGTCAATAACACAGTCCGCACCAAATGTTTCTGTCACAATTTCGGTCATATCCTGGGCCACATATTCGGCGCGTGGCGCGGATTCAAACCACAGGTTATCAGACGGTTTTTTTGGTGCCAGTAATTCTTCTACCCGGGCACGTGTTGCAGCTGCGTCTTCCATGTTTTGTTGATACAGTGCGATTGGGTCGGTGGCCGATACTTCGTCTGTGCTTATTTCGCGCACATAGATTTCCGGGCTGGGGGTTAAATACCAATCGCTGTAATCTTTGTATCTATAACTGTTGACCGAATCGTCCCAGATTGGCACTCCATCACGCCAGTCAACCGTTTTGTCAGCATCTGGGCCGGTGTATTTGCCATGCACACCGTCCCACAGGGCGGGGCGACTGTCTTCCGGTACAGGTTTTATGGACAGCATCTTTACATCAATATTACGCACTGGCATCGGCAGGTTCTGTGCCACCGGCATTTGCGCCACCATTGTGTCGGCCTCCATCCAGGTTGGAATCTGTACAGGTTGGGTGGGCTTGGCCACAACGATTGCGGTTGGTGCATCATCGGTCTTGACCCATTCAAATTCTTCAAACATCAATGGTGCAACATCACATCCCGCCCCCGTACACTCAGACGACTGGGCAGGCAACGCCCCGCATAGGCACAGCAGGGACGCAAAAATCAAGGTTCTGTTTTTCATATATTGAATAATATCACAAAAAACGAATCATTTGAATACAAAATTGTATATTTTTCTGTCGGGTTATGCTGATTGTACATGAAATATATGTCTTTTCGGACTTTATATGGCGCAAAAAATTGGAACCTATGTACCGATTCTGAGGTTCCGAATCGTAAAAATATGGCGGATTCCGAATCTGATTCGGGACCAAACCGAATCTTTTTTGTGGGTGCCAATAAAATAAAAAACAAAAAAAATAATAAGAAAAAATGGCGGAAATCTGGCAAATTTTCCTGAATTTAAATTTTTTTGAAAAATATTTTTGAAAATCCGCTTGACTTTTTCAAACTTTGAGCGCATACTAAGCGGGCTTTCAAGTTGAGACAACAAAACAAAAAAGAAACTCAACCCCTGAAATTCTGCGGTTTACGGAACGAACGATAGAAATCAGGTTCTTGTAAAACACGCAAACATTGTGAATAAAAGCAGCTCATCAAAATTCAAGAAGGGATGTGCAGACAGTTGAATTTGGAATATCCAAACTTTGACTAAGTCAAATGTGCATATCCTAGACAGGTAGTAGGTTTACATATTAAACCTCGTTAAAAACTTGTCTTGCGAATTATATATATGTAAAGACGAACTGATTATTAAATAGTCAGCTTTTGTTTATATGCACAGGGCTTACTAACAGGTTTTTTTAGAACTTGAGAGTTTGATCCTGGCTCAGAACGAACGCTGGCGGCAGGTCTTAGGCATGCAAGTCGAACGGATGAAGCAGGTGCTTGCACTTGTGGATTTAGTGGCGCACGAGTGAGTAACGCGTGGGAAACTGCCCACCACTGGGGAATAACGTTTGGAAACGAACGCTAATACCGCATACGCCGGAAACGGGAAAGATTTATCGGTGGTGGATGTGCCCGCGTTGGATTAGCTTGTTGGTGGGGTAATGGCCTACCAAGGCAATGATCCATAGCTGGTCTGAGAGGACGATCAGCCACA
>JAFTPS010000015.1 GCA_017463185.1 Alphaproteobacteria bacterium
TATTATGATATGTCTGATTGTGTGTTGTTTGCATCTTTGTCAGAGGCGTGCAGTATCGCGGGTATAGAAGCTATGAGTCGCAATATGCCGATAATATCCACCAATTGCGAGGGGCTGGCTGAAATGTTTGGGGATGCGGCACTGTATGCGAAAATGGGTGCGGATTATTCCATAGACCCGGACGAATACGCGGCACATATGTGCAGTATTATTGAAAATAAACGCCTGAGGAATAAATTATCCGTGATGGCGTATTCGCGGTATCTGGCGCGATACACCGCCAAAAAGATGTGTAATGAAACATTGGCACTGTATAAAAAATTAGTTGCTTAAAAAAATACATTGTTGGGACTTGTTCGTCATAGAAGAACTTAGCACCGTGATGAAGTTTATTGATAACGAATGCCTATTCTTTTGGTTGACATTTATGTATTTTGTACTATGTTTAGATGGGTAAGTGAGTGAAACCGATAACCAAAGGGATAAAGAGATGGGCAAACGGGAATACAAAAAATTTGACCTGGGGGCGGCACGCAGTACATATGGTACGCCGAATTTTAAGTATGGGTGTATGTATATGCCGTGGCCGGGGCGGTCGTTGGACTATTCGCACGGCTATGTTGCCACAAACGAAGATTTGCGTCACACAACGGGGCTGACACGTGATATGGCGCGCAAAGTTTTAACCATTGCGGGCAGTGGTGACCAGGCTTTGTTTTATCAATTAAATGGTGCGACAAAAATAGATACTTTTGATGTATCTTTCTGTGCAGGGGCTATCCAGGATATAAAAAGCACGGCGATAAAACTGAATTTGCCGTATGATGAATACAACCGGTTGTTAAATGACCTGCATTTCGCACACAGTGCATCACGGGTTGAAAATATGCCCCAGATTTTGGATAAAGCATCCCCAAAATATGCTGATTTTGTACGCAATATGGATGGGTATAAAATTTTTGGTGCGGGATTGTCGCCGAATCTTTACCAGAATCAGATTCTGGATGCGGATGAGTATGCGAAATTGCAATCAGATGGCGTTATGGAAAACAAATTTATATGGGCAAATGCCAGTGATGTTCACGCACATCTGGTTGAAGAGTATGATGTAATCAACCTGTCCAATATATTTGAATGGGCACCGGGGATTATGATTCCAACATTGGCCAGCTTGCGTAATCATGTGCGTCCGGGTGGATATATTTTGGTCCAGACCGGGTGCGGAATATCAATCGGTAAAAATTTTTCGCAATTTCGTATGGCCCAGGAAAAGTTCAAAAAATGGGCTAAAATGGGTATAAACAAACAAAAACGCGAAGACCAGGTTGTAATCCTGGAACGTGTCCGCTAAAAAAAATCTCGCCCGGGTTCACCCACGCAAACGAATGTTTGCGTGGGGGCCGAATTGGCGGGATTTTTATGGTATGGGGAAATGGCATAAAGCATAGATAGGTCTTTATTTTTATATTGTTAAAATTTGGATATTGCTGTATAATGGATGGTATGAAGAGAGGAATTCTGTTTTTTGCTTTGTCTGTAATGTTTGTGATGCCGGGGGCGCGTGCTGCTTTCACATCGTGTGGACCGGGTTATGTTTTGGCATCGCATAAAAATATTGACGGTATCAAGGCGGCAGAATGCCAGAAATTATGGTGTCGCGACCTGGAAAATGGCAAAATGATGGGCAAAGGTAATAAGGCTAGCAGTGGGTATCAGACCACATCTGCCCCGATGGAATTGTGCGATGCAAAGAATAACTGTATTGAATGCTGGGGTGCGCGCAAATGGTGCGGGGGCGAGGTTGTGGGCGACTGGAACCCGGAATATGGCGCGTATACCCGTGGTGGCGATAATACGACATATCAATCATATCAAAAGGGCAGCTGTTTTGCATGGCGTTTGGAAAAGCCCGATTGTGAAGATGGCCTGACCGCCGTATTACAGGATGGTAAATGGGTTTGTGCGACCTCGTCCGGCACGACCGAGGCCAGTCGCGCATCCGCAATTCGCCGAACCGGTACCGTGCGTCGTATTCGCAGATAGGTTTTCCCCGATTTATTCGGGGATTTTTATTTTTTTGTTCAATTGTTTGTTTTTCGCGTTTTTTGTGGTATAATGGTCGGGACAGAGAGAATGGCAACCGTAAAAGGGTACATCTTATGCCAAGTAAGAAATTAGATTTTAAGACAGGACAGTATGTTGTTTATCCGACCCAGGGCGTCGGCAAATTGCTGCGTATAGAGGAACAAACCGTCGCAGGCCAGAAAATAAAAATGCTGGTGATTGATTTTGAACGCAATCATATGACATTGCGTGTGCCACTGGAACGTGCTGAAATTTCGGGGTTGCGTCCGTTGACGTCCGCCAAAAAAATGGACGAGGCAATCGCATCCGCTAAGGGTAAGGCTGGGGCTAAGCGTATGATTTGGGCCCGTCGTGCCGCCCAGTACGAGGAAAATATCAATTCTGGCGACCCCATGAAACTGGCCGAGGTTGTACGTGACCTGCAAAGACGTAGTGCGGCGGATACTATGACATTTTCCGCGCGTCAGTTGTATTTACGTGCGCTAGAGCGTATGGCCCAGGAATTTGCCGTTCTGCACAAGATTGATTTAGATGCAGCTTCGGAAAAGATAGAGGATATTTTAGGTATTCCAAAGGAAATAGACCTGAATGCCGCCGAGGTTGACGATGAAGATATAGAAGACGAAGAGTCATAAAAATCCCCAGTTTGGGGGATTTTTTTTAGCGTTGGTTTTGGGTTTCTATTACAAAGTATTGTTGGGGAATATGGGACAGGTCCGATTCACGGATTGTTGCCCTGTTATTGTTTGACAGGCTCAATAGCAATGAACCATTGTTTTCGGTGACGCCATTGATGGTTGCTGGGGCGTTTGTATATCGGTTGCGTTGATTGGTTTGCCATTGGATACCATTGGGCAAAAATACATCGTGGTTTGTCGCCAAGCTCGCAGGAATTTGATAAGATACGACCAATATCCGTTTGTTCAAAAATGTTTTCGCGGATGCGTTCATTCGTTGTTTTGCAACACGTCGGCCATTGATATATATATCATATGTTGGATTCAGGATATTTTTTGTTGTGCGACGCAATGATACGCGGTTTTGTTTAGCCTGATTTATTTTTTGTGGGACAATTGGCGTGATAACCTTTGGCCTGTTTTTGGAACCGCGTGGGCGACCACGTGGACGTTTGGGACCAATAATTGCGGTTTTGGGTTTTGTTTTACGTTTTTTCCGATGAGTTTTTATTTCAATCACATCAATATTTTCGGGCAGGGCGACGGCAGTCGTGGCGTGTACCGATTGGATGTCCGGATGTAATATGGATGGAACATTTATGGCCTGGTACGGTGTATTAGCTTTGGGCAGGCACCAGGAATATTCAATCGTTGGTTTGCCGTTGGAATAAAGCGGTGCAAAAAATAGTGCAGCGTTTTTTGTGTCAAAAATAATGTCAAATGTTCCGTGTGGCATTGTTGCTGGGATTGTACCATCTCGTAGACTGACCAAAAATAGGACGGGCTTATGGTTGGTATATTTCTTTACTGCGACAAACTTTCGGTCCAAAAATTCCGCCACTAATTCAAAAGGACGCAAACTGAGCCCCGTGCCATCAACGGGGTTGGCTTTGCCGGTCGCATCAATAAAATACAGGCGATATTTCCCTGTTGCGGTTGGGACATTTTTTAATGGCAAAGAATTATGTGTTTGTTCCATTATTTTTTCGCTTTCGCTTTTGATTTTTTGTCCGTTTTGAATTGAATGTCGCGCAGTTTTTTATATTCGCCACCCAATGCGCACAGTTCCGAATCGGTTCCCTGTTCAATGATTTGACCGTCTTTGATTACGCAAATCATATCCGCATCCAGAATTGTGGACAGGCGGTGGGCGATAACAAATGTTGTGCGACCCTGCATCAGGTCCGTCAGGGCGGATTGGATTAAACGCTCGCTTTGGGTGTCAAGGGCGGATGTGGCCTCGTCCAATAACAGGATGGGGGCATCTTTTAATATTGCACGTGCAATAGCGATTCGCTGTTTTTGACCACCGGATAATAATGCGCCGCCTTCGCCAACGGATGTTTCATATTTTTTTGGAAATTCGTTTATAAATCCGTCTGCATTTGCGGCGCGTGCAGCAGCAACGACCATTTCATGTGTGGCATCGGGTTTGCCGTATTTAATATTGTCTTCTATTGTGCCATTAAACAGGAATACGGACTGGGAAACCTCTGCGATGTTTTCACGCAGGGATTTTAATGTATATTTTTTTATATCTGTTTTGTTGATGGTTATTTTTCCCTTTTGCGGGTCATAGAAACGTTCCAACAGGTTAAACAGCGTTGTTTTGCCGCCACCCGATGGACCAACCAAGGCGCAAACCTGGCCCGCGGGTACGTGTAGGGACAGATTCTTGATAACTGGTTCGTTTTCATTATATGCAAATGATACTTTGTCAAAACTGACCGACATTTGTTTCGCGTCCAGAACGCGTGCATCTGGGGCGTCTTTGATATCTGGTTCGCTGTCCAGAAATTCAAATAATATTTCCGCTGCTAACAGGCCGTGTTGTAATGTGTCGCCGGTGCTGGTAATGGATTTTGCGGGTTTGTATGCCGCCGTCAACGCCAACAGGAAAGCCGTAAAGTCACCAGTGGATATTGCGCCACTGGCAATAAAATGTCCACCCATAATCATTGCTACGCACAGGCCGATTGAAATCATAAATTCCATCAAAGGTGAACGCAATGCGTTTGCCTGGGTGCTTTTGTATGCGTTTATTATAGAGCTGTTCAGGACATTTGCGAATTTTTTTGCTTCTTTGTCTTCGGCTGCAAAGGCCTGGATTGTTTTTATCCCGTGCAGGGTTTGATTTAATTGCTGGGATACATTGTTGGCAATGCCAAAAGATTGGCGGGACAGTTTGCGACGTTTTCGCATAATGATAACCATTGGAATCATTATCGCCGGTGCCAGGAACATCAGAACGACGCACATCTGATGCGCGTAATAGAACATCAATGCCAATGTCATCGCCAGGGTCGCAACATTTTGCACAACGCGGATAACCGTACCTGTCACCAGGTTCAGAACCGCGCCCGCCTGGACCCCGAAATAGTTTAAGTTTTTGCCAATGCCATCACCATAGAACCGTGCCAGATTCATATGTGTCATATGATTAAATATTTTGTTCTGTAAATTTGCACTGGCCAGCAAGCCACCTTTGGACATAATCAAAGCCTTGGCGTATGTAAATGCGCCCTTGGCCCCAAAGGCAACAATAACCTGAATCCCCAGCCAGTAAATGGCATCCATACTTTTATTTATAAATGCATCATCAACAACCTGTTGTACCAGGGTGATGGTATAGCCCTCGGCCCCGGCGGCTAAAATGGTAAAAATGATACCGGCGGCCAGCCATTTCCAATATGGTGCGCCAATTTCACGCCATACACGTCCATATAACGACCATTTTATACGGCCGTTTGTTTCATCGCCTTTGACAAAGGACTTTACTTTATTAGAAATTTTCTTAAACATAGCGCATATATTATAAGTGAGAGCGGCAAATAAGTCTAGTGCAAATTATTTCCCACAATTTTGTGCAAAGCGTTTCTGGGATTGGATTAGGCGTAGAATTGCGCGATAGTCTTTGTGCTGTTCAATAAATGAATGACGGCTGTCTTTGAATGATACAAATTTCCACAAAAGGCCATTTTGACCCTGGCGCAGAATGTTGAATTTTTTACGCAGGTCCTCTGGCGGGGACTTCTTGTCACGCCCGCCTGCGACCAATGTAATTGGAATATTGTATTTGTCCATCAGGTCGGGTCTGAATTTCACATCGGCTATGTCATCATATATTTGTGGTAATATGGACAGGTGTGGTGTGTGGTTGTTTATCAGTGGTTCGTGCGGGCTGGATATACTGACGACAGTTTTGGGAAAATCATCGTCTGTGATATGTATGCCCATGGCGGCATAGCGACGCAGATGATAGCGTTTGATATATTTTGTAAAACTGTGGTCCAAGTATGGCGCAAACATTATGGATGCAGAAAAGCGCAATTTTTTGTGTTGTCTGATGCGTTTGTTATATATTTCAAATGTGGCGGTTGTGCCGGCGGAATGGCCAATTAAACACGAATAAGAATACTTTTTATTTTTGCATTCGTTTTCTATGCGGTCCAGCCCCGTATCAATCAGGTCCACATATTCCGTAAATGTGTGCTTGTTGGCCAGTTCCTGGGAAACATTAGGCTGAAAGTCGCCCAGAAAAGTATCCAGGCAATATACATCGTGACTGTTCATCAATGCCCAGTATGTGATAATCCGCATCAATGGTTCATTGCGGGTGTTTGATGCCAATCCTGGAATTAAAATCAGGCAATTTTCCACCGGTTGCGGGTCAATGGAATAATGGGTGATATGGCCGATTGTTTTATTTTCGGTACGCGAAGAATAATCCAGTTGCCATTGAAAAGTCCGCTTTTTCAATTGTGGCAGTTTTTCTGAATAATTATCTGGAATAAAAGCGTATTTTGGTGCGTTCATAATTTTTAATATTGTGTACTAAACATCAAAGATGTCAACAAATTTAATTGTTTTTATTTTTATTATTGACATTTATTTCAATAAATTATAAAATGCGTTCGCTTTCTGGAAAGAAAGTGCAAAGTTTTGGGGTCATAGCTCAGTTGGTAGAGCACCTGCTTTGCAAGCAGGGGGTCGTCAGTTCGAGTCTGATTGGCTCCACCAAAATAAAGTAATAAACGCAAGATAAAATGTTGAAGGGGGTGAATAACCTATGGTAAAAGTTCTGGTTCGCGATAATAACGTAGAACAGGCATTGCGCGTTGCAAAACGTAAATCCCAGAAAGAAGGCCTGTACCGCGAAATGAAGGAACGTCAGCGTTATGAAAAACCAACAACACGACGCAAACGTTTAAAAGAAGAAGCCGTTCGCAATGAAAAGAAACGTCAGTCAAAACAGCGTATGGTATTCGGATTCTAAAAAAATCCCGCCGCATGGCGGGATTTTTTATCAAAGTTCAAAGTTCAAAGTGCATAGTGCAAAGTTCAAATGTGGAATCCATAAATACTTAGATAAATAAAAGTTTATCTTAGTAACCGCCGATAATTCTCACCGCCCTTGGCGGGGAGTGGCGAGTGAAGCGAGCCGAGGGGTGGCTGATACAAAAGTCCGTATTTTAGCCACCCCCTGTCGTCACAAGTGACGACATCCCCCGCCAAGGGCGGTGGACATTTAGCACCAAGCCAAGTGCAACTAAACTTTTATTTATCAAAATATTTATAATCTTGGAACATAATCACTATTGTCATCCCGGCCTAGCATCACCCAAAAAATTCAAATGAATTTTTTGGGTGATGGTGACACCGGAAACCAGGTTATGCGTGCAAAGCACGC
This sequence comes from Alphaproteobacteria bacterium, assembly GCA_017463185.1. Classification (GTDB taxonomy): domain Bacteria; phylum Pseudomonadota; class Alphaproteobacteria; order Rs-D84; family Rs-D84; genus Enterousia. The sequence continues at coordinate 7,453 of JAFTPS010000015.1, forward strand.
ACAAACAATAATGTTTCTATGACCTGGGTCCCGCAGGGCCCCCACAAAATTTTCAATTTTGCGGGGCCCGGGGCAAGGGACACACTAAGTTCCCCTCCTGTGGAGGGGTGGTGCGAAGCACCGGGGTGGTCTTTAATAATATGAATACATTATAAAAAAAAGACCACCTCCCCCTGCGGGGACTCCTCCACAGGAGGAGAACTTTACAGCGTGCCAAGCGCAACTAACCTTTTATTTAATGGGGAAATCATGGGTTTATGGCGCATGATAAAAAAGCCCGGAAATGTGCGGGTGTGGCGGATTTGTGTAAAAATTCTTGGGTAAAAATTCCTTGCCGAATAAAAAGGTATGTACCCCGCAGAAATCCGGGAAAAATTGCAAAAAAACCGTGCCGAATCTAAACGGTCCATTGGATTCGGCGTTCTTTTACGTACAGTCTAGCCGTTTTTCTGGGGCTTTGTCAATCGGATTTTATGCCGAATCTAAACCACCGTTTTAATTCGTAGGCGGGATTTTAGGAAAAAATGCGAATCGTTATGAATTGGGGGATAAAAATATGAAAAGAAGTATATTTGTTTTGTTGGGGATGGGAATACTAACTGTGACCGCGCCGGCGAATGCCGTACAAAAATGTGTTGCACTGGACGCATCAAGCACCACGTGCACATCAACACCAGCGGGGGGTAACGCCGATTGGTCCGCCACATGCACAACAAACGGCACCAGCGTTCCGATTAAGGGGATTGCAATGTGCTCTAACCAGGCGGGTGCTGCGCAATATGCAACATCAGACGCGATTACAACGGTCAGCAGCGCGTCGGACACAACCAATGTAAATTGTTGGTGCAAGATGGTTGAGCCAGCCGTGTCGTCTTGGGTGTTCTTCAACGCGAACTCGTCCGCCGGTAATTGCGCGGGCGACTGTTCTTTCTACTGTGCGCTCTACGCCAGGTCCTATTCCGCGTTCCGGTCCGCGCTGTTTTCGTCCCTCGGCGATTGATAATGGCGTAATGCGGCGCCGCGTATGGGTGTGAAACACACATACGCCGTAAATTGGGTGGGGGTACGGGGGCGGCGACCCCGCCCCCGATGGAATCAAAAAAACTAAAAGGATTTGGTCCGAAAAGAATGAAAATTTTTGTCGGTAACAAAAAACGGGTTCCCGGCCAAAACCGGGAATAGGTTGCATCGCCGTATGCAGTTCGTTTATGGCGTGGGCCGTGTCGTCTTGGGTGTTCATCAACACGAACACGTCCGCCGGTAATTGCGCGAACAACTGTTCTAACAACTGTGCGAACAACGCCAGGAACAATTCCGCGTTCCGGTCCGCGCTGTTTTCGTCCCTCGGCTCCTGGGAACGGGCTTGGGTAAAGTTTTGCCAACCTGTGGGACAAAGTGCGATGGCACTTTTCCGGACATATGTCTGGTTTGCCTGTTTATCAAGGCGGGGTGGTGTGACCTTTTGCGATGGGCGAAAACCATTGCGAAAAATACAATACACAGGGAACATCTGGGCCAGTAGGGCGGGTTTTGTTTTCATTTCCCGTCGCCCAACGTCCGGATGTTCAATTTAAATAAAATATGGGATGTGAATAAATGACACTGGATGAAATTGGACGCTTGCAAAATATGGACTGTCCGCGATTCGCGGCGTTCGCGCGTGATAAATTGCCAATGCCGGGAACGAAAAAACGTCTGGACGAGATTTTAAATCGCGAAATTATCGTGACGGATTACCGTATCACAAAGTCTAAGAAGCGCGATGGTACGGATTGCCTGCAATTGCAATTTGTTTTGGATGGTGTGGCGCATGTCGTCTTTACTGGCAGTTCTGTTTTAACCGACCAAATTCAGGCTGCCCAGGGAAATATTCCGTTCCGTGGGACTATTGTCAAAATTGACCGATATTATTCTTTTTCATAAATAAAATGGGGGTGTGGATGAAGTATTTAATGTTTTTATCTTGGTTTTTTGTTGTGGGTGGGGCATATGCCGCCGCACCGTCAACATCGTGCCCAAGCGGATATGTTGCCATTGATGATACATATGTGACAATTGCAACATCGTGTCCGTCGGGGACAACCGCAACGGGGACGGCGGAATCGTGTTTGGTATCCAGTCCGTCTGGGGATTGCATAATGTACGCGCCGGCGGGTGTATCATATACGGACGATTCTGGGACATATGAATTTACCGATGCGTGCGCGATGCAGTAAAAAATCCCCCATTTGTGGGATTTTTTAGTGATTAGTGTAAGTGGTTAGTGTAAGTGGTTAGTGTAAGTGGTTAGTGTAAGTGGTTAGTGTAAGTGGCTAGTGGTTAGTGTTTGTGTGCGGCGAATGCCGCACATCATAGTACTTCTACTCTCCACTAAACACTTACACTAACAACTAAACTTTTATTTATCTAATTCGGGGGTAGAGACGAGAGAGAACAGACCAAATGTAACGCAAATGAAACGATATAAAAATTTATGGGATGCTTTTATTTCGGCGGAAAATTTTGACCTGGCGGCGCGACGCGCGGTGCGTGGTAAAAAGTCTAAGGCTGCAATTAATAAGTTTCTGGCAAATCGGGATGAATATTTACTAAAACTGCGACAGTGTATCGCAAGTGGAAACTTTAAAACGTCCCCATATCGGGTCGTAAAAATCTTTGAACCCAAAGAAAGATATATCTATGTTTTGCCACTGTACCCAGACCATATTGTGCACCATGCACTGATTAATATTTTGGGACCAATATGGTTGAAAATGTTTTATCGCGATTCTTATGCGTGTATTCCGGGACGGGGATTGCATGCCGCATCGCGACGGGTGATGGAATTTATGCGACGAAATAAATTTGTTCTGCAATGCGATATTAGAAAGTTTTACCCCAGTATAGAGCATGCACGACTAATGCAAATTATACGGCACAAAATCGCTGATGGGAAAATTCTGGATATGTTGCATGAAATTGTTTGGTCGGTGGGGGGTGAAAGAAACCTGCCAATTGGGAATTTAACCAGTCAATGGTTGGGAAATGTTTATCTTAATGAACTGGATAAATTTGTAAAACAGTGTTTACGGTGGCCGGACTATATCAGGTATTGTGATGATTTTTGTTTGTTCGGAAATAATGCGCGGCAATTGTGTGTGGCATGTGTGATAATTCGTTATTTCCTGTGGAATAAATTGGGACTGACATTTTCTAAGGCGGTGGTGCGTTCTACGGGACAGGGATTGGACTATATCGGGTACAGGCATTTCCCGGATTTTGTTTTATTACGCCGACGCACCGCGCAAAGAATTCGGCGTCGGATAATCAATATTGCAACTTATGATGATTGGTCTGAGCATTCGCGGGGGCAATTGGCATCGGCACGCGGATGGCTACAATGGGCGTGCAGTCATAATTATAAAAATAATCTGGTCGCGGATATTCGTCGGCGCGGTGTGACAAGCCCAATGGTCCATCGCATCGCCACTGCAATATGATTTTGGATTGGGAAATATCTCTGTTGTGGGATATAATATATCGTGTTTTAGCAATAGTATTGTAAATATCAATGAACCGAAAAAATGTTTAGATAAAAATCCCGCCATGTGGCGGGATTTTTAATTATTAGAATGGAATATCGTCGCCGATATCGGCAATATTTATTTCCTCGCGCGGTTGGGGGGCGGGGGCCGATGATGGGGCGGCATAGTCGCCCGATGCACCATCCATTGCCTTGGCACCACCCAGAATTACCATCTGGCCGGCGAATGGATTCAGGACAATTTCGGTTGTGTAAACATCCACGCCCTGTTGATTTTGCCATTTGCGGGTTTTTAATGAGCCTTCAAGGTACAATTTTGTGCCTTTCTGCAACATGCGTTCGGCAACCTCTACCAAATTAGGATTAAAGATTACAACGCGATGCCATTCGGTTTGTTCCTTTTGTTCGCCGGTTGAGCGGTCGCGCCAACGGTCGGATGTTGCCAGTGAAAAACTGACCACTTTTTGACCACTGTTCATTGTGCGTACCTGGGGTTCCTGGCCGATATTGCCAACCAATATGACTTTATTTATACTTCCTGCCATTTTATCGCTTCCTTTGTTTAATTGGTATTTTCATATTCGCAATATTCTGCATAAAAAGCAAGGGATTTTTCAAGATACTTTTCCCAGAATGTGATTTTATTCAAGTTATTGATTATGGCTTATATTCCTGGGGATTTTTTGGTTGTAAAACGATACAATATAGCAAGAGAATCACACAAAGGTAACAAGTGTGAGGAGGTAAGAAAAGTGGTATATGGTTATATTCGTGTGTCAACGGACCATCAAAATACGGAAAATCAGAAGTTTGAAATACAACGCTTTTGTGAAAAACAGGATTTGGTTGTTGACTGTTGGATAGAAGAAACAATTTCATCCACCAAGGACCTGAACAAGCGTAAATTGGGTCGCTTGATTAAACGTATCCAGAAAGATGATTTGATTATTGCGTCTGAATTGTCGCGATTGGGACGTAATCTGTTGCAGATTATGAGTATTTTGCACCACTGTATGGATATTGGGGCCAAGATTTGGACGATAAAGGATAATTATCGCTTGGGGGCGGATATTACCAGCAAGGTTTTGGCCTTTGCTTTTGGATTATCGGCGGAAATTGAACGAAACCTGATTTCCCAGCGCACTAAGGAGGCTCTGGCGCGTGTCCGGGCCGAGGGCAAGCGTGTTGGACGTCCCCTGGGCAGTCGTAATGAGTGTAAATTAAAGGGGCGAGAAAAGTATATCTCGCAAAAATTGGGTGATGGACGCAGTCGGTATGAAATTGCGCGGCGTTTGCGGGTACATAGGGATACTTTGTCTAAATATATAGAGAAACACGATATCCAGCCCGATTATACAAATGCTTTGGCCGCACCACCACCGCCAAATGCTAAAATTCCATCCGTGATTAAAATTTAATCGTGCCACGGGTCAGGATATAGAGTTCATCTGTGCCGTATGGATTATCCACAAATCCGGCCGTTATGGATTTATATGATGCGGTGTATTCTAACGACGGTTCTGTTGCCAGGTCCAGCGTGTGCTTCATAAATGTATAATTTCCATTAATGTTGCGCCCAGCCGGAATGTTCAGGGACATATTGCCGTCTATTATTGTGTCTGGGATGCCAATCCCAAACGATAAATTGCCGTATTGTGCATTGATTGCGGCAGACGCAGTATATATGTTTGAAAAACCGTTTATCATTGAATCTGGGGCCGGGGTTGGATTTATTGCGCCAACCGTGGTGCGTGTGGTAATTGTTGCGTGACCGATATTAAATCTAGCATTGTATCCCATAAATGTCATCAGGTTATCTGATTCCGTGCGCATAAAACCGTCGCCACGCAACAGGTCACTGTGTTTGAATCCCATTTCCAGATTACCGAATGTCATTTTATTTGTACGGTTTTCGCGCAGACGTTCAAATCCAATTCCGCGATTCTTTACCGATACATTGTCGCCCAGGTCGGCATTAAATGCGCGACCATATCCGTCAACAAATGCAAATTTTATATTTGCCGATTTGATACTTTTGGCAACGGGGGCGGATACACGTGCGGTTGTACGACGAACGCTGACCGTGTCTGATATCATAACCAGTTCCGTTCCGACCGGGCGTGTTGCGCGTTCCAAATCCAACATTCCGTGACCATAGACTTCATCCACGCCAACATCGCCCAGGTCGCGTGCCGTTGTGAACAACAGGTTCGTTATTTGTTCCGATGACATATATGGAAAGGCTTCGCGAATGACCGCAATTGCAGCGGATACAACTGGGGCGGCGAAACTGGTGCCTGATACTAATGTGCGCCCGGTATCCAGTTCCGTTCCCGGGGCGGTTATGCACCAATCCTGGGTCACGCCACAAATATTACTGTAATCGGCCAATGCGCCGGTTGCACTGTCCCAGGCGACCACATTTACAATATGGCCTGATAATTCGGGAATAACCGCGGGCAGGGCGGAAAAAGCCCCAGGTTGGGCGTGATAGCTATTGCCCGCCGCAATGACAAAGATTGCGTCGTTATCACGGGCGGCCGTGGTCATAGACGTGATAAAATCAGTGCTGGTTATGCGTTCCATTTGTGCGCGTGATACTATGTCGTCCGCACCCAGGTTGGTGGCATTCCAACTGAAATTATAAATGTTTGTATCGCGTGCGCTGGTAATAATATCGCCAATTTGGGAATAAGACAGGAATTTTCCGTTATCATCCCGTATTTGATATGATTGGACCGTTGCGTTTGGGGCAATCTCGCCTGATGCGAATTGGGCAACGGTTGTGCCGTGAAAACTGTTTTCGCCACCATCCATAACGGCAATGGTGGAACCTGCCCCCGTATAACCACGTGCCAGTGAATAGGCCAGGCGAATATCGTTATATGAATTATTATTGCGATTGTATTCGGTTGTGCTGGTAATGGATGCCAGTTGTATTTCATCAACATCCGCGCCAACGTGTGTGTATGTTGGCAGTGTTGCGGAAACTGTATTTGTATGGGACGAGCCACCGCCCGATGATGTGCCACCCAGCAATGCTACCACGCCACCCAATATTGCCGCGCCACCCGTTGCAGTCAGTGCCGTTGTGGCAAATGAAAAAGACTGTGCCGGCGCGCATTTATCTGGGTTATAGCGACGATATTGTGGGTTGTCGCAATTGTTCGCCAACGCGGGCGCACAGGCGATTGTGCCACAAAGCAGTGCTGATAAAATGTTTCTGTACGGGCTCATATTCTCTCCGTTGTTGGGTGGGGCAACCCCACACACTTATAAATATAGTACAAAGAACCGGTTTGTCAATGACAAAAGGGTGGTAATAAATAAATTGAAAACGCTGATTTTTGTGGGTATAATTGGTGGGCATTGGTGATTTTTGCCGATGTGGGGTGTAGAAACTCCAACACACACGCTAGGCTTAGCGTTATATAGCCTCCAACTCGTAGTGGTTGGAGGGCTGCGATATATATGAATAAGTAGCACTACTTGTGTGGTAGTTTCTAACCTCCAACCCGTCTTTATTTTTAGGTGGGTTTATTTTTTTATAAACAAGGGAATAAACAATGGCGGTTGGATACAAAACACCAAATACTTTGATTCATGAATTGGATGATTTTTATCGGCAAAACCCAGATTATCGTACATCTGTGGTAAGTTTGGCAATGCTGGCGAATATTTTGGCAAATGAAATGGGCAAATTTGTATCACGCCCGCGTCGCGTGGTAATAGAGGTCAAAGAAGACGAAATCGGTAATGTTCTGGGCGGTGGCCTGGGGCAAAAAATGACCGGTGCATTGGAATAATCTTTTTTATATTTTTACTTGATTTTTTGTAGAGAATTGGCTATTATTCGCGCACGCACCTTGGTGCGAAGAACACAACCGTTGTGCAAAATTTGTGTCCGGTTCGTATGAATTTGGCTTTTCCGCACACGGCGAGGATAACAACACAAAAAAGGATTTAAATTATGGCATTGCCTACATTTACTATGAAACAGTTGATGGAAGCGGGTGTTCATTTTGGTCACCACACACGTCGCTGGAATCCGTTGATGACACCGTATGTTTATGGGGTCAAGGATAAAATTCACATTATCAACTTGAATAAAACTGCACCTTTGTTGCATCGCTCTTTGGTTGCGTTGGAAGCAATCGCAGCCGCTGGTGGCAAGGTTCTGTTTGTTGCAACAAAACACCAGGCCAAAGATATCGTCAAAGATGCGGCCGAACGTTGCGGTCAGTACTATGTAAATAACCGCTGGTTGGGTGGTATGTTGACGAATTGGACAACCGTTTCTCAGTCTATTCGTCGTTTGAAAAAAATGGAAACTGATATCGCAAACGCCGACAAGTTGGGCCTGACCAAGAAAGAAGTTGGCGTTATGACCAAAGAAGTTGAAAAACTGCGTGATATTTTTGGTGGTATCTTGGATATGCATGGCACGCCTCAGGCGATGGTCGTTATTGATGTGCCACGTGAAATGAATGCTGTTCGCGAAGCGAAAAATTTGGATATCCCAACTATCGCGATTTGTGATACAAACGCAAATCCGGAAATGGTTGACTATCCGGTGCCGGGTAATGACGACGCGGCGCGTGCAACCCAGTTGTACTGTGACCTGTTCGTGGATGCAATTTTGTCGGGTATTGAAAAACGCCTGGGTGGCGCAGCCGGTAAAAAGGTTGAATCCGATATGCGTGCCGATGCGGCCGATGATTTTGAATCTGATATCAAGGAAAAAGAATCCAAGATTAAATCCAAAACATCCGAAGCCCGTGCGGAACGTCGTGGTAAATTGGCTGATAAAGCCGACAAATAATATTGGGGTTGTGTTATGAATAAAAAACAGAAAACACAACAACAAATTATTACAACCTCGGTTGGCAACCAATATATGGCAACATATGTTGGTGCCATCGGGGATGCAAAATATTTTGAATGTAAAAAACCGGGAACTGGCACGGTTGTGGGGTTCGCGGCGACGGTGGACAATAAAAATTTTGGCCCTGTGTGTCCAGACTATGAGACGGCTGCACTGCGTGCACGTAATGTTGCAGATACACGTGGGTCTTGGTTCGCACAATTATTTGTTCGTCAGAAATAAAAATCTAATTAAAATATGGGAGAAACACAATGGCAGAAATTACAGCAAAACTGATTCAGGAACTGCGTGAAAAAACATCCGCCGGTATGATGGATTGTAAAAAGGCCCTGATGGAAAATGATGGCGATATCCAGGCGGCTGCCGATTGGTTGCGCCAGAAAGGTATTGTAAAAGCGGCGTCCAAGGCGGGGCGTGTTGCGGCATCTGGTTTGGTGACAGTTGTAAAATGTGATGATATGGGCTGTGTCGTTGAATTGAACGCAGAAACAGACTTTGTTGCAAAAAATGAAAAATTCCAGAAATTAGTTGCCGATGTTGCGGCCAAAGCTGCGGAATTAAAGGGTGATTTTGATGCGACTATGGCTGCGGTCAAAGATGACATTGCTGCAACAATCGCAACAATTGGTGAAAATATGAATTTGCGCCGTATTGCAAAGGTAAAAGGCGATAAAATCTTTACATATATTCACAATGCTTTGGTACCGGGTATGGGCCAGATTGGTGTTGTGGTCGCTATCAATGGTACGGATGCAAAAATTGATGAAATAGGTTCTAAAATAGCAATGCACATTGCGGCAAACAAACCTGAATTTATGACGGTGGATGATGTTGACCCGGCGGCCGTTGAACGCGAAAAGAAAGTGTTCATTGAATCTGGTGCAACCGCTGGGAAACCAGAAAACATCGTTGAAAAGATGGTGGAAGGTCGTATTAAAAAATACTATGGCGAATCAGTTCTGGAAGAACAGCCGTTCGTTATGGATCCTTCTAAGACTGTTCGTGAAGTTATTGCGGACGCTAATGGTAAATTGGCGGGTTTTGCATACTTTGTCTTGGGCGAAGGTATTGAAAAACGCGAAGACAACCTGGCTGACGAAGTGGCTAAGATGTTGAAATAAAAAACGCCCCAACGGGGCGTTTTTTATTTCAAAGAGCAAATAGCAGAGAGCAAATATTTAGTGAATAGTGGTGGTTGGGTTGACAATTTTTTCGGGGGAGAATATTTTTTTATTGCGGATTGGGATGGGTGTGATAATCTGGGGGCTATGACAGATATTGATAATTATCAGAAATTAAAAAACTATGCGGATAAAATATCCAAAATCGTATATGATGAGGCTCAGTACGAAATTGAAGCGTTGTTTTATCTGACGCGATGTTGTAATTTGACTTGTCCGGGGTGTTATATGCGTGGTTCGCCATATCAATCCAGGGACGTGTTGCCGGGTAGGGATATTAAATTTTATCTGGATGAATTTACGAAAATTTCAAATTTTACGGAAACGGTTGTGTTTTCTGGGGGTGAAATATTTACCGCCCCAATCAATTATGTGGAATACAATGCGCACCAGGTTCTGGATCGTGGATGGGCCCTGCAATTAAAAACCAATGGTTCGTGGGTACAGAATCCGCAAACGCGTGATTCTGTGTTGGCTATGTTGCGGCGATTACAGCCACATCGTGGATTGCGTGCAACGGATGCGGATGTGAAACGATTCCTGGGGCGTGTGCCACGGGGCGTGTGGCGTATCCTGGGGCGGGATTTAACCCGTGTTTTGATGTACGAGGCTTTGCCCTCCGCGCCTATGTTGGATATGGCGGTGTCGGTTGATGATAAATTGCATCCCGTGCAGTCTGCGGATTGGTTTAATGAAATTGCGCAAATTATTACAACTGACCGACGGTTGCGGGATAAAGTAAATCTGAAAACATTTACATTGTCCGATTCGGTTCCGTTCTTTGAAAAGAATGTGTTAAACAGTGGAAAATTAAAGATTGAAAAATTTCGTGCCCACGATGATAAAGCCCTTTCAATATATACGGTAAATGGGCGGCGTGTGGAATCATATGTGGGAGATTTTGTTGATGTGGCGCATATTGACGCTGTGGAAAAGTTATCAAATATTACCGTTCCTGCAATTGGTGATGGGGTGGGCCGATTGGTATATTGTTTTTATCCGGACCGTACGGTTGGATTTGACTGTAATTATCTGGAATCTGTTGGGCGGGTGCCATATATTGATGAAAAAGGCGAATATAAAAGCATCAATCGCATTCGGCGCGATATTTATACCCAATTAGTCCAGGAATATGGGCGTGCGATTTCAAAATAATTTTTGTGGGTGTGCCTTGCGTGCGGTGTAATTAAATGCTATTATTTTTCCAGTAAGGATATATAAAAATGCAAAATGAATTGTTAAAAGAATTAGAGGCACGTGGTTTTATCAACCAGGTGTCTAATATTGACGGATTAAATGATGCACTAAATGCTGGTAAAATTACGGCGTATTTAGGGTCCGATCCAACGGCGGATTCATTGCATGTGGGACATTTGGTGCCGGTTATGATGATGCGTTGGTTGCAAAAATATGGTCATAAACCAATTACCTTGGTTGGTGGGGCAACGGGGCGTATTGGTGACCCGTCGGGGCGTGATTCGGGGCGTCCGATGATGACCGAAGAAGTTTTGGCGAAAAATGTAGCAGGATTAAAAAAATCTTTTTCTAAATTTTTTAAATTTGGTGATGGGGCGTCTGATGCGATTATGGTTGATAACTATGATTGGATGAAAAATTACAGCCATTTGGATTTTTTGCGTGATTTTGGTACAGATTTTACAGTGCCACGCATGCTGTCTATGGATTCTGTAAAGCGGCGATTGGACAATGGCATGACGTTTCTGGAATTTAATTATATGACGTTTCAGGCGGTGGATTTTTTAACGCTGTATCGTGAACATAATTGTATTTTACAGACCTGTGGGGCGGACCAGTGGGGAAATGCGATTATGGGGATAGAATTGATACGCAAGAAGTTAGGAAAAGAGGCATTTGTTCTGTCTACGTCACTGATTACAGATGCCAATGGGAATAAGATTGGGAAATCTGCGGGTAATGCCGTATGGGTGAATGAAGATAAAACGTCGCCATATGAGTATTATCAGTATTTCCGCAACACACCGGATGATTTGGTGGAAAAATTCCTTAAAATTTTCACGGAAATCCCATTGAATGAGATTGCGCGTCTGTCCGCATTACAGGGGGCAGAATTGAACGAGGCTAAAAAAATCTTGGCCTTTGCGGCAACTGAAATTGCACACGGTCGTGCTGCGGCGACTGCGGCTGCTGATACCGCGGCGGCATTGTTTGGTGGTGGTGCAAATGCTACAAATATGCCGTCCGTGGAAATTGAAATGAATGCGGATATGGGGATTTTAGATTTCTTGTGTGCGGCGGGATTGTTTGCGTCTAAGTCCGAGGCTCGGCGTACGATAGAGCAGGGCGGAATCCAAATTGATGGTCAAAAAATTACCGACCCGCGTGCTGTGATTGCACCCGCCGATGAATACAAGGTGCAACGGGGCAAAAAAGTATTTTTGAAAGTAATGAAAAAATAAAACGGGGTAAATGCCCCGTTTTTTAATAGCTGTAATAACAGTCATTACCCCAGGTCCATGTGCCAGTATCGTCAGGAATGGAAAAGCTGCTTGCGGGGACATAGCATGACAGAAGGTTCCCTTGGTTATAGTCTGCTGAGGTACTGACCAGTGTTATTCCATCAATAGAGGTTGTATCATCGGGACAGGATTTGCATGTGCTGGTGGCTAGGTAATATCCGGGGGTACATGCATATTCTGTTTTGGGTTGGTTTAACGCTGCGGGACCACAAACATAGTTTTTTTTGCCTGTGTACGTTGTTCCTTGACTGTAAGTTGTATATTCGTATGTTTCTGGGTCCATCATTTGATATTCGCAGTATGTTGAAAAATCGTATGTCCCGCATTGAAAAGTGGCCGTTGTGCGCGTGTACCGATTGTTGTTGCTGGACGTTTCTGACCCCTGGACCCAATCGGTTATGTAGTCAGCGCAGTCGCAAACCGAATCTGCATCAGACCAAGTGGTGCGGTCAAAGCAAACATATTTGACCGCACGGGATTCGCCATTGCCATTTCCACCTGGGCTCATGCAGTCGGGTATGACACCGTGTAGTCCTGAGTAATGAAAGAGTTCTGTTTTAGTTCCCATGAGGCAGATGTCTGATGTTGGTGAGTTTGTATCGCATTCTGGAAGGGCTGTACCATTGGAGCCCTGATAGCCAATGCAATCGCATACAGCAATCTTGTATTTTGTTGAATCTGTGTAGCAATTGCCACCTGGTGCCCATTCACTGGATGGAATCATTGTCGCGAATGCGCCATGTGTGAAAAAAAACAGAAAAGCCGCCATACACAAACGACCAATTAGATTAGGCACAAAACGGAGAGGTAAAAAATGCAGAAATCTGGGAAATTTTTTTGGGACAATATGCCTAATCTAATTGGTGGTTTAGATTCGGCATAGATTTTATGTCTGTACGGCCTGTATTCTATCAATTTTACGCGTTTTTAACAAGTGAAATATTTGATTTTTTTGTCGCTTTTGTTAAAATATGCGCGAAGGAATTTTGTATGCGATTTTTACGTTTTGTTTTTATTGCTTTATTTGCTTTTTCTGCGCCGTCGTATGGGGCCAGTGAATTGTCCAAGATAAATGCCCAGATAAAACAGACCGAACAACAGAATAAAAAATTGGAACAACAAGTTAAAACATCCGAGCGTGAAGTATCCAAAACTAAAAAGCAATTAGTCAAAGCCGCGGACAAGGTTAGTTCCCTGGAAGAACAACGCAGTTTGGTCGCCAAAAAAATTGATGAATTAGATGCAAAACGCGATAAAATTACCCGTGAAATGGAACGAAATCGGGGACGTGTTGCCGATGCAGCGGCCAGTATTTTGTTTGTTGCATCACACCCCAGTTTTGATACTGATGATATGCGTGAATATGTTCTGACTTCGGCGGTGCTGTCTGGGGCCGCAGACCGATTGGACGAGGATATTCGTCGTGCAGAGGCACAAATTGCAGAATTAAATGAAATTCGCAATCAACGCGCAATAGAGAAAGAAAAATTGGATCGTACAGCAAAAAAATACGCCCAAGAAAAGAAGGATTTAGATAAATTGTTGAAAACGCGCAGTGCGCAAAATGAAAAATTAAAAAATCAACATTCTGCATTACAGAAAAAGTTACGCGAGTTGTCCGCGCGTGCGAAAAGTATTTCTGAATTGTCCGCGGGGGTCGGCAGTTCGCAGATGTCCGGCGATGCACGCTTTTCAAGACGAAAATTAAATTTGCCGGTTCGGGGGCGGGTGGTTGTCCGTTTTGGTGAAAAGACCGCATTGGGGCTTAAATCTGATGGATGGCGTGTGCGTACGCGTGGTGATGCATTGGTTATGGCACCGGCAGATGGGGTTGTAAAATTTGCAGACAGTTTCCGTGGATTTGGCAAGGTTGTAATTATGTCGCATAAAAATGGTTATAATACGGTTATGACAAACTTGGGGAATATTGATGTAATGCTGGAACAAGAGGTTTTGGCCGGCGAACCGATTGGGCGTATGAACCCGGATAAGCCTGAAATGTATCTAGAAGTGCGCCGTGGTAACAGTGCCGTTGACCCAGCCCGATTATTCAAAGAGGAATAAAAATCCCGCCGTGGCGGGATTTCCTTTACTTGCCCCATACGGGGGATATTACATATTCCGCCGCCAGGGGTACGGATAATTTTGCCACGTTTTCCATTGCACTTTCTATTTCATGGGCAAATTTTTCCGCCGCATCAATATCGCATTCAAATACTATTTCATCGTGAACCTGCATAATCATACGGATTTGTGTGGCATTTGGCTGGATTATGTGTTTATCAATTTCAACCATTGCACGCCGCATCAGGTCGGCTTCAAATCCCTGGATTGGCGCATTTACCGCGGCACGCATTGCGTATGCACGCAGACGTGGATTTTTTGCCTCAGGTAATTCTATGCGTCGTCCCCATGGGGTATAAACACATGCGTGTTCGGTGGCAAATTTTTTCGTCTGGTTTATATAGTCCTGTATTTCAGGCAATCCCGCCATATATGTGTTTATGATATTTTGGGCCTCACCCCGCGACACACCCAATTGTGCCGCCAATCCAAACGAAGAAATTCCATATATGATAGAAAAATTTACCGTTTTGGCAGCGCGACGCAAATCACGTGGCACGGGGGCAGACGCGTCAATATTGAATATTTTTCGGGCGGTTTGTTCGTGAATATCCGCACCATTGTTAAAAGTTTCCTTAAAAGTATGAACATCGGCAATATCCGCCAGCAACCGCAACTGAATCTGGGAATAATCCACGGAAATCAATGTTCGGCCCGCGGGTGCAACAAAACATTTCCGGATTTCTTCGCCCAGGCTGGTTTTTATTGGAATATTTTGCAAGTTCGGATCGCGACTGGACAGGCGACCGGTATTGGTGCTGGTCTGTAAATATGTTGTATGGATGCGACCGTCAGATGCAATTTGCCGCGGCAATGCGTCCGCGTAAGTTCCCGCTAATTTTGCAATAGAACGCCAATTTAATATTTTTTCAATAATTTCATGGCTGTCCAATAAATCATTCAGGCTGTCCGCATCAGTAGAGCGTTTTTTATTCGCAGGCAGATTCAATTCATCAAACAATACCACGCCCAATTGTTTTGGACTGGCAATATTAAACTCGTGCCCCGCCAATGCCCAGATTTCACGTTCCAAAGATTGCAACTGCCCATGAAACACAGACGATAATTGCAGCAATTTATTGCGGTCCGCTAAAACACCAACGCGTTCCATTTTTAATAAAATTGGCATCAGTGGCAAATCACAGGTTTCATACAGTTCCCGCAACCGAGTATTCCCATCCAACTGCGGTCGCATTAAATCATATAATGCACGGGTGATACAGGCATCCTCGGCCGCATATTTACAGGCCATATCAATGTTTAGCGAATCAAAGTGCATATCAGCATCCCGTGTCTTGGGTGGGAATAAAGACGCAAATTTTATATTTTCGTGGTTCAGATATTTCAGTGCTAATTCATCCATTCCATGTCCGTGCAACGACCCATGCAGAATATACGACAATAACATAGTATCATCAAATGGGCGAATCCTGGTCGTGTCCCAACCTTCGTTTTCCAAAATATGAAAATCATATTTCAGATTATGGCCAATTTTAATTATATCTGGGTTGGTCAATACTGGATACAGAATTTCCCGCACCAATTCAATTGGCATTTGATTGGGTGCAATAGTATCTGCCGCAAACAAATCGCCCGATGTTGCACGATGACGAATTGGAATATATGCACCGTGCCTATCATCAATTGCCAGGGATATTCCCACGATTTTATCAGAAATATGACTCAATCCAGTCGTTTCGGTATCAAACGCCAAAACTTTATCAACACCCCCCAGGAATTTTTTTAATTGTTCGGCATTGGTAATTGTTTCGCATTCTATTTGTATATTTTTGGTGGGCGTGGGATTGTTTAATGGCGCATCGGGAACCGCACACACATTGCCCGGAAAGTCAAAAGCTGGCTGATTTGCTGTGGCACTATATTTTTCAACTGGAAACATTTTTTCAATCTTGGTGGCCAAAGATGTACTTTCCACCTGAGTTTTTACAAATTCCAGTGCCGCCGGGGTATTAAACACAAATTGGTTAAGATTTAGGCCCGACAAATCCACATCGTTTTTTAAAGTCACCAATTGTTTGGAAATATATGCTAATTCCCGATTGTCGCGCAGTAAATTTCGTGTGCGTTCATTTGGAATTGCATCCAAGTTTTCGTATAAATTATCCAATGTACCGAATTGATTGATAAGCTCTGCTGCCTTTTTTGGGCCAATCCCCGGCACCCCCGGCACATTATCAGACGAATCGCCCATCAGGGATTGAAGGTCCACAACCTGGTCTGGACGAACGCCGAATTTTTCCAAGACCTGGGGTGTGTGAATTTCGCGATTTTTCATCCCGTCATACAGGTACACACAATCGTTCACCAATTGCATTAAATCTTTGTCGCTGGTGATAATTCGGGTGGTTGTGTCACGGGTACACGCGTCCCGCGCCAATGTTGCGATAACATCGTCGGCCTCTACCCCCGGGACACACAGAACCGGCACCCCCATAGCCGCCAATCCGGTGCGAATCATCTGGCCCTGGGCAATTAAATCGGCGGGTGTTTCAGACCGATTCATTTTGTATTGCGGATAAATATCCTGGCGAAAGGTGATACGCGACGCATCAAATACACATACAAATTTATCATCAGAATTGCCCGCGGCCAAAATGGGTAACACCATATTCAAAAATCCATATATCGCACCGGTCGGTGTACCATCGGTTCGCGTCAGGCGACTGTGTACGCCATAATACGCACGAAACAACAAAGAATTTCCATCAATCAGTGTCAGCATAGATTTTATTTTCCTTTCGTGTATTTGGGGGGGCGTATAGCCCCCCGATTTATTGGCCTGTTTAGAACACATAGCGCAATTTTACGCGCCCATCATATTGTAACAGGTCTGCCTTTTCATCTGCCAATTCATAAATATCGTTGGCATACAGGACGCGACCTTCTATATCAATTTTGATTGGCAATACTGGCAAATCCAGTGTAATTCCTAACATTCCCTGGTACGCCAATGTGTCGTCCAGGTCAAATTCGGCAATGTTTTTCGGTTCATACTTGCCATCAAATGTTGTGCCAATACCCGCACCAATATATGGCTTTACAACCGGGATTGGAATTTTGAAATACACATTTGCCATTGCCAGATTTGTTGTGATTTTATCCCCGTCCAGATAGTTATATTCGCCCTCTATCCGGAATAAAGGTAAATCCACACCCAAAACCGCGCCATATGTCATTGCGGATTTTGCCGTGTGGTCGCCGTCATAGAATATCGTATTTCCGCCGATGCCAAACGTGCCACCAGCATAAATATCAAACAAGAGATTTGCATTCGCATTTGCCCCAATTGTCATAATGGATGCAGCGGTTAAAATGCCTAATGATTTTAATTTCATATTTTTCTCCTTTCTGTGATATTATAATAAAAAAAAGAGTCGTAAATATGCAAGAAAATAAACCGATCTTAGTTGTTGGCTTGGGCAATCCTGGGGCTGAATATGCACATACCCGTCATAATGTGGGATTTATGGCGGTGGACCACCTGGTCGGCATAGGGGCAATATGGAAAAATGAAAAAAATGCCCAAACCACACGAGCGGATATTGGTGGTCGGCGTATAATTTTTGTTAAACCACAAACATATATGAATAACAGTGGTGTGGCGGTATTGGCCCTGATGACTTTTTATAAGATACCGATTGAAAATCTGGTTGTGATTCATGATGATATGGATATTCCGGTTGGACATTGCCGCACTAAAATTGGCGGGGGCAGTGCCGGTCACAACGGCATAAAATCCATTGATGCAAATGTTGGTCGTGAATATACGCGTATTCGGATTGGAATCGGACATCCCCGTGATTTTAATTTACCAATGGAACCGGCGGATTGGGTGCTGGGGAAATTTACCCCCGGTCAAATGACCGAAATAAATAAAGTCATAGCGGAAATAAAACCGTTTTGAAAAAAATCCCGCCATGGCGGGATTTTTCAGAATATTAAATACCCCCCTGGTAATAAATTTTTGTGTTGTTGCCAGGGATTGTATAACAATTGTCATTATCATCACAAAATTGTGTTTGGTTGTTTATATAACATTTTTTGATATCGGTCGCCCCAGCATCAGAAGTTGCACCAATTGGACAAGGGTTTTGGTTTGTGACAGTGGAACAATAATAGCCTGCTGAACAAGTCTGCCATTGGGCTTGTAGTGTCATATCATTACCGTCAGATAGTGTTGATATTGTGTCACCGGCTTTATATAAGGTTGTTGTATCAGAACACCCATAGATACATTTCCATCCAGTAAAATATTTGCCAGAGTATGTATATGGGGCTGCCGATTCTGCCTTGCAAGTTCCGTTATAGGTGCACGTTTGTGTAGATATTGTCCCATCTGTTACACCATTATCATCATAGGTTATAGAAAACGTTTTTCCTGACCAAACTGCTTCTAGAGTTATATCGTTGGTAAAACTATATGATTCAAACGTATATCCTGTTGTATATATCTGTGTAGTACTTTTCCAGCCTGTTAAATTATATCCCTGTTTGGTAAACGTTGTGTTTGGTTTAAGCGAGACTTGGGTTGCGAATGTTACCTGTTGTGTTATGGTTTCATCTTTATCATTGTTTGATTTGTATGTAATTGTATATTGATTTGCTATACAATCGGTTGAATTGTTGTTTACATGGGTTTGATTTTGGTCTTGTGTATGATATCCGTTGTTGCAATTGCAAGCCTGTCCATTTGATGTGGTGCTTGAATTTGCGCCACACTTCTGAGAGCATTGAGAGGTTGAACTAGATGCAGTTCCATATCCTGAAAAGGTTTCAGATTCTGTAGAATAACGCCCAGTGCCATGGCATGAAGCACATTCTGTGCCGTTATAATATTGTCCGGCATCGCAAGTTATTGTCCATTTACATTTGCTGGCACTTTCTAGCCCTGTTTGGGTGGCGTCCCACGAAGTTCCTTTGGGTGATGTGCCACAGGATGTACAGTTTGTTAGATTTTCTTTTGTGCCATCATTATAATGTCCACTGAGGCACAAAGAGCAAGAAGCAGTAGAGTTTTGCCAATAACAACCGGCATTTGTGCTGCAAGTGGAAATGGTTGCGTTTGTTGGACAACTGGTGGCGGCAAAAGCACCATGTGAAAAAAATAGTAAAAAAAATGTACTTACAATTATTTTTTTCATCTAAAAAATCCTTTTATATTATATAAAGTTATTTTGTTTAGGCCCTGGTTCCTACTGGGCACACCCCAATTTCTTGGTATGAAATAAATTTTTTTGATGGTACGGTGCAAGTTTTGTTATCGTTACATATTTCCCATACGTTTCCATTATATTTACAGTTTGTTTCATTAGCGGTTCTGTACCACATAATTACTTTATTCTCGGTTTGTGATGTGGCTACTGGGGTCATTTTACTACTTATTGATAAATAGTCGTTGTTGGCATCCATCAATACATATGTTCCGTTGCAGATTATTTTTTTACCTTGTCTAAAATTGTCTGACGCGTCATCGTCATCGGCGTTTGTCTGTATAGAGCCAACGCAAATTAATTTATATTTAGCGGAGTTTACTGTAAAAGATGTTATATAATTGGCACTGTCTGAGCTAGATGATACGCATATATTGGGCTTGGTAGTGTCTAATGGACCATAATATAAATTGGTATTAGACAATTGTTTTTTTGCACCAAGGCTGCTATCTGGTAAATCATTCCACTGTGTGCTGTTTTGGCAGCAATTTCCCCAGGTGTCTGTTGCGTTAGAAGCGCAACAGATGGATAAGTCGTCAAAAACTTCTATTTTTTGCAACTTACCACTATTGATTAGGTTTGTTGGACATTTTTGCTGAGTGTCATCCGTGTCTTCTGAGAATGTGCAAGAACACGCCTTGCCCGTAATGTTTCCTTCGGAATCTTTTATATCTGTACAAACATTAGTAAAGCCTTGTGGACATGTTGTATCACGGCAATTATCTATAACGTCTATGGTCCCAGTATTTTTGGCAAACCATGATAATAACGTTCCCGTGTTATCTGTATCACCAGAAGTAATTTTTATTTGGTTGTGTGCTTTTGAGTCGGCAAGATCTGTGGTTGGCGCAACTTCGCAATTGCCCCAAATCTTTTCAGCCAAACGACATGTATAGCATTCTGTGGAAACTGGTTTTGATGTATCGCTGGAACATTGGCCATCTTCTGCACATATGTCATATACACAGTTTGTATTTTCTGTGGTGGCACAGTGTGCGGTCCGCTGTGGTGTGTTTGTTGGTCTGGTAATTTGGTCCTCGGACGTGATGCCGTACATATCCAAATAGAAAGCATATGTTGGTCCAGTCGGAGTGGCGGCAGTATCCGAGTTGCCCGTTTCCGAATCTGCATCTGTTGTCGCAGCAGGGGTATATTCCGTCAATGGGTGTTGGGTTTGGATATTGGCCAGGGATGTTTCGCCAGCCGAGGCTACGCAGTCCAAAACCTCGTTCCAGCAGGATGTACGGTTGATAATAGCTTTGCGGTTGACGGATGTATCAATATCTTCGCACAGACCAAAATTACCCGATATTGATTTGCATGCCTGGATGATACAGGAACGGCCAACCTCGCGACAGGTTTGGATGATGGTATCATATGTTTTATCCGTGGCAATGTTGGTCATACCCGATTGCCAATCCGTTGCGCCACCGCCGGTGGCGTCCATCAATGCGGTACAGGACTGATTTACCTCTGCACACATGGCGTTGACCGTTTTATCCGCCGAAACCCCAAATGTGGACAGGGCGCGTGCGTCAAAGTCCGCAATCGAATCGGCGGTTTCGTCCAGACACTGGGCAACCAGGGTGGTGCAGGATTGACGGACTTCTTCTAATTTAGATTCCTGGGCCAGTTTGATTTGTGCCAATGCGTCATCAATAAATTCGTCCCAGACATAGTCGGCAATATCCTGGCAATTTTCCATTGCGGGTTCCAGGTATGTTTTTTTGGAATTCAGGTATGAAACGAATCGATCGTTGCCGGGCGCATTGGTCCATGTCTGGTCGCCGGTCGGTCGGGTTATCAATGTCGCCAAATCCGCCAGGTTTAGACTAAGAAACGCTTCGCCCGTGGATGGGTCTATGTATCGGCCGGATGTATCCAGGCATTTGCCCAATCCGTCACCACAGACGGTGGAATCCGACAGCATATCCAACATTTTACTTTTACATGTCAAAATATCGTCCGAATTGCGTTTCTGGTGGATATCCAGGCGCGACATATCCAACAATGCGCTGCTTTCGCGGATTTGTTCGCGGGCGGAATCAGCCTGGGTCTGGTACGATTTTTTTACGGTATTGCATGCCTGTTCTATCATCATTTGATAGCCACTTTCTGCGATGTTTAATTCGTCCTGAGAACAGACTTCTAGTGCCATTTCACGACACACGGGCAGGGCCGCCGCATATAATGCTGTGCCGGTTTTAGTTGTGGTGGATGCGCCCGCCAGGGAATCAATACTGTCAAATGCGGAATCCGCATCCAGCGACAGGGATATTGCGTTTAATTGCTGGTCAAAATTGCTGTTGTTAAAACTGGTGTTTAGTTTTTTGGCTATTTCATCCAGCATTTTTTTTGATTCAGAGGTGTCCTTGGTTGCATAGGCTAATTCTCCTTCGGTCGCCTGGTTGATGGCCATGGCGTCTTCCTTGTCCAGATTGACGGTCAACAGGCGTTGGCTGAAATCCAGTAATTTATCCTCTACATTTGCCAGGCTTTTTTTTGTGCTTTCAAATTCATTCACGCGCGATGAGCATGCGCAACGGCCCAGTTGGGCATCTTTGTTCGCGCAAAATTCATCCATACAATCATTAAACACCGTGCGACATTTGGAATAGTTGCGGGTCAATACCTGGTCGCGCAGGGCGGTGGTATCCGTGGTGTCGCCGTCCGCGTTACGTGCCATTGTGGCGGACCGTGCCGCGCGTGTGCGTGCGGTGGCGATGGTACGCATCGGTGTGCGTGATGCGGACGTATTGGTGGTGGCGGCGCGTGATTGTGTTGCCGTACGGGTCAGGCCGCTAATCGCGCTGCGTACATTTGATGAAATCGCGGATTTAGTGGATGTGGTGGCGCGCGATTGAACATTTGCGCCCGTGCGTGCGCTGATGGATTTATTGTCGGTTGTGGATGTGGTGGCGCGCGCGGTATCCCGTACAACATTGCCGTCGCGCGGTGTAGTGGTGGCGGACGTGGTGCGTTCACGCACAGTCGTGTTTTTTGCAACATTTGTACTGCGTGATACGGTGGTGGTTGGGATGGACTTGGTTTCTGTATTTATTGTTTTTTGACGGTTGGATTGTAATGTCGTTGATGTGCCACGACGCGTTGCGGCGCGCGCGGTATCCGTGGCGTCATCGGCAATTGCACCATGAAACACAAGCGGCGCAAGCAATACGGCGAAAATGAGTCTTAGTTCCTTCATTCCTTTTGTGAAAATATTAGCAATTTTGTGCGACCCGGTGCAAGTGAATTTGTTAGTTTGTGGTTAGTGAATAGCAGGTGGATATGGTGCGACTAGGGGGACTTGAACCCCCAAGGGTTACCCCACAGCATCCTTAGTGCTGCGCGTTTACCAGTTTCGCCATAGTCGCGTGTGTAAGCAACGGTGCTGGGCGGCACTTCGCTGCCGCTCCGTAGTCGCCATAGTCGCAGGTTTGAGACATAAGGCATGAGACAGGGTGCGGTGTTATTTTGACAACTTGGTATTTGTTTTTCAACCTTTTTTATGATAAAATCGTTACTAGTAATAAACAGGGAAAGGGTTAAACAATGAAAATATTACCTAAATTTTTGGTTCAGTGTTCGTTATTGGTTCTGATTCCGGCGGGGGCAAATGCGGCGGGGACTTATTATACTGGGAATTATCAGTCGCCTCAATCGCGCTATACCCAGAAATCGTATGCCAGCACGCGTTCCACGAATTATTCGTCCCAGGGTGTGTCCTCTTATAATCAGCAACAGTATGCCAATGCGGGATACACAACGAATCGCAATATGCGTCAGCAAAATTCCCGTAATCAACAATCGCAGGGGCAGACACAGCGTGCGTCAGCCACAACAAATACAAATAAAAATGGTTTCTATTTGGAAGCAGGATTGTCTAAGCAGGCCGCTATGTGGCAGTTTGAGATGAATGAATCCGCGTCAATTTTGCACTATGATAATATTGATTGGGCGGTATTTGATGTAAAGGGCGCGTATGTATTTGATGCCGGTTCCACCAAGATGCAGGTAAATGCTGGATTTAAGTATGGTATTCAGACCGGTGAATCCACAATGGTGGACGATGATATTACCAATGGTGGATACTTTATCACCACCTGGGGCGAGGATGAAGACGGTGATGGCAAAATAGATACAGTTTTAGGTGACCAAACGGGGCATGCACTGTCAATTGGTACCAGCAAAGATGGCACTATGATGGAATTTAATGCCGGGTTTGGTTTGACCGATTTCTTTACATGGGGTCGGGTAAAAGTGACCCCCAGTATTGGTTGGCGTTATTTGAAATATGAATTGGAAACAACCAATAACTATGGTGTGTCAATTGATACATACAATGGTGAAGGGGGGTGCATAACCGTTGATGGTGAAACGCAATGCGACCCAGTGTTGGTGGCGTATGATACGGCCGGCAATCAGATTATTTTGACCCGTAATGATAATAATGAAATAGAATTGCCAAGTACCGGCAGCTATAATTTCATTGATACAAATGGTACATATTATTATGACCAACCGGGTGTTAGTCATTCGTACGAGGTTGAATGGTCTGGTCCATATTTAGCGTTGGATATGTTGTATGATATCAATGTAAATAATTATGTAAACGGTTATGTTGAATTGGGTTTGCCGGGATATTCCGCAATCGGGGACCAGCCATATCGTTTTGACTGGGCACATCCAAAATCTGTTGAGGACGAGGCCGGTATTGGTTCCGCTTTCCATTTGGGATTGGGGGCGAATTGGTCCACAAAAATTACAGATGCGGTATCGTTGTCAATTGGTGTGACATATGATTATTATTCGGTATCTGACGCAGACGCGAAAACATATCTGAACGAGGGGTATTATACCGATTTGTATAACGCCAGATTGGAATTATATGAATCAGAAGGACACGATGAAGCGTATATGTTAGAAAATGATACTATTGCCCAGAATATTGTTCAACTAGAGGAAGATTGTCCTGGTTGGGTGTGTTCCGCCAGTGGCGAAATAGAATCATTCTATAAATCATTGGGCGTTCGTGTTGGTGTAAATGCAAAGTTCTGATGATATGCGTGGGATAAAGAATATTTTTGTTGGGGTTTCTTTCTGTCTGTTGGTGTTGACCGGGGCAGGGGCCGTGGATTTACACGGCACCGCCGCGGTCAACATTACCAGTGATACGGCGGCCACGGCAAAAAATATGGCTTTTGACGAGGCTAGACGGCAAATTATAACCGATACCCTGCGGCAATATGCAATTGTGGAACAACTGATTCCCGCGGTTCAGAATGCAAAATCGTCCGAATTAATGAATCTGATTTCTGCATCCAGTATTGATGGGGAGCAATTGTCCGATACGACATATTCAGCAAATATTTCTATGACGGTTGATGTGGATGCGGCGCGTACATGGATGGCGGAAAATAATATACAAAATTGGTTGCGTGATGGTGCGTCTGATGACCGGTTTGTAGTGATTGTAAATATGTCAGATGCCGTTGCCAATTGGATGGATTTACAGCAAATTGCCCGCAATGAAAAAATAGACCCGATTACCCGCAATATGACGGGAAACAGTGCGATGTTGGAACTGCCCGCGTCCGTGCGTGCAAAATTTACCATTGCCCTGCGCGAGGGGGGGTGGCGCTATGCTAATGCGGATGGCGCATTACGTATTTGGAAATAGGGTTTTAATTCCTTGACTTTTATTTTTGTTGGGGTATGTTTTTCGCGTAAATACTAAGGGGAAAGAATTGAAAAAAATATCACTGATTTCATTGTTTTTGTTGTTGCCGTTTTCTGTGTTTGCCGATGAAGTGGCAACCGATACTGCAACTGATACGCCGGCAACATTGGATTTGGTAATTCGGCGCATTGGATTAGAATGGTCTAAAACAGAATTGAAAAATGAATCTCATTATCAGGAATCTCCTGTATCTGCTTTAAATGCGGATTCTCAGGATTTTGTAAAAGGGTTTTTTGATACCGCATTGGAATATAAACATGACCGGTTTCAGTGGAATAACAGCCTGTTTATGGAATATGGTGAAACCAAATTAAAACCATATGACGAACCCGCAACAGTCAGTGAAAACGCCGATGACATTTTGTTTTCCAGTAATTTGGACTATGCGTGTTGGGATTTTTCGGGGATAAAATTTGGCCCGACGATTCGTGGCGCGTATGATACAGAATTTGTTGCGCGTGATGATACGCCGCGCCAGAATATTGCCCGTGCGAATGCGGGTCTGTCGTTGTTTGATAATAAAGTTATCAAAAGTTTATATTTAACCGGTGTATATGAATACGATTTTACATATGCTGGTGAACAAACCGCAAAATTGGCGTCGGAACTTGGATGGCGTTTAGAGTACGAGGTTCGCAAAGGTGTTAAATTTTCATCCAATGGATATTATCGTAAATACCTAAGTTATTCGGACTATGTCGCGACTGATTTAACATATGATTTTAGTGCTATTGTGCGTATGGATACGAATCTGTGGGGGGATTTGACAATGGGGCCGTATGCCCAGTATCGTCGTGCCCACGCCCGTGGTGCTGATGTTTATGGCAGTAATTTTATAATGGGAATATCATTTAATTATATAACCAAATTTGGCCTGAAATAAAAATCCCCCGAATGGGGGATTTTTTAGTGAATGGTGAACAGTGGTGAATGTTATAAACATAAAATTGAGAATCATATAATCATTATTATTTTACTCACCACTTACACCACCCATTTTTTTCACAATAAAAAAACCGCCGTATGGCGTACTCAGTCTGGGTTTGCTGGGAATTTTTTATGCCGA
>JAFTPS010000002.1 GCA_017463185.1 Alphaproteobacteria bacterium
ACATACGAATCAGTGTGCGCTTCATGTGATTACTCTCCTTTTCCTTAGAATTCTGGGGGACCGTGGGAAAACGGTCCTTTGGATTCGGCATAAAATCCAATTGACAAAGCCCCGATTTCCGCGGTAAAATATATGTGAATAGATGCCGAAAATAATGGACCGTTTGGATTCGGCATAAAAAAATCCCAGCAAACCCAGACTGAGTACGCCACGCGGCGTTTTTTTATTGTAAAAAACAACATAAATTCTCACCGCCCAAGGCAGTGGACATTATTTGATTCTATTTTACTGGATTGCCACGCTACGCTCGCAATGATAAAGAAAACATAATGACTAATGATACCCCACCACTATTCACTAAAAAATGCGCCGATGGCGCATTTTTTACTGTCCCAGACCCGCTGGGGTAAAACGACCAATATTATTAAACAGTTCCTCTATCGCGTTCAGTTCAATTGCCGCCGGAATTTCGGTTTCACCGTCTGCGATTTCCACATCTGGTAAATCGGCATCGTGTAAAACCTGGGTTTTAATCACTCTGGTGCCATTTACCCACGCCAATAAAACCGTTTCGTCAGTAAATGTTGGTGCCAATGGGCCACGATAATTTTCATCCGCACCATAATAAATCCAAACTTCATCACCATAAATGGTCTTGACCTGGGGCGCACCAATTTTTTCAACCAGCGCATTTGTTGTTTTTATATCAGCAACCTGCCCAGCCAAGTCATCGGGAAAAACATATCCCCGATGCTTGGTCTGGAAAGTACACGAACACAATACAACCAAACCCAGAATCAAACTTAGATATTTGAACTTTAAACCTTGAACTTTCATATTAGCCTTCTCCGTTTTCCTTGGTGACAGGGGCGTTTTGCATTGCAAAGTGCGCGATATGCTTTTTCAGTTCGCTCTTATAACGGTTGCTGGACTTTGCCTGGGCGACCAAGTTATCAAAGTTTGGATTTGCCGCACGTGCCGCACCGAAACGCGATTCGGTTTTCAGAAAATCTTCCAATGGCAATGGATTATCAACCGACGAATCCATAGTCAGCGGATTATGCCCATCGGCAATTAAACGCGGATCAAAGCGATACAATGGCCACGCCCCGGTCTGGACCGCCTGGGTTTGATGTTCCGGTCCATTTTGCAGTGCGAACCCATGTGCGATACACGGCGCATACGCCAGAATAATGGACGGACCGTCAAATGATTCCGCTTCACGAAAAGCACGAATCGCCTGGGCCTGGTTTGCGCCCATTGCAATTTGTGCAACATACGCGCCACTCATCATCGCAATCATACCCAAATCTTTTTTGGCGTGTTCCTTGCCCCCGATTGCAAATTTCATACTAGCACCAAACGGCGTTGATTTAGACTGTTGCCCACCAGTGTTGGAATAACCCTCGGTATCCAAAACCAGAATATTTACATTTTCACCACTGTGCAGAATATGGTCAACACCACCATAGCCAATATCATACGCCCAACCATCGCCACCGATAATCCAAACGGATTTTCCAACGACTTCGCCAATTAAACTTTCGGCCAGGCGCGCACGTGGCCCAGTAATTTGCGCCAGTTTTGCACGCAATTCGGTTTCCAGTGCACGTTGCGCAGAAATATTCTTTTCATCAAATATCCGCTCTACCCCGTCAATCCCCAGTTCAAACAACAGACCCTTTAACATGTGGCGCTTTTGATTTATCGCCAAACGCATTCCCAGGCCATATTCGGCGTTATCTTCAAACAATGAATTAGACCAAGCAGGTCCGCGACCCGCCGCGTCCTTGGTCCACGGCGTTGTAGGCAAATTCGCCCCATAAATGGACGAACATCCCGTTGCATTCGCAACAACCATTCTGTCACCAAACAGATGGGACAACATTTTTACATACGGCGTTTCACCGCAACCCGCACACGCCCCCGGGAATTCAAAGTAATGTGGCAACAGTTCCACATGCTTTGGAATATTCAGGTTTAATTTTTCGCGGTCCATATCAGGAATTTCCAAGGCCGCATTAAACGCAGACTGATTATCCGCCATCACATCGGCGGCATTTTTCAGACTTAACGCCTTGACCGGGCAATTTTTCACACAAATATTGCACCCCGTACAATCGGCCGGTGAAATATTTAATGTAAAGTACATATCCGGCCCCAATTCTGGTGTCTTCATAGGTACAACAATCACACCCTTAGCACGGGCAGCCGCGGCCTGTTCTTCGGTCATAGCCTTGATACGAATCGCAGCATGCGGACACAGCATAGAGCATTTGCCACACTGCAAACATTTTTCCAAATCAACGGTCGCAACACGGTCAGAAATAGCACGCTTTTCATATTTTGATGTCCCAACCGGATATTGCCCGCCACCAAATTCGCCATCAACACGGAAACGCGACACAGGAATCGCATCCCCACGCTGGGCCGCCATTTCACCCAACGTTCCCGCGATATGAGCCGGGGCATCCTGTGTCATTGCCGGAACAAAATCGGGCGCAAAATTGGATACAGACGACGGCATATCATAGTGTTGCAGGTATTCGGACGCTTTATCCACCGCGGCCCAGTTGGCCTCTACCACATCCATGCCCTTCTTTTTATATGTTTTTTCAATGGCAACCTTAGCACTGGCGGCGGCCACAGCCGGGTCAATAACCCGCGTCAGGTTAAAGAAATTCAACATAATAAATGTGTTGATACGATTCCCCAACCCCAATTCCGCCGCCGCGCGATTCGCATCCAAGAAATATACATTCGCACGCATACGAATCAAATGTTCCTGGGTGTCACGTGGCAGATTAGCAAATGCGACATCCGGTGCCATTGATGTATTTATCATAACCGTACCGCCCGCACGCAGACCACGGAATACATCAAAACGCTGGGCAATCATAAAGTTTGAAACACTGATAAAATCGGCAACTTCCACCAAATATTGACTTTTAATCGGAGCATCAGAAAATCTGATATGCGACGCAGTCAATCCACCCGACTTCTTGGAATCATATACCGCATATGATTGTGGATACAAATCAGAATTTTCCCCAACAATCTTTACAATATTTTTTACCGCACCAACGGTACCATCACTGCCGATACCGTACAGAATCGCGGTTTTAAAGTTTGGATCTTCAACAGCAAAGGCAGGGTCTGTTTTTAATGACAAACCACTTAAATCATCATCAATTCCAACGGTAAAGTTATGATGCAAAGTCCCACGCATCAGATTTTCATAAATAGCCTTGACATCGCGTGGTTTAAATTCCTTGGACCCCAGGCCATAGCGTCCACCAAATACCGCCGCCATATCCCCAACAACGGATTTTACATCCTGATACAACGGTTCACCAATACTGCCCGGCTCCTTGGTACGGTCCAGAACCGCAATACGCTTTACAGATTTTGGCAACGCATTTCGGAACGCATCCACCGGGAACGGCCGATACAAGTGCACTTTTAATAACCCCAATCCACTTGGCAAATGTGGCAAAGTTTCTTCAATGGTGTCAACCGCACTGCCCATTGCAACAATAACATTTTCGGCGTTTTCATCACCAACATAGTCCACCAGGTTATATTTACGCCCGGTCAATTCTGCGAATTTATCCATCATATCCTGGACAATTGCGGGCGTATTGGCATAAAGCGGGTTTGCGGCCTCGCGTCCCTGGAAATAGACATCTGGGTTTTGTGCGGTACCACGAATCGTTGGTTTGTCCGGTGTCATACCACGGGCACGATTAGCCAACACCAAATCATCCGGCAACATTTCTTGTAATACCGCGTCATCAATCCGCATCAGGCGCGATTCTTCGTGGCTGGTACGGAATCCGTCAAAGAAGTGCAAAAACGGCACACGGCTGCGCAAAGTTGCCGCATGTGCAATTGCAGCCATATCATGCGCCTGTTGCACATTATGCGAAGATAACATCGCAAACCCGGTTGAACGCACCGACATAACATCACTGTGGTCGCCAAAGATTGATAACGCATGTGTTGCCAGCGCACGCGCCGCCACATGCATAACAAACGGTGTCTGTTCGCCCGCGATTTTATACATATTCGGAATCATCAGCAGCAACCCCTGGGACGCGGTAAATGTGGTGGCCAAGCTGCCCATCTGCAACGCACCATGCATAGCACCCGCCGCGCCTGCCTCGGACTGCATTTCAATAATCTGTGGGATTGCGCCCCAAATATTTTTCTTGTGCTGGAACGACCATTCATCCGCCAATTCACCCATAGTACTGCTGGGGGTAATCGGATAAATTGCCGCAAAATCCACACATCTGTACGCGACGTCAGCCGCCGCCCAGTTTCCATCAACAATCAATTTAGACATAATATTACTTCCTTTACCTATTTTGGACATTGGGTAAATGATACCCCCAAAAAAGATACAAGGCAAGATTTATCAACCATCAAAACGGCTGATATTTAATTCTTTTTTATCGCGAAAACATCCGTTCAATTGCCTGAAACGCGGCGATTTGTTCCCGCATAAAGGCGATTTTATCGGAATTATTATTGATACTTTTCTGATTTTGCGGATTTGCACGTAAATCATCGGACGCTTTGATAAATCGTTTCAGCACAACCGCCAGAATTCTGTACTTCATAATCTCGCGCAGATTATCATTTTTAATACCGGGCATAGAATACAATGCGCTATTATGCAACTGACAATAGGTTTCATAAACGCGCTTGAAAATTCCCAATTCTATTTGCAGTGGCGCAAAAATATCACGATAAATAAACTGATAATTTGCCTCTGCAAAGTCAATAAATGACAACTTGCGTGTTTCCGGGTCATACAAAACATTACCCGAATTCAAATCACAGTGCGACCACGCCAAACGCGTTTCATATTCAAAATCACCAATTTCATCACGCAAACGCGCCATTTGGCGGACCTCGTTCTTGGTGAACCAAGAAGACATCTTATTTTCCACAAAATTGTCCAATCGTTTAAATTTAATATCATCTGCAATTTTATGAATTTCAGTATCTTTAATTGGACGTAATTCATTCATATCCACCAAAAACGCTGCGATTCCGTCTGTAATTTCATATTTTTCACGACGCGATAAAGTACGATATAAAGCTGCGGTCAACGGGAAACCTGGTGCTCGCTCTTCCAGCAATTGATATTCATCATCCTTGATAAAATGCATCCGTGGAATATTGTATCGTGGATTGCCCACGGCCCAAATCTCATCAATAACGGCCTTGGTCCGGTACTGTTTTTCCAACCATTTTTCACAGGTATCCACCCCAAATGTCGGCAATGGCCGCTTCATCACAAAGCCCGGCCCAAAATCCGCGATATAGGTCTCTCGTCCGTGAATAAGATTTTTTATCTTGTCTGCCATTACTGTCATCCTATATTTAACGATTTCTTATGCCTAATTTCATACAGATTTGTTGACCGCATGTTTTAAAATAATTGAAATCAAAATTATCATCCGGGTCACAAATCAATTTTGGGATTGCAGGGATTGGCTTGCCGGCAAGCATGGCTCGCGTTCCCTCCAACAACGCATTCCGTTCCGTGGCAAACAATATCCGCCCATTTTCCGTCAATGTATGTTCATCCCTTAGGTCACCACTCAGACCGACCTGACTATGTTCCTTGGTCAAATCTTCTTTTATTCTGCTTGTAATCATTATATTGCCAAATTTCGGACCAAAAAATGCAGGTCTGAAATTATGTGAAGTGGTCCGCATATGATAGCTAAGTTCATTGTAATAGTTTATTTGTTCATCAGATGCGCTGGCAAAAGATAATGCAGAAAATTTACATTGTTCCAATGGGGCAAATGGCGCATGATTTATTACGAATATACTTTTTTGTATTTCATACATATCTTGCAAACTATACGTAAAATTATTAGATTCTTGGTGCAGATATTTTTCTATCATTCGCAACACATATGTACCATGACAATGTGTAAAAATTATCATATTTCTGAAATTTTCCCGTATTTTCTTGGTACTTTGTATTTGGTGGCTGGCCCCAAGCAAACGCGGCATAAATGCAAAATTAATAACATCATATATATAATTTGGATATGTGTTGCTTAGCGGATAAGACAGATTCATATATGTTATATCCGCCATTGTTAAACCATTATTACTGTAATCAAACAGGCTTTTGGTGTCACGAAATTCGCGAAACAGATTCAAACGGTCCAAACCACTATTGCGGTCACGCAATTTATAACATGCCGAATATATATCCAGACCGCCTTTGATACCATTTAAATATAATGTTTTTGCAATAGTAATACAATAATTACGCGCCCATTCCGGCGTATCAGTATTTTCACCACCTAATACCAATATACACGGACGGGATAAATCCATGCCGGTCACGTAATCCATTTTGTTTGGATTATTAAGTGGTATTTTTACAAAATGTGTCTTACTAATATCTTTCATACTGAAAATATAGTACAAATATACAAAATGTCAACATTTAGTTCAATTTTTTATCTCGGGGGAAAAATCGTGTTGAACACGCGTCTGATTTGTTTTATGGTTTAAATCGTCCATACTAAGAGGAAAGTTATGTTGAAAAAACTGCTGATATTATTTGCAATTACATTACCAATGGTGGCCGATGCTGCACCCAAAAACAAAAAAAAGGAAGAACCTATTGTTCATTTAACAGACGAACAAATATACGAAGAGTTGAAAAAACTGGCACTAATATTTGAAACGGCTCGTGACAATTTCGTAGAAGAAGCCGACGAAAAAAAGATGCTAGAAGCCGCAATGAACGGAATGCTGGGGGCATTGGACCCACATTCATCATACCTGTCGGCTGATGACTTCAAGGAATTTAGCGATAAATCCCACGGCGAATTTGGCGGCCTGGGGATTCAAATTACCAGCGATCGTGGTGCTGTGCGCGTAATATCCCCAATTGACGACACACCCGCAGACAAAGCGGGAATCAAAGCGGGGGACTATATCACGCACATTGACGAATAACCTGTGTTTGACCTGACCCTGAACCAAGCGGTCAAAAAAATGAAGGGGCGTCCCGGCACCAAAGTAAAACTGACCATTATGACCGAGGATGGCGAACAAAAAAATCTGACCCTGAAACGCGCAATTATCAAGGTAAAATCCGTCAAGTTTGAGGAAAAATCCCTGGCATCCGCCGACCCAGACGACAAAGACGCACCAAAGGTTGGCTATGTCCGCATATCTGATTTTGGCGCAACCACCGCCCGTGATTTAAAAGATGCGCTGGAAAAACTGGAAAAGAAAAATGTTGTTGGCTATGTTGTTGACGTTCGCAATAACCCAGGTGGCTATTTAACCGCCGCGATAGAGGTATCAGACGCATTCCTGGATGGTGGCGAAATTGTTTCAACACGCGGCAAAGAAAAAACTGATATTGAACGCACATATGCCAAACCTGGTGATTTGGTCAATGGCAAACCTGTTGTCGTTTTAATAAATCACGGTTCTGCATCAGCATCAGAAATTGTTGCCGGCGCATTACAGGATAACGGCCGCGCATTGGTTATGGGTTCCCAATCGTTTGGCAAAGGCAGCGTCCAACAGCAAAAACCACTGGGCGATGGCACCGCAATCCATATCACAATTGCGCGCTATTATACACCATCGGGTCGCTCTATCCAGAACGAAGGTATTACCCCCGATGTAGAAGTATTGCATAGTAAAATAGAGGTTTTAGAAAAACGTGAAAGTATGTATTCTGAGGCATCATTCAAAAACTCGCTAAAAAATGATCAATCTAAAAAGAAAGATGATAAAAAATCATCCAAATCTGACAATGAAGATGACACAGAAGAAAAAGATGAACTGACCGACGAAGAAAAAGACGCTTTGGATTATCAATTGCAACGTGCAATGGATATGGTAATTGCGATGGAAAAATTACAATCCCGCGCGAATATGACCCCAACAGATGTTATCAACAACGAATAAAAAATCCCGCAATGCGGGATTTTTTATTCAAAGTTCAATTATGGAATACATAAAACACCATCATACCGGCGTTCAGGCCACGGAATGATAATAATGAAAAATACTAATAACTAATGACCAATGACTAATAACTTTTATGCCACTACCCACTAACCACTTACACAAGCCATTAAAAAATCGCTCCGACGGGGCGATTTTTCCCTGCCCCCAGGGCGCCGCCCGAATGTGGGGCGGGCGAAATTCCCGACGATTTATCGGCGTTGGAATTTCGGAGTGGGGGATTTTGTATTTATTTGTTTCTATTTACCACTACCCGTCCGTTTTCGTTACGCTACAACACGTCCCCTTCACCAGCGAAGGGGATTCATTTGATTACACCTGGGTCCCGTGGTCAAGCCACGGGATGACAATAAAGAAGAATACACTAATAACCAATGACTAATAACTAATGCCTTCCGCCACTAACCACTAAAATGCGCCATTGGCGCATTTTTTATTCACTATAATAACAGGGGCTGGAATATGTATATGTTCCCGTGTCATCCACAAAACTGCTTCCAGTGGGGATATAGCAATCGGTAATCACATCACTGCCCGCCAGTGAACTGCCATAAACGCCACCAGTGGACGGACAACGCGTACATCCCGAACAAACCGTTCCCCCAGTCGCCATATCAACACGACATGGAGCAAAACTCAACGTTCCATAATAGCCCGCCGCACACCGATACGATGTACTGGAACTGCAC
Organism: Alphaproteobacteria bacterium; assembly: GCA_017463185.1. Classification (GTDB taxonomy): domain Bacteria; phylum Pseudomonadota; class Alphaproteobacteria; order Rs-D84; family Rs-D84; genus Enterousia. The sequence goes on from JAFTPS010000002.1 coordinate 8,721, forward strand.
ACACAGGTTGATGTATCACATGTCTTGGTGACTTTGGATTGATATCCCGTTACAACGGTTGTCCAACCGGTGGATATACAATCAGAACACGTGCCGTCACATGTATTCGTATCGCCGCCACTGTCACCACCACTGCTGTTGGAAACACAGCGATAATACGTGACCGAGCTAATGCTACACGTCGGCGTCACCGTCGTAGCGGTACGCGTATATCCACTGTTGCACGTGGTACAGGATTCAACCTTTTCATCATCATAACATTGGGATGTTTTTGATGTACAATTTGTCACATTGCTGATTGTTGTAACAGTATCAGTATCTGAACACGCCGTGGCCAGACAAGCCGAATACAGCGCATTCGCCCCATTTATAGCAAACGCAATTGCACCAGCGGTACAAAGAAATAAAAGTTTTTTCATTTTCAATTCCCTTTTGTTTTTGTTGAATACAAAAAACCGCCGTGGAATTGGCGGTCGGGGATTTGAAAAATCATAATTGAAAATGACCCCGTGGCCTTTGGGTTGCCCCTGTTATATAACCACAGACCCCCGACCGGTTTTACTCAGTCGGGTTATTTAGATAAAACAAAAGGCACAAAATGTGCCGACGTTTTATTTCTTAGTCGGATTACAACGCATCACTGCGCCGTTCAATTACGGGATTTTCAAGTCCCGAACCCAATATCCCTTTGGATTCAAAATAACTATACATTAAACAAATAAAAAATTCAAATACATAGTTTAGGTGGGTATTGGTTATTAGTAAAATTCAGCACGGTGGCAAATTCTCCTCCTGTGAAGGGGAACTTTTCATTTGATTCTATTTACTGGATTGCCGCGCTGCGCTCGCAATGACAAAGAAGAAAGAAACACCGTCACCCCGGCGTAGGCCGGGGACCACTGTATTCCTGATAATTTATAATTTGGCTGGAATGCAATGGATACCGGCCTGCGCCGGTATAACGAGTTATTTTATGTGTATTCCACCACTATCCACTAACCACTTGCACTAACCACTAATAAAAATCCGCCCATTGGGCGGATTTTTATTATATTTCATTATTGTTATTAGGCGTGCCAAACGTAATTCCACGTTTTTGAAAAATTGCAGCCAGATTGATTGCCTCGGCACCTTTTTTGAAACCGTGCACCTTGGCCCCCTGTTGCAAGGCCTCTATACCAGCGTTAAAAATATTTGTCATATTAGTCATATTCAATGCCTCTTTCAAAAAACATCTCTCTGACGCCAGTCAATATATACTAACAAAAACTTTTTGTCAAGTCTTTTAATCAGTTATATTACTGCTCGCACCCGTATTCACCACATGTCCCGTCGGAATATTCCATAACCTCTATTTCCATTGGAACGGGTTTTTGATCCTCGGTATAGTGAACTTCTTTGACCACACGAACACGACGATTTGCCGCATTTGGTGTATTATCTGGGGTTGGAACAGCTAAATCTTCTTCGCCGGCAGATACCGCAACAATTTGACTGGCCGGGATACCATATTTAATCAACATTTTTTGCACAGCTTCGGCGCGACGACCACCCAACGCATAGTTATAATTGGTTGTTCCCGCTGTATCTGTATGCCCAACAACAGAAACCTTGATATTTTTATTTTCCTGGGTTGCCGTTGCCAGTTTCTTTATCAGCTCTTGATATTCGGGTTTAATTGTTGCCTTGTTAAAATCAAAACGGATTTCAAACACCTCTTCCATAACATGTTGTTTTGGTTCCAGCGGAATCTGCTGAACCTTTATCATCGTTTTTTCACCCTGAGCAGCCTGAATTTGATCCAAACGTGCGTTGATTGCCGCCAACTCGCTGCGCATTGCCATCATCATATTGATAAATTCTTCACGGGTCACCAATTCTTCACCAATCATTGGTATTTCTTCCTGGGCGGCTTGCTCTTTCTCGCTAACGAACACCGCAACACTTGGGGCGTTTTGACATTCAACATCCCCGTGTGCACATTCGTGATGTTGGTGATTATGTGCACATTCCGAATCGCCCGCAGGACAATTTGCCGTCAAACTAGAATTATTACTGTTACGAACACTGTTGTCATTTGCACTTTTTGAAACAGTCTTGTCACCACCATAGATATTCTGGTTAAAGACCATCGGCTGAACCGGTACAGGATTTATCAAGTGTTCCGGCACATTTACATTATTCACGATTATCACACCTTCGCGTGGTTGGGCGGCACCACTGACAGATGCCAAGGCACGCGTTTCAGGGTAATATGTACTGGTATTGCCCTGAGTGGCTGATGTTTCAACCACCATTTCACCATTTGTAATTGTTTCTGTTTCCGTCACGGTTGTGGTGGCTGCCTTTTTAACAATTTTACCACCCTCGCAATCACGCAACGCAGTCAAAGTTTTATTAAAACGGTCACGACACTGATTTGCGGTTGCCACCTGGCCACTGGCGGCGGCAGACAACCAGCAATCAAATTTCGCCTGAGCCTCGGCCGCAAGTTCCGGATTCGTGTACGACGCATCATTTTTCAACTGGTCCATCAGTTCATTATATGCCGTGTATAATTCAAAAGATTCCTGTTCATTTTCCACGGGCCAATTTTCCAACGATTCTGGGAATGGGGTTTCACCACTGAAAGCCGCCACAGCCTTTTGCGCGAACAATTCACCCATATCGGCATATCCACTGGTACGTGCATTATAAATTGCATAGGAACGATAATTCATCGCCAATTGATTCAGGAAAGAGTCCTGATGCGGGGCAGAATAAACATCCAAAGCCTCTACATAATCCACAGTTGGCGTTGATATTGGTGCATATTCCGTATCAGACGACTTGGACCCAGCACATGCCGCCAACACCAAAACCGATGCCCCCAACAGCATACGCGAAACAAACCAATTGGACATTTTATTTTTCATCAAGGCTTCCTTTCTATAATCCCCCATATTATACGATTTTTCATATATTTAGTAAAGCAGAAAAACATACCCACAAAACAATCACCCATTGTGGCGATTTTTTATCTGTCCATAAATTGACTGGCCATTCCACCCAGCGATTGCAACGCACCCTGGATGCCACTGTTTGAAGTACTGCCCACGGCCTGCATAATTGCACCGGTATTAGTTTTCTGTCCGGCATTACCAATTGTTTGGACCAAAAACTCGCCCCACATTGCTTTCTTTTTCGCATTCAGTTTTGCATAAGAGCAATTTTCAATCTTGTCCATCAACTTAGCCGCCATAGAAATTTCATTCGCGGTATAATAATCAGACTCTGAAAAATCAACCAGGTTAAATATGTCATAAATATTAGAAACCGTTTTTTTATTTTTTTCCGAACACGACAGCGAACCATCCGAACAATATGTTGCCTTTGTCGCCATTGGATATTGATACCAAATCATTTCCTTGTCGCTTTCACTGCCGAACCAGTCATAGCAAATCATTTCATCATCATTGGTGCCGGCGGCGATACTGACCGTTGCGGCATATCCCCCCGTCGCCGAATTTGTACAGCGACGCATTCTGCCTTTCAGGCTGTTTTCAACCTCTTCCGCACTCATTGCGCCGGTTTTTGCCCATTCTTTGATGGTATTATTTACAAATGTCAATTCTTGACTGGTTGGAATACACTCATCCGTCAGTTCTTTTTGTTTCTGGCTCATTTGTTGTACACCACTGACCAGCCCCATAACCGTCCCAATCAGACTGCCTGCACTTTCGGTGGCGGCCGCCTGTTTGGTTGCAACTGGCGCGGCCTTTTTTACGGTAATAGCCATCGCCGCATCACTAAATGCCGCACAAAACACCGCTAAAAATAACAGAAAAAATTTATTCATCTCTCTTACCCCTTATAATAACACAAAAAAAATGACAAATAAATATAAAAATTGCTTTTTAGTTATCGTCGCGCTAAACTGGGATTGTGCAGCACGACAAACGCAATTTTATAATTTTCACAAAACACAGACGCCTGAAACGCCTGTGGCAGTTCTTTTTTACTGGCTGGGGCCTGGTTATGGTTGCCGCCCTGGTGGCAGGTTCTTTATTTACCAAGCAATTACTGTGGACACCGATTTCCGCAATCAATATGACCGACATAGTCAGCAATCAATTCAAAATGTCCGGCGCATCATTTTCAGGCACCGATAAAAACGGCGAACCGTTCAAGATTCACGCCGCCACCGGCCGCCAGGAATACGACACCCCAGACATAGTCCTTATGGAACGCGTATCCGGAACAATTCGTCGTAAATCGGGCGACAAAAAAATCACGGATAATATAACCGCCAATCACGGCCAATATAACCGCGCAAAGAAAACTATAACCCTGATGGGCGATGTCCGTGTTGATTCCAGCAACGGCGACAAAGTCCGAACAGAACAATTGGTGATAAGATTATGAAACAGTCAGTATTACGTATTGAACACCTGTCAAAATCATACGGCAAACGTATGGTTATCAAAGATATATCAATGATTGCACGCCAGGGCGAATCGGTTGGTCTGTTGGGGCCAAACGGGGCGGGTAAAACCACCGCATTTTATTGTATCACGGGCCAGTTATCTGCAACGGGCGGCCAAATATTCCTAAATTCCCAGGATATTACCCATCTGCCATTTTATCAGCGTGCACGCCTGCACATAGGATACCTGCCCCAGGAAAACAGTGTTTTTCGTGGTCTGACCGTTGAACAAAATATTATGGCAATTTTAGAGGTCGTAGAACCCGACAAAAAGAAACGCAAAAAGAAACTGGACGCTTTGTTAGAGGAATTTTCCATCGCATCCCTGCGACGCAGTCCAGCCACCGCCCTGTCTGGGGGTGAACGCAGACGCGTTGAAATCGCACGCGCCCTGGCAAATGACCCAAAATTTATTTTGCTGGATGAACCATTTGCTGGCATTGACCCAATTGCGGTAAATGAAATCCGTGGTCTGGTATCACAATTAAAAAATCGCGGCCTGGGGGTAATTATCACGGACCATAATGTACGTGAAACCCTGGGCATAACAGACCGCAGTTATGTTTTACACGACGGGAAAATCCTGAAACACGGCACCACCGCCGAAATAGTCCAGGACGAAATGGTCAAAAAAGTCTATCTGGGCGAAGATTTTGTGATGTAAAGTAAACTAGACCCTGAAAACACCAAATAATTTTAATCGCCCACGTTTATCCAGGCGCAGATATGGAATATGCGTTTTGGAATCATGACGGTGCTTTTTTGAAATACGTTTCATATCGGCTTTAACAAAATCTTCTGGGTACAGGCCCAGGGACGACGCCATTTTATAAAAATCCGAATATGTTTGCGGGAACATTGGATGGTACATATATGGCTTTATTGCATAAAAATGATGTATAACCGCGCCTTTGATTGCGGCCTTTTTGGTTGCATCGCTAAATTTAGACGATATCTGCATTTCTGGGATAAAATTATACTTTAATGGCAATTCGCGGATTTTTCCGTCCAGCCCCACATTTAATATATCCTGGTCCGGATATTTTAATGGCACGCGCACATTTAACAGGTCTGATTCACATTCGCGCATTTTGGACAGGTTTAATAGCAATACCCCAGAATTTATATATAAATTATGTTTCAGATGCAACTTTATAAATTCGCGAACATATTTACCATTTGGATTATCATCTATTTCCGTTGGTGCCATATCACGTACCGCCCCCATTGCATATTTTGATATATCGGTGTTATACAATGACGTTATATCACCACACACCAAAGTATCAGAATCCAGATATAATATTTTATCCAAATTTGGGAATATCCGATGCGCAAACAGCCGAAAGAATATAACGGGACTCCACCTAGAATAATCGTATCCTTTATATGGATTCTTGCGCGAATTTACGACACGCCATATCACCCTGCCCCCAGCACAGGTAACTATCCGACGTATTTTACGTTTACCGCATGTACGGGGCGCAACCATACAATGCACAACCATATTTTCTGGGTGTTTTTGGCTTAGCATTAGCGACCGGATTGACACCGCCGCCAATCGCCAAAACTTATCATCAAAACAATATAATACATTTATTTTAGGCACGATAAAAACCAACATAGTATACGTTGTCTGAATGGCAAATAACGACGTGGTATCAATTTACACGACGCTATTACAACTTGACGGGCGGAATCTTGGCAATTTCCAGTTTGCTTTGGAATAATAATGGTTTTATTTATTAAATAAGCAAACAGTCCACGATAAAATGCACGCAAATAACCCGCGGGATATTTATCACAAATATTTTCACGCATGTATCTGAACAGCGTTGGAAAGAAATCAAATGCACTTTCGTCAAAACCACGGTGCATAACCGATTGATTGTGAAAACGGTGATAGACCGAAATAGTTTCCGTTTCAACAATGCGTCGGGTTCGGTAGCATAAATCCATCATAAACGCTAAATCGTCCCCTGCCCCAGTAAATTCGGGAACAAAGCGCACCGCATCAATTAAATCGCGCCGATAAATTCGTCGCCAAACCCAGCACCAATTATATTGTTTGGGGGCCATCAAAAAACGGGCCGGATTTTGTTCAATCCATGAACGACCAACGGACCAATCCTTGTTACGTTGCGGCATATATTTAAAATTTTGTGGAACAACCAAAGTTTGCGCACCCGCAATTTGTGCATTCATAGAAATTGCCAGGTTTAACAACATTTCCAATGCGTATTCCGTATAGCAATCGTCCGAATCCAGAAACGCTATATATTCACCCGTTGCTGCATCCATTCCAGCATTGCGGGCGCGTGATGCGCCAACAGGACTTTTGAACTGAATCAATTTGAAACGTTTGTCGCCACGAATAGATTTCTTTATAACCGCAACAGAATCGTCGGTTGATGCATCGTCAATGATAAAGCATTCCCAATCGCGCAGGGTTTGTGATTTTACGGACAATATAGCATCCGCAATATATTGCCCATAATTGTGATTTGGAATAATGATGGATATACGCGGCATAATATTATTCATACCATGCAGAATCGTTAACGCAAGTATATGTCCCTGTTTCATCCGTTAATGTTGCGATTGCTGGTATAAAACAATCGTTTATGCTGTTAAATAATTCATATACTTTTTCTTCTATACAGCTCATACCAACCTGTTGCATATAAAGGCCACCCAGTGCCGCCCCTGTCACGGCATCGTTAGTTGAGCATACATATATCCAATCACTGTATGACGAATCATAAAAAAATCCACGCCCCTCATCATAGACATTGTATCCAACTGAATTTAATGTTGTGGCATTGGTACCGGGACACGCTATACAGCTAACATATGTACACAAACCATCAGCAAAATACGAATCCACACCAACATAATAGGCAGTGCCATTTGCAACTTTGCAATAATGAACATAATTCCCCGGGGCGCATATTGTGCTGTTACCCGTTATTTCAGAAGAATACCTATCCATAAAATACACAAAATTACCAGGATTATGCGCATAATTTTCTTTTATCCATGCAGTTACACAATTGCTGTTTCCATGCGAGCCGCAAACATTCGCATCAGAACAAGTTGTTGCATTAAATGTTGCAGCCAGATAAGTAGATTTTTTTACAGCTAATTTGCATTCAGCCTTGGCTTCAAATTTATAAACAACACATATTGCGGCACTAACAATCGCCCACAAAATTTTATTTATTGCTTTCACGGATTACTCTCCTTTTCCTTAGAATTCTGGGGGACCGTGGGAAAACGGTCCTTTGGATTCGGCAGAAAATCCGATTGACAAAGCCCCGATTTCCGCGGTAAAATATATGTGAATAAATGCCGAAAATAATGGACCGTTTGGATTCGGCATAAAAAATTCCCAGCAAACCCAGACTGAGTACGCCATACGGCGTTTTTTTTATTGTAAAAAAATGGGCAGTGTAAGTGGTGAGTAAAATAATAATAATTATATGATTCTCAATTTTATGTTTATAACATTCACCACTGTTCACCATTCACTAAAAAAATCCCCCATTCGGGGGATTTTTATAATTCTACTTTGCCATTTGTTGCCACAAGGTCGGCTGTCATTTCTATTTTTCCACCGGCTTCGCGTACCAACAGGTCACCCGCCGCAATTTCGGCCCAATCCAATGGGTCAGACACAAATGCATCAAATTTACCCGCCGCAACCCAGGCTAAATCCAACGCTGGGCATCCCGTACGACGAACATTACCCGCAATCAACGGACGCGCATCAGATGTATTATATGCAATCGTTAAATCCGCAGGTTCGGTCAAGTTAGAAACCTTTACACGCGCACTGTGATACGCCGAATAGATATACGCACCACGTCCAGCCTCAGCATAAAACAGTCTTTCGTCAATTGGGGAATAAACCAACGCAATTTTTGTTTCATCATTTGAACGCAGTGCCAACGAAATCGCAAAATGAGGATTTGCACGCACAAAATTAGAAGCACCCGACAGCGATAAAACGAATTCGTCACGTCCATCACCATCACGCGATACATTTGGTGTCAACAATCCCGCCGCAGGACGCACCAACAACAGGTCAGATAGAATGCTTTCCTCTATACGATTGGACGCCTTTTGCACAAAGTCGCGTGCACCACGCAATGACTGTTGCAGGTTTTCCACTTCGCCAAAATCACGACGAAGTCCCGACGCGGTACGCTGTAACGCCATAAACATTTTGTTCAGTTCGGTTGAACCTTTTATCAACAGTTCCATCATGCGCCGCCCCCAATCGGATATCAGATAAAGTTTATATTAAAATTTAAAGCCCGCGAATTTGCTTTTGAATTCGGCTGCGCGCTGGCCCTTTTCACCGGCGTTTGAACGCTGGCCAGTCCAGGCAGAATGGTTCAAATTATCAGTGGACAAAATCAAATCTTTCTTGACCGAGGAGTACATTTTTACGGTCTTGCCATCAGTTCTGGTGACATTGATTTCGTGGTATTCTGGATGAATTCCTTGTTTCATAGCATTACCCTTTTTATTCTTTTTAGCCCGACAATTATACAGGGATTTTTACAGAAAGCAAGCAATAATAACAGTCTAGTACCGTCCGATACACCCCAGGTATGAATTTCCAGTAGATTCCAGTACATTTATAAACTGGGATTGGTTGCGCCCAGAAAACAAAGCCAAAATAGTCCCGGTATTAGTTGCCAGCATGTCCGCAACCGTTGCGATACCAGAATTCATTTTTTTGAAAAATCCACTAGTCGGATAAATTTCCGCCGCCAACAGTTGATTTTTTCCCACATATTTTGCGTTTTTTTCACGCTCTATCACCATCAGTTGGCATTCGGGGGAAATTATCAATTTATCAACCACAACCGCATCACCACCCAATAATTCACCCCACCACCCAGTGGATTCGCAAAATACAGGATAATATACCGACGCGTCTGGATTTTTTGCCAATATAGTTGCAATATCCGTATCGTCGGCGCAAACAGCGGGCATAACACCAGTTGCGTTATTTATAACTTTACGCGCAAGGGGATAAGATGCATCGCCCTTAGTCGGTCGTGGCCAATAAAGAATCGGAAACTTTGTCATTGCTATGAATTATATCAGATTCGGTTCTTACTAAAAAGGGGGCTGGGTTAAATAAAGCACTTGATTTTTTATTTTTTTATCGCGGCATACCATTTTTTCAGGTTTTGCCACACAATATTTATGTTCTTTTTCGCGGTATCATAGTAATCCTGGGATATGGAAACATTGAATATAGTTTTAACCAATGCCGGAATCATTGTCATAAACATAGTGATAAACAGCCCCATTAAAATGATGGTTATCAGACTGTCATTCCGCATCATCAAGGCGTCCATCAAATATTTCGAATCGTTTTGCGCCAATGCAGTGGCCAAAGTACTGGCCCCCGCCCATCCACCAAAAACCGCATCCAGGAACATTATTGCAAAGGTCACAAAAATTCCCACCATTGCAATCCCAACGGCACCGGTTATAACATCGTTGATAATTTTCTGGATAGTTTTCATACCGCTTTGCGGGAACAGTTTCCAATCCTTAAACAGCCACGACATTAGCATCAGTGGCAACATTATTAAATCCATCGCCAATTCTATAAATATTTCCAGAAAATACATCGGTATCGGCAACAACGCCATAAAGAACAATACCAACACCAACACCCCCGCAAAGAAAATCGGCACATTGGGAAAGATTGGAATATCCCACATAATTTTGTGCATATAGTCCGCGTCAAACGCCATATTCAGCATAGTCCATCCAACGGTCATCCCCAGCCCCGTCATCTGGTGCACATTTGCCAATTCACAGGCCAGGTTATGTCGCAGTTTTGGCGAAAAGGCACCAGCCGCTGCGGCACGCGCATCAACCGATACCGGGTCTGCCACAGCCGTCGCAACCAGACATGTATCAAATTCCACATCCGATGTCACCACGTGATTTAACGACAAACCAACACTGAATACCGGTTCAACCAGAATTTCCGACACCATTCGTGGCAGTGGTGCCAACAGCAACGCGCACATAACCCCAAATTTTATCATATTGTTTGTAAAATTGTGTGTAATTGACCATGGGTCTTCCAGTTTAGAATTCAAAAATCCCTGTAATAATTTCCATGCAAACCATATTGCCATCAATGCCGCTGACATTGGAATAATTACCGTACCCAATGCATGATAGACCTTTGGCAATAAATTAGACATTGTGGACATAACATCCGAAAACATTTGACAGGTCCAGCAACTGGAAAAAAATTGCATCGCATCAGCCATATCCACGGGTACACCGCTGCGATAAATAGAAAAGCCCGCAATTGCGCCAATACCCGCCACCGCACCGATTATCCACGGCGCAACAGCCCCCGCCCCAAACGGCAGGAACGACAGAAAAACAATCCAGAACTTTTTTAGCCAATTCATTGTTTTTAAGTATATCATATTTTGCACAAAATGTGATATAATTGATAAAGATAAAATAATACCGAGAGAATGAAATATCTGTTGCGGCTGTTTTCCAAACTGATTGTATGCGCGGCGTTTTTGACACCGGTCAACGCCATGGCTGGCAATATTGTTGATGCGCTGAACCTGGCTCCGTTTGTACCGTATGTGTTGGATTCTATGATGTTGGTGGCCAGTGGCGGATATGAATTCTTTGTTGGCAGTGATGGCGACGGAATTATTTATATCCTGATATGGGGATTTTTGGGCATAACGCTGACGATGTATTTGCTGAAACTGTATTTGCCGAAACAGTGGACATCCCTGTTTGGTTTTTCGGCTGGCAAAAGTTTAGCTGATGGCAATGTTGCCCCAATGACAATTGCGGAAAATATGTTAAAGCCGGGCCTGCGTGCGGTGATTGCAGTTGTCGCATTATTACAGATTAAACCGGTATATTTAACCGAATGGCTGGTAAATCCATTCCTGCAATTCGGTGCGTTGTACACCCACGCAATAACGGAAACGATAAACGATTCTGGAATGAACGCACCAAAAATTGAATGTCCCGCCGATATTGTTGACAAAGGCTGGCTGACACAATCATCGTGTGAATTTCTGGTCCAGCCTGTATCTGACCTGTCACACGCAAACAACCAAATAATAAAAAAAGGATTTGAATTTATTGATCGCGGATTGCGCGGTCTTATAACATTGGTGCCACACGGCGGCGAAGATTTTATGAATCTAATTACTGGAATCATTCTGGTCTTTACATTCGTAAGCAGTAATTTATTTATGGCAATGTTGGTTATAAATGCAATTTTCAAATTCGGAATGGCATTGATATTATACCCATTCTATGTGTTGACCTATGTGGCAAAACCCAGCGATAAATGGTTTGATATATGGCCCGCATTTGGCGGTATTACCAAAGCCCTGCAAGACCTGATTATCACAATGATTGCATGTGCATTTATTTTGTGTATAAACTTGGCAATAATAAAATCTTTGTTTGATTGGAACAGTTCGGTCTTTGTTGTTGCCGCCGGTGGCAGTACTGCCAGCAACATTCCAACCGTGGCCAATAATTCAATTGGATTTGGCGGGCATTCATTGACATGGATGTCGGCATTACTGACGTTCTATTTGATGTTCCGCATATTTGAAATAACACAAAAACAGTTAAAGAAGTATGCACCAGGTATGGATGGCCTGTATAACCAGGTGCGCGGGGACGCAAAAACAGTATGGAAAGGTGCCAAGGATTGGGGCGGTAAAGTTGGCAAAGCCATTGGGTGGATTAAAAAGAAATGAACGATTGGTTGAACCCTTTTATAGACAATGCGGTCCAATGTTGGGGCTGTCCAGTATTTGACCGATTGTTTCAAATCGTATCTGATGCGGCCGCAAATGTTTATGATACATTTGCAACGATGTGCTTGGTGCTGTTCTGTGCGCTGTTTGCATTTTTTGTAATAAATGCGGTATATCAGAATATGCGTGGCGGATATTCAGATCTTTGGTATAAAAAATCTGTACAAAAGGTATTTATAAATTCGGTTGTCGTTTTGTCCTTTCTGGGGATGGGGGTATTGTTGCCACGATTTATTACAACAGTAACATTTGAACCGGTGGCAAAAATAGCATTAGTTTATACACAAAGTATGATAAAAATTGACAATGAAACCGTCGCAGAAAAAGTTACATATCAGCCGATGGAAATGCGCAACGACGGATTTTACCGCCCCCAATTGCGCAACACCATCATTATGCTGATGAAGACCACGATTACACAATTCCAATCCTATATAAAACTGGGGATTGCGGTTATGGACCGAGCATTTTCGTGGGATGCACTTTTGGGAATTGGCGCATTATTGAAACATATTATATTTTTCTGTATTGGACTTTATTTAACATATTACTTTTTTCTGTTATTTTTCAGGTTCTGTTGTTATTTTGCTGATATTATTATAGCGATGGCTTTTTTTGCATTCTTTTTTCCGTTATCACTGATGCTAATGGCATTCAAAGATGCATCAAATGTACCAAGCTGGATTGGTGGCCTGGGTAAAACCGTTGGAACAAATCAGTTCAAAAACCTTATCAATGCGATAATTGCGTTGTCATCTGCGGTGTTGACATATACCGTCATTATGACAATTATTGCAAAGTTCTTTTCTGCGCCGGATGCATCCAGTGCAGATTTAATGACCGCTATTACCACCGGCGCGGTATTTGATGGTGATTTAAATACTGAAAATTTACAAGCTATGACATTGATAAGCTGTATTGTTTTAGTATATGTGTTGAATTTTGTATACAAACAAATCCCAGAAGTAACTAAGATGGTATTATCTGCGTTTGGCGTCGGGACATCAAATTCAGAAAGCGAAAAATTGGCCAACGATATGATGACACTGACCAAAAACATTTGGGAAACCGCTAAAAAGGTCGGGACGACTGTTATATCTGGTGGTGAAAAGGGGGACGATAAAAAATAATGCTAAAAGCACAATTGATTTTAATTGCTGTGCGTTTCCTGATGGCGGCAATCGCGTTGGGAATTGGCATTTGGTACCTGTCATCGTCTATTGGTGGGGCGGCACTGACCTATACCAGTATGGATAATTTTATGACAGCTATTGGCGCAACCAATGGAGATATAGCCAGCACTAACGGGTGTTTTATGTGCCGTTATATTTATGAATTATTTGGAGTTATCGGACGAGCAACAGAAATATTCTGGACCGCAATGGTGGAAAATTTATGGATTTTATTGGCACTGGGGTTTGGGATATTTATGTTTATTTATACGGTCCAATATATATTTGACGCCGCAAAAAAAACAAACACCACAGATACCAAGGAAAAAGGAATTGAATTCAAAGCCTGGATTGACAAGATTTGGAAACAAGGTGTACGGATTTTAATTGTTGGCGCACTGATTGGCGCATTGGGAATGGGTGGCACCACGGCATTAAAGACCGTATCACAAATCACCATAACACCCGTATTATATGTTGGCGCGGAATTATCTATGGCGGCCAGTGGCGTCAGCGACGCTACCCAATGTGGTGCATTGACATACGCCCAGACAGACGATGTCCTGAATCCAGTAATGGGGCCTTTTATGTGCGTAATGGGCAATATAAACAGTGTGATGCTGGCTGGTGCTGCGGGTGGTTTTTCGTTGATGAATTATTCGTGGTTGGGGATGGGTGGCGGAATATTTACCTGGGTCGCAGGATTGGTATTGGTTTTAATGTTCCTGGTTATTGGATTTGATTTATTTTTCCAAATTCTATCCGTTGTGTTCAAATTGATATTTATAATAATATTTATGCCTTTGTTATTAGCAGCCACAGCATTTGAAGGAACGTGGAAATTAGCCAGCGGATTGGTAAAAAATGCAATAGATATGATAACATCATCTGCGATACGCATAGTCGCAATTACATTAAAGGTGATGATAATATATGCGACCGTATCCTATACCGCAGATACATTTTTCCCCGGTCCAACGGATGGATATAACGCAATTTTGCCACCGATGATGGGTGTGCATGCTGAAAACCCAGACGCCCAGACTTTATCTGTTATGAATGTTTTTTCAACCTGTGAACGTGTGGCATTGAGCGATGGTGAAATGGACGCGGATAAATTCAAAGATTGCTTTACCGCCCGCCGTGCAGAGGTAGAGCGCACCTATCCCAACGCATTTGATTTTCTGGATAATGGGCTAGAATTTTTATTGATGATGCTGGGACTGTTTATTTTATATTACTATGCCATCGCACCACGTATTGATAAATTATTACCAGCAGGGACTGTAAAATTGCCAATTCCTGGTGAAAACACCAATTTGTCATCCGGCGAAAAATTTGATTTTGGCGCGTGGACATACGATCTGGGGAAAAAGGTTTGGCACGCCCCCGTTCAGATTGCAGAAAAAATAACTAAGGCCATTGGTAAAAAAGGTTAGAAAAATTGATAAAAAAAATTAGTAAATTTTTATCAAGAATTATATTGGGGCTGTTTCTGTTATTGCCACCATTAGAAGCACTTGGCGCGTCGGCCAATTTACCAATGGCAGACATTGGTGATTTTGGAACCTGGGCGACCGAAAACAACCGTCAATTACTGATTGGGAATATGGCACGAGATATTGATGAATTCCAGGGCAGTTATATAACCCAGTTGGTGGATGACTATGTCCCGATAGAGGCAAAAATCGGACTGATGTTTATGAATGCAATGTCGTTTGTTGGCGATGTTCTGGATTCATCGTTGGTACGTTTTGTAATAATATTTATTATAATAGCATATGCATTTTGGATTGTATTTGAAACATACAATATGATGACCAGTGGCAAAGGCGATGTTATGAAACTGGCCCAGGATATTGTAAAAAAAGGTGCGATTATTGCTATATGGATTATTGTCTTGCGTTTTGGACCGGCACGAATATTTATGTGGATAATGGGCCCTATTATATCGGTGGCAACGGTATTATCTGATTTAATATTGAATGCGGTATCACAAAGTGCGGGTGTCAGCCTGCCCGATACATGTGGCGCAATTCGTGAATATGCCGTGACACATATCAGCGATAATAATATTATGACTGGAACAAATGCAGCCGATTTAATGTGCCTGCCATCCCGTATGTCTGGATTTTGCTATACAGCAATTGCAGCGGGCTGGGAATGGATAAAGGCAGGTATTGGGAACAGTGCTTTTACATTTGCTGTTGGTATTGTATTTATCGTGATGTTTATAAGTGTTGCGTGGAAATTTATGTTTATGGCATTGGGGGTAATTGCGGACCTGTTTCTGGGGGTTTTAATGTTACCATTTACCGCAATTGCCGAAACAATTGGTAAAACATCTTACAAAGGTATAGCAGGCGATATATTTAATCAATTCTTAGGACTGTTTAAGGTCGAAAATTTGCAATCACAGATTCAGAGATTTATAAACGCCGCCATATTCTTTGTATCGTTGTCTATTGTAATTGCATTCTGTACCGCAATGATGTCAGGGACAATAAGCACAAATCTGTCATCAAACGTGCCAACAATTGAAAACCAAGGATTTTGGATAACATTATTGGTTGGTGCATTGACCTGGTATTTTGCAAATCAGGCCCAATCCCTGGCCCAGAAATTGGGTGGTTCTATCAATGACAGTATTGGTCAACAGATGAAAGGTGATATAACCAAACTGTGGAAAAATGCATCAGGGACTGCAAAAAAATGGTGGAAAATCATCCGCGACAAGAAATAAGTTATTAGTAAGAGGTTAGTGGATAATGATTCTATGACCTGGACACCAGGAGCATCGCCCACAAAAATTTTTAATTTTTGCAGGGCCCGAACAAACCACTGGATGACAATAAAGAAGAAAATACTAATGACTAACAACCAATACCTAGCACCACTAACCACCATCTATGCCTAAAAAAATGCGCCATTGGCGCATTTTTTATTTACTATAATAACAATTACCGGTATATACACCACTGCCACTACTATCAGAAAAACTGTTGCCAGATGGAATATAACACGATGTAATAACTATACTGCCCGCAGCACTAGTAGCTGAATCATCACCAGTCGCAGTTGAACACTTTGTACAAGTTGCACCATTTCCAAAATATCCCGCAAAACATTTTGCCACACCCACAATACCACTGGAACATGTTCCATAGGAATAGCTTTCATTCGGCGATATAGTAACCGTTTTTGTCTGATATGAATAGATACTGGCAATTCCACCCACACAAGATGGACAATCATAATATGTTGCATCTGGACAAATTATAACCCTGGTAATTCCGGAACATCCAGCCGGCGCAGAATATTCAATCTCAGAACTAGCAGGGTCAATTACGGTACATTCTGCTGACATAGCATTATTTATAAAGAAGCCCACCATCATCATCGCACAGATATATGTTTTCATTTCTCAATTCCCTTTTTTGTATTTGTTAAACAAAAACAAAACCGCCAATGGAATTGACGGTCGGGAGGTTAAGAAAATCATATAAGAGAATGACCCCTGTGGCCTTTGGGTTACCCCTGTTGTATAGCCACAGGCCCCCCGACCAAAAAACAAGGTCGGGCATATATGCAAAATAAAAAGCGCATCCGCGCTAAACATTTTGCCCAGTCGGATTTTTAATGTATTTACATACATTACTCTTATAAAGGATTTCTTACGTCCCTGAACCAACATCCCTGTTGAATTCAAAAATTATTCTACATTGAATTGCGAAAAAGATAAAGGGAAAAATGAAAATAATGGCGGAACACATAAAATTAGTTATATGTATTCCACCACTATCCACTAACCACTTACACTACCCACTAATAATTTTCATTGTCTGGTTCCAGGAACTGGGCAAATTCGCCCAATGAGATATGGGTCGCATCTATAATCTTGGCAATGGTTGCACATGATGGCCAACGCGGTGTACCATCGGAACTAAATTCTTTACTTTTATTAAATGTAGTGGAATCCAGTCCACTAAATCGTGCCAAGCCAGAACAACTCAATCCACGCGATTTTGCCAGCCGACGTATTGCCAACCATATTGTCGTATGATTCATTTCTCTCTCCCCCTGTTATTTATTAGGACAACTTTCAAAACGTGGTTGAATTATTTCATAAAAACTAATCCAGCGCAAGAATAAATTTGCACAAAAATGCTTTTTCAACCCAAGATTGTATTCTTATCTCTAAAAGCAAGAAAAAACTGTCACACAAATTAAATCACCCACCCCGTTTCGCGAAATACACACAACAAAACAAAATTCTAATCAAACCTGATATAAAAATTTGCATTTGCAAAAAATGCTGTTATAATAGAGTTCGTTTCGGGGCGTAGCTCAGTCTGGTAGAGTGCTTGCTTTGGGAGCAAGATGTCGAAGGTTCGAATCCTTTCGCCCCGACCAGAAAATTCAAACCGTCGCATTTGCGGCGGTTTTTAATTTCCCCAAAAAAAGGGCGAAAGAATACGCCAAAGTGACAACGACACAATCCAACCCATATTTCCATCACTTTATGCTTGTTTGATTTGGGTAAGTTTTCTATGATATAGGTAATGAAAGGAAGATTTCGGTTTTTTATTATATTCTGGACTATAACGACTGGTGCATGGGCTATGTCGCGTGATGCGCGGCTGACCAACACAACCGGATACAACTATAATTATATGTACCCTTACCTGAGCAATCAAATGCGCACAGACCTGAATCCCGGGGTCACCACTTCGCAATCAACCAGCCCCATTGATACAATTGTTAAAACGAAAAAAATGTCCGCCGACCGTCGCGTCGTATCGCGCAGTGCAAAAAAATCAAACACCGCCCAGCCTGCGACCACCGCACGTGTGGCGACCAGTACCACAAATGTTGGCACCCCCACATCAACAAATCGCCGTACGGTCGCACGCCGTGGCACAACCACCGCACGCACGGCCACAACCGGAACATCTGGGGGCACACGCAATGTTGTTGCACGCGGGCGCACAACGCGTGGTGATAATTCATATCTGACGCGTGCGGCAACGAATGCTGCCAACACACCAACCAGCAACAGCGCACGCATTACATCCGCCCGATGCCTGGCGGATTATACAGAATGCATGAACGATTATTGCCTGCGCGAAGATACCGCATACAATCGCTGTTATTGCAGTTCAAAATTATCCCAGATTGACGCAGTATACCAGACATCTATTACCAACCTGATAGACCAAATTTTTGCCCTGCAGGCAACCAACCAATGGACGGACGCAGAAATGAACGAATATTGGATGGACACCGTCGGAAAATACAGGGGCGAAAATTCCTGGACTAATCTGGAAAACGCGCTGGATATAAACTGGGCGGGCACAGAAAGTCGCGTCCGCGGTCAAACGGCCTTTAACACGGGCCACGAATACTGTGTCCAGCATTTGCGCGGGTGTTCATATATGACGGCAAACCTGCGTGATGCATATCGGTCTGAAATTGCACGCGATTGCGAAACATACGAGCAATCATTACAAAAAATCAAAAATGCCGCCGAAAGTATAGTGGAGTCTTATAATGAATAATATTATGGGTATTGAATATGGTCGCGGATGCCTGCGCACCGCGATAGAGGGTGGTCCCGCCCTGGCCCCAGCCGCAATCAAAGAAATGTTTCCAAACGCAGACTGGACCACGGTTATTGCCGACCCGTTTGACCCTACCCTGTGCGCGAACGACCGATTTGGTGAAAACTTTAATATCCAGCGCAAAATTTATGCCGCCACACCCGATGACCGGCACATTATGATTGGGGGCGACCATTCGGTGAACTATGGACATTTTGCGGCCCTGCGCGATCGTATGCCGGATGATGATTTGTGCCTGGTCTATATAGACGCACATTTGGACATTCATACGCCCAAATCCGCCATTGCCCAGGCATCTGGTGCACCACATGGGACAAATGTTCGCGCCCTGTTGGGAACGGGCGACGCACGGTGGCTAACATTACAGCAAAATAAACCATCATTAAAACCAGAAAACTTGTTTTATTTGGGCACACGCTCTTATGAACCCGCGGAAATAGAATTTGCCCGCAAAAACAACATATTCATTCGCACCGCTGATGAATTACAATCCCCGGAATCCTGGGTCACAGCGGTGCGTGATATTCGTCGCAACATAGACGCACGTCCATTTGTGGTATCATTTGACTTTGATGCAATTGACCCGAAATATTTCCGCGACGTCCTGGTACCGGCCGAAAACGGAATAAGTGTTGCCGCCGGCGAATATTTTGTTCGCGAATTTAGCGACGCATACAGTTTTGAATTTGTGGAATACGCACCATCTGGCGACCCACAAAGTGCCAAAATCGTAAAGAAACTGGTTGGAATTTTGATGGACAAATAATTATCGCTGTTTAATCCGATTTATAAAGTCCAGAATTTTGTAATCATCATCGTACCAGGCAATCAATCGCGCCAATTCAACACCACGCGCAATATCCCGCCGTGCCAACGAATCACACGCCTGGTGCAATGACTTGCAAACCGCCGTCATATCCCGATTCATAACCTGGCGATAAACTTTGCGCGCACGATATGGCATATCACCATAACTGGTCATATATGTTTCGCCCCAGTCAATCCGTCGCCCAGCCCGCAGATTACGCGACTCGGCTTCTTCGTCACGGGTGACAAAAATTTTATTCAAATTATCACGTGCCGGATTTTTATCTTCGTCACCAGCCCAGGCGGACAACAAATATTTTTCATATTTCAGCGATGCCATATACATCGGTACATTATCACGCGGCTCAGCCAAACCTGCGGCCAGGGCAGTGGCTGCCTCAAACCACGGACCGTGGGAATAGCGCGTAAATTCAGATACATTGTTATAATACAATTTCAGCGCATAATGTGCATTTATTTCCGGGAAAGACAATTTACACACAAACCCCAATAATCCAGACCACGGATTGACCCGATAAACATTTACACCACGCGCAAATAAAGTACACTTGGTCCCAAATAAATTACCTATTTCAGGAATTTCATAGTGCTGGTCCATCTTCATTTCACGCAAATCAAAAATATTCTTTATCAACCAATTTTCCAGACATTCACGAAATTCGGCTGTTATTGCAGCAATATGTTCCCGTGGGACTTGATTCCGCAATTCGGGCGGCAACGCCCCCAGATATGGAGACACATCCGTGTTATAAATAATGCGTTTTAAAACATTTGGATTGCGCGACCAATTATGACGCAAAAAACCCGTCAGTCCCCTGTGCTTTACACGGGCGACATCCTGGACCTGAACTAATGGTGCATCACTTTTTATCATCTCAGTTACATATAATACAAAAACAGCAAAATGTCAATATTCGTTATATTCTGCACACATTTTGTTATGCCGATAAATATTGCGCGCCAAATCATCACTTATAACATCCCAGTCCCCTGCCCGACCATAAATTGGCGTGCACACAATCGGCGCACAAACACTATTCGGCAATTGAGTATTTTTCGCGCAGGATGCGACGAATATCACGCAACCCAACATTAAAAGTTTCCGCATTTATTTTTTCCTTTAAATTTATTATTTCCGATTGATATGTCGCATTGGCCTGGGCTATCTGGGCATTACACTGAACACGCCCCACCCGTGTCCCCATCCAGAAAGAAAAAAATATCCCCACCACCACCATTATCAATATAAATAAACATATCTTCATCACAATCCCCCATAAAAAAACTTTTTCTTGGAATTAAAAAATCCCGCAAAGCGGGATTTTTTAATTATTTGCCTGTAGCTCGTCTACGAACCGCCGCGGTCTTGGTCGCGGTGGACGCTTTTGCTGCCTTTGGCGCATCTTTCTCTATTTTTGCTGTTGTTGCCTTTGGGGCTTTCTCAGATTTTGCGGCAACTTTTTCTTCTGCTGCCTTTTCCTCTGTTGCGGCTGGCTTTACAACCTTTTTCGCATTTTCGTCACGGTCAACCAATTCAATAATAGCCATTGGTGCCGCGTCGCCATAGCGGAAACCTGCCTTTAACACGCGTGTATAACCACCATTACGATTTGCATAGCGTGGCCCCAACACTTCAAACAACTTTTTAACGGTTGCGGCACTGCTGTTGCCCAATTCAGACGCAGTCAAACGACGATTTGCAACAGAATCAACCTTGGCACGAGTAATCAATTTTTCAACAACACTGCGCAAATCTTTTGCCTTTGGCAAAGTAGTTTTAATCTGTTCTTTTTCAACCAAGTTTTTAGCCAAACCAATAAACAAGGCCTTGCGTGCATTCGTATCGCGATTAAATGTGCGACCTGCTTTCATATGTCTCATCAATTACTCCTTTTAGTTGTTTCAGCCCACCACACGGTGGGATTCTTTGAGACGCCACAACCTGACAACATTGCCAGCACTGTGGGATTAAAATTCGCTTTATTTTATATAAATTCCCGCAAAATGCAAGAAAAAATCCACAAAATTCCTTGCAGGGCAAGAAATTAATTTATGTGTGATGATTGTTGGTGTTCCACAGTTCCGACGTGTATTGGACATACACGAGGAATCTGTGAACGCCAACAGGCGTCCACAGAAATTAATTTATTTGTAGGGGTCTTCGTACTTCTTGGCCAATTCCGCAATATTTTCTGGTGGCCAACCCGGTACTTCCATCCCTAGGCCCAGTCCCATTGCTTCCAATTGGACTTTGATTTCGTTCAAAGACTTACGACCAAAGTTTGGTGTTTTCAACATATCCGCTTCGGTCTTTTGTACCAATTCACCCAGCCAGTTGATTTTGTCATTTTTCAGGCAATTATTTGCACGAACCGACAATTCCAATTCATCAACATGCTTTAACAATTTCGGGTCAAACGGCAAAGCATCCTTAGACTTTTCTTCTTCGCTTGGCGCGTTGATTTGTGCAGGATCTTCAAAGTTGATAAAGACAACCAACTGGTCCGTCAAGATACGAGCCGCGAATGCGATTGCATCCTCTGGCGATACAGAACCATTTGTTTTAACCGTCAATTCCAATTTGTCATAGTCTGTGGATTGACCAACACGGGTTGGCAAAACATCACTGGCCACATTCAAAATTGGCGAGAAAATAGAATCAACCGGAATCACACCCAATGGCAAACCATCTGCGTGTGCAGACGCCGGTACATAGCCACGCCCCGTAGCCAATGTGATTTCCATATCCAGGTTTGCCCCCTTATCCAATGTGCAGATTTCAACATCTTTGTTCATAACTTCTACACCGCCTGATGTTTCAATCATACCGGCCGTCACAACAGCTGGACCTTTAACTTTCAAATATGCTTTGTGCTGCCCCTCTGTCAGAGCTTTAAAATAAACCCCTTTCAAATTCAAGATAATATCAGTAACATCTTCGCGTACACCAGATATACTAGAAAATTCGTGCTGAACACCATCAATTTTAATATAGATTGGCGCACACCCCTGTAATGAAGACAACAATACGCGACGCAACGCGGTCCCCAATGTCAAACCAAAACCTTTTTCCAGTGGTTCTGCGACCAATGTTGCAATGTTCGGATTATGTTCATCTGTCTTGATTGTCAGCTTTTTTGGCTTAATCAAGGTCATCCAATTTTTTTCAATCATCTATGTTTCCTTTTAGCTTAGTTTATCATTTTCGCCAAATGGTCATGCACAAAACGTACATACCAGCGCGAATTCTATATTAAAAATCCCAAAAAGTCAATAAAATAGAATCCCTCAATCCTCACCGCCTGGGGCCTGATGTGGGCAGTGGACATTATTTGATTTTATTTTATTTTACTGGATTGCCACCACACTACGCCAAGGCTTCGTATGGCAAGCGCGTTCGCTCGCAATGACAAAGAAACACACCAATAACTAATAACTTTTTATGTATTCCACCACTATCCACTAACCACTTACACTAACCACTTACACTAACCACTATATATGCCTTATGCCTATTCTCTTTTCACTAAAAAAATCCCCCATCCGGGCCCCGCGCAAACAAATGTTTGCGTGGGTGGACATAGGGGGATTTTTTAGAACTGGGTTGTGGAACAGGTATTTTTCTCCGCGCCCCAGGTTTTACAATATGCACTGCCAAACAGTGGGCGTTTAGTTTTTGAACAATTTTGCGAACGAACACATTTTTCACATTTAAGTGTTTCCCATTCAAATGTTGATGTGATTGTTTCCTTATAGTTCCATTGATTTAATTGTTTTGAACCAATTAAATCACGTTGTATGCCCGTTGCATCACCGCTGCCACCGCCGCCACCGGCATTCCCAGCCAGCCCTATTGCCGCTACACCAACCCCAGCTGCCGCAACTGCAACACCACTTGAAGCTGAAACAAAACCACCAACTGCTACTGCTGACAAGCCACCCGTAAACGGTATAGCAACCGCAGCACCAACCAGTGCCACCGCCCCCAAAATCTTACCAAACGCAGATTTCGGTGGATCTGGCGATTTTGGTAAAACTGATGCCTCGGCAAAACTGACGCACGCCTGACGCGCGATTTCACGACGCGCATCCAGTGCGTTTTCCCCCTGGATTTCCGCCATACGTTCGCCCAACTTTGCATAATCAGTCAACATTTTTGCATTTAATTCGTCATACTTCTTGTAATAATTATCTTTGGCTACTTTCAGGGCCGCCGTCGCAATAATGGAACGCATTTGTTTCGTCAATTCCGGGAAACGCGCCGCATCCGCGGATTTTTCACCAATACGGGTACGGGTGGTTTTACCATCACCATCACTGCGTTTCATTCCCTGGACTTCACGTCCCGTCATACAGTATTGCACGGTCGGATCCGCTTCTATCGCGTTGATTGCCGCATCAATATTCGCCTGCAATACCGCCAGTTCTGATTTCACGCGGTCTTTTTGTTTTTCGCTCATACCACTGGCATCAATTTTGGCCACATATTCATCAACACTGCTTAAACGGCCGTCATCACCCACCTCAACCGCTTCCCAATAGATAGTTCCATCCAGAACCCCGGCGAACGGTGTCACCGGTCCCAATTCCGCTGATAACGAGCCCTCTATACGTCCTAATTCATTATCCTGAATCTGGGAAATATCCGTGCGACATTTGGCATAGTCAACATCCAGACTGTTGTCGGACATTGCATACTCACAAATTTTATATTCAAGCGATCTTGCACCGATGTTATCATCTACTGCGAGTCCGTTGCAGTTTTCCGTATCGCCACATACTTTAATCATCGCCTCGTTAGCAGCGTTTTGGCACTCTGTCAGGAAATTATTATC